>JAMDDZ010000039.1 GCA_023488565.1 Bacillota bacterium | reverse complement strand
CAAGGTCATTTAGTGTCACCTCCTTACCGTGTTGATCAACCTATCATTTACAGGTCGCCGCAGATGATAATGGTTAACGTCGTCTCCACGTTTTCCATTGCTTCGAGTTCTAAGACCATATGTGCGTCGCCTCCTTTTTTCATGTTAGCCTCATCGTATAAACTCTCTCGCTCGGTGCTTAGTCTCCAAACGGGAGAGGACAAGCCCACCATTTTGGCATTATTCCGAAGTTGTAGCCCCCCTCCTTCTAAAGAGGGTAGTGCTTCGTATTGTTTTGTTTTTCTCAATGGGTATAATAAATTCAAGCGATTGATTTTTCTCAAGGAGGTTAAACTATGAAGCCGTCCTCGGTCGTGTTATCCAAGGCAGCGCAATTCAAAGCCTTAGGGCACCCACTCCGGCAAAAGATTCTACAAGCGTTAGACCAAGGACCAGCCAATTTGAAGGAACTGGGAGAGCGCACTGGCAGCAATCCGGCGACCATTCTTCACCACGTACGCCTGCTGGTTGATGCCGAGTTTGTGCGAATCAAAGACGAGGTGAAAATCGGCTCAATTGCTTCCAAACGGTATGAGCTTGTCTCCCGCGTGTTCATGACCGATCCCCATGCGGTCGCGTTCCAAGATGCGGATGTGGCTGTCACGCTAGGAGACCAATTACTAACTGAAGCACAGACGTCTTACCACGAAGCGATCGCGAAAGACTTAGCCACGATCGTCACGACGGAAAATCCGCTATGGCTCGATGAAGCTCGTTGGGATCAATTTCAAGAAGAACTGCAGGCGTTGTTTAATCGCTACAAATCGGTTCCCACCGGTCAAAATCTGCCGCGTCACTTCACGGCAACGATCTTATTAGTAGAACACGGTAAGGAAATGGAGGGCGATAACCAATGAATCGGCAATTGACTTTCCGGCTCAGTGCCTATGTCGGTGGAACGTTGATTTCGGCGCTGGGTGATCAAATGGCGTTAGTGGGAGTGGCGTGGGCGGTATTGCATCTCACTGGTTCATACGTGGCCATGGGCAGTGTTTTTGGATCGGAAGTCGTCGCACGTTTGCTCTTTTCGTTAATCGGCGGAGGGTTGGCAGATTTGGTCCATCATCGACGCTTTATGATGATCATCAATGGATTGCGCATTGTGGTTGTGGGACTGGTGGCCCTAGCGTTGTGGAATAACCTAGATAGCATTCCGCTACTCATGGGTTTGGCTGGGGGATTAGGGGTGCTAGATTCCCTGTATATTCCGACATCTCAAGCTTTTTTACCGATTGCGGTGCCCGCCGAGCACTTGATGGTGGCCAATAGTTGGCTTGAAGTGGGCAACCAGTTGGCCATGTTTGTTGGACCGGCTATTGGCGGTCTCGTCATTGCATGGAAAGGGTTAGTGTGGCCTTTTGCGTTGGACGCGATTTCCTATGCGGCCGCAATTCTCGGGCTCCTCCCTTGGCTAGGAGTGGCTCTCGAGAGTGGCGAACGCCCTACCTTGCGCCTTGGTTCTCTTGTAGCACAGGTGGGGCAACAGCTCAAAATTGGGTTACGTACTGTGCAAGGCTCCCCATTTCTACGGTGGAGTGTTCTTATAGCGGGGTTGTTAAATTTCGCCGCTGTCGGTCCATTGACGTTGCTCCTGCCCAAGTTGAGTTTGAACCTTGGCCACACGCCAACGCTCTTTGGGGCACTCTACGCCATGCTGGGCATTGGGGCTTTAGTGGGCGCGCTTTTATCCCAAGCTTTGCAACGGATATCTCACCGGGCTGTATGGGGGTTTGCTGGGTTCACGATAGATGGATGTCTGCTAGGGGCCCTCGGAATCGCCCACACATGGGTATTTGCTGCCATCCTCATCGGATTATTCGGAGCCTTTATGTCGGTCTCCAACATCTTAATCCTGACGACCCTTCAAATCGTTACGCCGATCGAAACATTGGGGTCTGTATTTGGTTTTTTGACAACGAGCTCGTTTGGATTTCAGGCGATAGCGTTGGTCGGTGCGGCGCAGTTAGTTCGCTACGTAGGGCCTTCCCACTTGTTTGAAATGGGTGGAGGAATCCTGGCGCTTACAGCAGGAGTGGTGATGTTGCTACCCTTCTTGAAAACGGTTGAATCGGTCATGGGAGAAGAGGTTCGGGAGGTCGTCCCTAAGATGGTACAGGGGTCTTTGGATGAATAGAGAGGAGAGCGTGATGTCAAATCCCATTCCGATCCATATTGTAAGTACGCGAATTTTAATTCAACAAGCCGTAACATACGCTATTAGTCAGTGTACCACACTTCCCATGAAAGCCATACCATGTGCTGTAGGTGGGCAGAAAGATTCGAAAGTATTCGCTCGGGTGATCGATTTGTACCACCTCGCCGATCAGCAAATAGACTTCTGGACACAGGACGCGATAACGCCGGAGAGCGGATTCGTACAACCGGTTACCATTGCTATCAAGCCTGATGTGGCTTCTTGCCCCAGCAATATTCCGTACATCTCAGAGAATCAGTCGGTTTACGATCTGGTCGATATCTTGGTTGACCGTATCAAAGCTCGTCGATATGTGATTTCCCCCATTGTCGCCAACGCGCGAAAACGGCTGGATGAAACAGCGCGAATTGTTCAACCTCTGAGCCCCCGCGAACAAGACGTCATGATGATGGTGGAACTAGGGCTGTCGAACAAGGAAATTGCTGGGGCCTTACAATTGCAAGAGTCGACGATAAAAGCCTATCTCAAATCGATTTTTCAGAAATATCATGTATCCAATCGTTTGGAAGCCACGTTGGTCTGGGGGCGCAATCGAACCACCACATTTTCGAACATTATCTAAAAATTGACTAGCCAAAGGAGAGAATCAATCATGCGCGATGAGCAGCTACCGATCCATCCCACGCGAAAATGGCTTCGGATTCTTGTTCAGAAACAGGGCGAGAAGCCCGTCAATATCCGGGTTCCTTTGG
>JAMDDZ010000144.1 GCA_023488565.1 Bacillota bacterium | reverse complement strand
GGCATTTTCATCAAATTTAATATAGGAACCGTCCGGCCGCCGCTTTCCGGTTTTGGGCGGCTCCTTTCGGCGCTATGGCAATATTGGAGACGTGATTGTAGCCTCCGTCAAGGCTTCTGCTCCGGGAGGCATGGTCAAAAAGGGTGATGTGGTAAAAGCAGTGATTGTTCGCACCAAAACCGGAAAGCGGCGGCCGGACGGTTCCTATATTAAATTTGATGAAAATGCCGCGGTGATTTTGCGGGGCGATGAAAAAGAACCGCGGGGCACGCGAATTTTTGGGCCTGTGGCGCGAGAGCTTCGCGAGCGGGAGTTTATGAAAATCATCTCATTAGCCCCCGAAGTATTGTAAATTCTGTTGAGGTTAGATTCGATCCAGGAAGGAGGTGTGGCGGTGAACGTAAGAAAAGGCGATTTGGTCAAGGTGATTGCTGGACGCGACAAGGGAAAAGAGGGACGTATTGTACGGTCAGTTCCCAAAGAAGAACGCGTCGTGGTGGAAAAGATCAACCTGGTCAAACGGCACCAAAAACCCACACCGGAATTTATGCAAGGTGGCATTATTACCAAGGAGGCACCAATTCACGTCTCTAACGTCATGTTGGTGTGTCCGTCCTGCAAAAAGGCGACTCGTGTGGCTCATAAATTTTTGGACAACGGAAAAAAAGTGCGTGCATGTAAAAAGTGTGGCGCATCGATCGAGTAACACCGAAGAGAACAGGGGGGCACCATGGCTATTGAGTCGGCGCTCAAAGAGCGGTACGACAACGAAATTGTACCGGCCTTAATGGAGCGGTTTAAATACAAAAACCCCATGCAGGTACCCAAGGTGGTAAAAGTGGTCGTCAACATGGGTGTTGGGGATGCCGTAGGCAATCCTAAATTATTGGACGCTGCCGTAAATGATCTGGCGGCAATTACTGGACAGAAACCTCTAGTGACCCGTGCCAAAAAATCGATCGCGTCCTTTAAGGTGCGGGAAGGCATGCCAATCGGCGCTAAGGTGACACTTCGCGGTCAGCGGATGTACGATTTCGTCGAAAAATTGTTCTATATGGCGCTGCCTCGGGTGCGGGACTTTAGGGGATTGTCCACCAAGGGATTTGACGGCCGCGGGGGATATACCCTAGGTGTTAAAGAACAGATTATCTTTCCTGAAGTGGATTATGACAAGGTGGAAAAATTGCGGGGAATGGACATTACCATTGTCACCAGTGCCAATACCGATGAAGAAGCGAAGCTGCTTCTGACGATGCTCGGGATGCCATTTACGCCGCAAAAGGAGGAGTTGCGCCATGGCTAAGAAATCGTTGATTGCTAAAGCGAAGCGGACCCCGAAGTATAAAGTGCGCAAATATAGCCGTTGCCAACTCTGCGGACGACCCCACGCCTATATTCGCGATTTCGGGTTGTGTCGGTTGTGCTTCCGGCAGCTAGCGCATCAGGGGGAAATACCTGGCGTGCGCAAGGCGAGCTGGTAACTGGGGAGAGGAGGATGGCAGTGACAGATCCAATTGCGGACATGTTGACCCGTATTCGTAACGCCAATACGGTGTATCGGGAGTTTGTGGATGTTCCGGTGTCCAGAATGAAGCGTGCCCTAGCAGCGATTCTCAAACAGGAAGGCTTTATTCGTGATTATGAGCTGGTTGAGGACGGCAAGCATGGCATGTTGCGGTTATACTTGAAATATGGACCAAATCGGGAGCGGGTTATTAGCGGTTTGAAGCGGATAAGCAGGCCAGGACTTAGGGTCTATGCACGGCACGAGGAGTTGCCGCGGGTTCTAGGCGGGCTTGGCATAGCGGTACTGTCTACCTCTAAAGGCGTCATGACGGAGAAGCAGGCTCGGGAAACCCGGGTGGGCGGCGAAGTTCTATGTTATGTGTGGTAGGCGATTAGACTCGGGCAAGGAGGAGAACGATGTCAAGGATTGGCAAAATGCCTATCATGGTGCCCGCCGGAGTTGAAGTGGCGGTCGAAGGGCAGCATGTACGGGTCAAAGGACCGAAAGGGACCTTAGAGCGTACATTACGGCCAAATGTACGGGTGTCAATAGCCGAGGGCCGGATCGACATATTGCCGGTGGATGAAAGCGGGGAAGCCCGAGCCCAATGGGGGCTGTCGCGCTCTTTGGTGGCCAACATGGTGGATGGGGTCTCTCAGGGATTTCGTCGGCATTTGGAACTCGCTGGGGTTGGGTACCGGGCGTCTAAGCAGGGAAGCAAGCTGGTGCTGACTGTGGGGTATTCGCATCCTGTAGAAATTGAGCCCCCGGAAGGAATCGATTTTGAGGTGCCGAATCCCACCAACGTGTTTGTCAACGGATACGACAAAGAAACTGTTGGTGCCATAGCGGCCAAGGTGCGTGGGGTTCGACCTCCAGAGCCCTATAAGGGCAAGGGCATCCATTACAAGGGTGAAAAAATCATCCGCAAGGTTGGAAAGACTGGAAAGAAGTGAGGGATAGCACGTGTATAACCGATTTGACAGGAACGCGGCCCGTAAACACCGTCATTTGAGGATTCGAAAAAAGGTGCATGGTACCCCCGAGCGGCCGCGCCTTAATGTCTATCGATCAAATTTGAACATTTATGCTCAGATCATTGACGATAGCACGGGGCGAACCCTTGCGGCGGCGTCTACGCTAGACCCCGCCTTGAAATCAGAGCCGGGCCGCCTGACCGTAGCGAAATCACGATTGGTGGGACAGTTGGTAGCAGAAAGAGCTCGGGCGCGTGGTGTAACCAAGGTGGTTTTTGACCGCGGAGGATACAGGTATCATGGCCGGGTTAAGGCATTAGCCGACGGAGCACGCGAAGCGGGTTTGGAATTTTAAGAGTCGGGAGGGACACTATGGCACGGCCACAATCACAAGGGCAAGATGGGAAGCCGGGAAGTGAATTTAAGGAAAAAGTGGTATCAATCAATCGTGTGGCTAAAGTGGTCAAAGGCGGTCGACGATTCAGCTTTAGTGCGTTGGTTGTGGTAGGGGACGAAGACGGCAAAGTCGGTGTTGGCTTAGGAAAAGCAGCGGAGATTCCGGAAGCGATCCGCAAGGGCATTGAAGATGCAAAAAAACACATGGTCAGGGTGCCACGTTTGGGCACCACCGTACCTCATCAAGTGGTTGGCGAGTTTGGTGCCGGACGGGTACTCATTAAGCCTGCGGCTCCGGGAACCGGAGTTATCGCTGGCGGACCAGTACGTGCTGTGCTGGAGGCTTGCGGGGTTAAAGACGTATTGACCAAGTCACTAGGCTCGGCTAATCCCAACAACGTGGTAGCGGCCACTATGAACGGGCTGAGCCAGTTGAAGAGTGCGGACCATGTCGCCCGGCTTCGGGGATTAACGGTGCGTCAGGTTTTAGGAGGCGCGCATCATGGCTAAGATCAAAATCACGTTGGTGAAAAGTCCGATTGGCTACGCACATGATCAAAAAGATACGGTCAAGCGCCTTGGGCTAACTAAAATGTGGCGTACCGTGGAGCATGAGGACAACGAGTCCATTCGTGGTATGGTGCACAAGGTACGGCACTTGGTAAAAGTAGAGGAATCATCGGAAGGAGGGGCTAATTCGTGAGACTGCATGATGTAGCGCCTAAGCCTGGAGCGCGGACTGCAAAAACCCGCAGAGGGCGTGGTCTAGGATCAGGTCTTGGAAAAACCGCCGGACGTGGCCATAAAGGCCAAAAAGCCCGGGCTGGTGGATCCATTCGACCCGGTTTTGAGGGTGGTCAGATGCCGCTGCAACGGCGGTTGCCGAAGAGAGGATTCGTTAATCCATTTCGGGTCGAATATGAAGTGGTGAATGTTGGAGCACTTAATCTCTTTGAGCCCGACACCGTTGTCACGGTAGAATTGTTGAAGCGGCATCGGTTGGTGCGAAGGAATCTTCCAGTCAAAATCCTGGGCGAGGGGGAACTGGATCGCGCTTTGGTGGTTAAAGTCAATGCTTACTCCAAATCCGCCAAAGAAAAGATTGAAGCGTTGTCAGGACGCGCCGAGGTGATATAAGGTGGCGCAAAATGTGATGGACGCTTTTCGAGGGTCAAATCTCAGTAAGCGCATCCTATTCACGTTGCTGATGCTAGTGATTTTTAGGGTGGGGGCCCATATCCCAATTCCTGGAGTGCATGCATCGGTGATCCAGAGTTTATTTACCAGTGGCGCCACAATCTTTGCGCTTTTGAACCTTTTTTCTGGAGGAGCCACCGCGACGCTGTCGATCTTTGCCCTTTCTATCATCCCTTACATCAATGCCAGTATCATTATGCAGTTGATGACGGTGGTCATCCCATCGGTGGAGGAATGGTCGAAAGAGGGAGAAGAGGGCCAAAAGAAAATCACCAAAGTCACCCGTTGGCTCTCGATAGGGCTGGGTGCGTTGCAGTCGTTGGGCATCGCGTACTACCTTTACAACTATTCGTCCAATGGCGTATACGTGTACGTGCATCATGAGATAGGCTCTCTGTTATTGACAGCCTTGCTGTTGCTGACCGGGTCGGTGATTTTGATGTGGGTTGGAGAAGAAATTACCGATAAAGGGATTGGCAACGGAATTTCTTTGTTAGTGCTGTTTGGCATCATCTCACGGTTGCCCTTTGGTGTGGAGACACTGTTTAAGTACATCACCGCCGGCGTTCTATCATGGCCTAAAATAGTCATATTCCTCATCATCGCCGTGTTCATTATTGCGGCTGTGGTCTATGTCAACGAGGGGCAGCGCAAGGTTCCGGTGCAATATCCCAAACGGGTAGTAGGCCGCCGTATGTACCAGGGACAATCGACTCATTTGCCGATTCGGGTAAATCAGGCCGGCGTGATCCCTGTGATTTTCGCTATCTCGCTATTGATTTTGCCGTACACTATCGCCCAGTTTCTAAAAGGCAATTGGGTCACTTTTATGGAGCATTATTTTGGTATCACCTCCCCCGCCTATATTATCTTGGAGTTTTTGCTGGTGGTCGTGTTTACCTTCTTCTACACCGATGTAGTATTCAAGGTCAATGACGTCGCCGATAACCTGAAAAAAGGCGGCGGCTATATTCCAGGGATTCGTCCAGGAAAACCTACTGCCGAATACCTGGCACGGGTCAGTGGCCGGTTGACCGCGGTGGGCGCTGTATTTTTAGGGCTTGTTGCGGTATTGCCTAGTTTTGTCACCATGGGCCTGGGTGTTAACGGTCTGTACTTTGGCGGCACTTCATTGCTCATTATCGTCGGTGTGAGTTTGGACACCTTAAAACAGATGCAAGCGCAAATGCTGATGAGAAATTACCAAGGATTTATGAAAGGCGGAGGGCGGTCATGAGACTGGTCTTACTTGGAGGACCAGGGGCCGGCAAAGGCACTCAGGCCAAAGCCCTGGCGCAACATTGGCACATTGTCCACATTTCTACCGGGGATTTGTTTCGCTACCATCGCGACCACGGAACGGAACTGGGGGTTTTGGCCAATCAGTACATGGCTCAAGGACAATTGGTACCTGATGAAGTGACACAGAAGATGGTCGAGGATCGCATCGGCCAGTCGGACGTTGCTGCTCAAGGGGGATTTGTTCTTGATGGATTTCCCCGCACGGTACCACAAGCGCAAGCGCTATCGGGAATGTTGGCGTCGCAGCATCAACAATTAGATGCGGTGCTCTATATTTCCGTACCAGAAGAAATATTGGAAGAGCGTTTGGTTGGACGTCGTGTGTGCCCGCAATGCCAGGCCAACTACCACGTTACATTTCATCCACCCCAAGTGGTGGATACCTGTGACGTCTGTGGGACGGCCCTAATCCAGCGTGAGGATGATCGACCGCACACGGTACAAACCCGCTTTAGGGTGTATCAGGAACAAACGTCGCCGTTAATCGCGTTTTATGAGAAGTTGGGACTGTTGCGCACCGTCGATGGCAGTCAACCGCCCGAGAAGGTTACACGGGCTTTGGCGGCAGCGGTGGGGACGGTTGCCGATGATTGAATTGAAAAGTGCGCGTGACCGTGAACACATGCGCAAGGCAGGACGGGTGGTGGCTGAGGTTCTGCAAATATTGAAGCAGTCTGCGGAAATTGGGATGACGACGCGAGAGCTCGACGTTATTGCGGAACGGGAAATTCGGTCCCGCCAAGCGATTCCTGTCTTCAAGGGTTACCACGGTTATCCGGCCAGTGTGTGCGTGTCCGTCAATCATGAAGTGGTCCATGGCATTCCAGGCAATCGAAAATTGCGGCAGCATGATCTGGTAAGCTTGGATCTTGGCGCTACGGTGGAGGGGTTTGTCGGCGATGCAGCACTGTCCTTTTTTTTGGATGGCGCCCCGGACGATGATTCTGCCAGACTCTTGGAGGTTACCGAGGAATCACTGTACCATGGAATTAGAGCGTCAGTTGTCGGAGGCCACTTGGGTGATATCTCCCACGCCGTCCAATCGTATGTGGAGGCGCATGGTTTCTCTGTGGTAAGAGATTTTGTTGGTCATGGGATAGGACGACAAATGCACGAAGATCCGCAGGTACCCAATTATGGAACTCCAGGGCGGGGAGTACTATTGCGGAGTGGCCTTGCGCTTGCCATTGAGCCGATGGTGAATATGGGGAACTTTGACGTCGATGTGCTTGATGATGGATGGACAGTGGTCACTCGTGATGGCAGTTTGTCGGCGCATTTTGAGCACACAATTTTTTTGGATGAAAATGGGCCAGAAATTTTAACTGCAATTGATTGCTAAATCCGTTAAAATAGATCGGATACTGTCGTCTTAGAGTGGCACGATGTGGGAATTATAGGCATTGGAGGATTTTTATCGCACCCTTAAGGAAGGGAGGGGGTTAGATGGCCAAAGAAGACGCGATTGAAGTCGAGGGAACAGTGATCGAACCATTGCCTAACGCCATGTTTAGGGTAGAATTACCCAATGGTCACAAGGTATTGGCGCACGTTTCGGGAAAAATTCGCATGCACTTTATTAAAATTTTGCCGGGAGACCGTGTGACCGTGCAGCTGTCGCCTTACGATCTCACGCGCGGCCGGATTACTTATCGTTACAAGTAGGGATAGGCAACGGTTTATGAGGAGGGACAGACATGAAGGTCCGTGCATCGGTCAAACCGATCTGCGAAAAATGCAAGGTAATAAAACGCCATGGCCGTGTCATGGTGATTTGCGAAAACCCTAAGCATAAACAGGCGCAGGGTTAAAGACAGGAGGCTCTTAGATGGCACGTGTTGCAGGAATTGACTTACCCAGGGACAAACGGGTGGAAGCCGCATTGCCCTATATCTATGGCATCGGTTGGCCTGCATCCAAAAAGATATTACAGCAGGCGGCGGTGGATCCAGACACTCGGGTTCGAGACTTGACCGAAGAAGAGGTCGTACGGATTCGGGAAGTTGTTGACCATGAGTATCGAGTGGAAGGTGACTTACGCCGCGAGGTGCAGATGAACATCAAGCGCCTTATAGATATTGGCAGCTATCGCGGCCTTAGGCACCGTCGTGGCATGCCGGTGCGTGGACAGCGCACCAAGACCAACGCGCGAACCCGCAAGGGACCGCGACGAACCGTAGGAGCTAAGAGAAAGAAGTAAAAGCTAGGGAGGGATTCCAGGAATTATGCCAACTCGTCGGGTCACAAGAACCAAACGACGTGACCGTCGTCACGTCGACCATGGAACGGCTCATATACGTTCAACTTTTAACAATACCATTGTTACCATTACCGATCCTCAGGGGAACACCTTATCGTGGGCGTCGGCCGGTCAGTCAGGATTCAAAGGGTCTCGTAAAAGCACGCCGTTTGCCGCCCAAATGGCCGCAGAAACCGCTGCTAAGGGTGCGATGGAATATGGAGTTAAAGAAGTGGAAGTGTTGGTGAAAGGACCAGGATCGGGTCGGGAAGCGGCCATCCGGTCATTGCAGTCAGCCGGGTTGGAGGTTAGTTTGATCAAAGACGTAACCCCCATTCCGCATAACGGATGTCGTCCCCCGAAGCGACGACGAGTCTAACCACAGAAAGGAAGGAGGCGCACAAATGGCACGTTACACAGGACCTGTATGCCGATTGTGTCGGCGTGAGGGTGTCAAATTGTATCTTAAGGGAGAAAAGTGCTTTACTGATAAATGTCCGGTATCGCGGCGGGCTTATCCGCCGGGTCAACATGGTCAAGGGCGCCGTAAACTTTCTGAGTACGGAGTGCAATTGGTGAAAAGCAAAAAGCTCGCCGAACTTATGGCATTATGGAGGGCCAGTTTTCCCGTTACTTTGAGCGGGCCTCTAAGAAAAAAGGCGTCACTGGACAGGTTTTGCTTGAACTTTTGGAGCGACGTTTAGACAACGTCGTGTATCGCATGGGGCTAGCCTCTTCACGGGCTGAAGCTCGCCAACTTATTCGCCACGGACACTTTCAGGTAAACGGGCGAAGAGTGGATATCCCGTCGTTTTCCGTTAAACCAGGTGATGTCGTAGAGGTCCGGGAAACCAGCCGCCAAAAAACTCGCTTCAAAGAGATGGCTCAGAGCCCATCGCGAGGTATACCCGGGTGGTTGGAAGTAGATGCCGAAGCACTGCGCGGAACCATGGTGCGAATGCCCAATCGGGAAGAAATTGAGGCACCGGTTCAAGAGCAGCTTATTGTGGAGTACTACTCACGTTAATCGGCAAGAGTGGGCATGTGAAAGGGGGCGAAGGCCTGCAACGCAGGCCGTGTGAATGACCGAAATCGAGAAACCGGAAATTCGTCGCGTGGATGAAGAAAAAGAGCCCAATTACGGAGTATTTGTAGTAGAGCCATTGGACCGTGGCTATGGGATTACCTTGGGGAACTCGTTGCGCCGCATCCTGTTGTCGTCGTTGCCGGGTACAGCTGTAACCTCGGTACGAATTGAAGGAGTTCTCCACGAGTTTTCGGTCATCCCCGGTGTTGTTGAGGACACAGCGGACATCATTTTGAACCTCAAGCGGCTTGCGCTTAAATTGTGGGCCGATGAACCCCACACCATCCGGATTGACAAAGTGGGGCCAGTTGAGGTCACAGCCGCCGATATCTTGGCAGATGCTGATGTTGATGTGCTTGACCCTTCCCAACACATTGCCTATGTCGACGAAGGAGGCCGGCTGGCTATGGATATCACCGTAGCCAGGGGCCGGGGCTACGTTCCCGCTGACAAGAACAAACATCCGGATCAGGCCATCGGGGTCATTCCTGTAGACTCGATTTTCAGCCCGGTGCAAAAAGTGAATTGGCGGGTGGAAGATACCCGGGTTGGTCATATTACCGACTTCGACAGGCTTACCATTGAGGTGTGGACCGACGGTTCCTTGATGCCCGAAGAGGCAGTATCGATGGGAGCCAGGATTCTCTCGGATCACTTGCGCCTGTTTATAGAGCTGACCGATGGCGTGGAGGGTGTGCAAATCGGGGTAGAACGTGATGAAGACAAACGCGACCGTTTGTTGGAAATGCCCATTGAAGAATTGGATTTGTCGGTTCGCTCTTTCAATTGTCTCAAACGCGCCGGTATTAATACGGTAGGGGAATTAACCTCCAAGACTGACGAAGACATGATGAAAGTGCGCAACCTGGGTAAAAAGTCCCTTGAGGAAGTTAAGGAAAAACTCGTGACGTTGGGATTGGGCCTAAAGCCCTCCGAAGAATAAGGCGGGGGCAGTTTGAATACGGATTTTTAGGGGAGTGGGGTACACTATGCCAGGAATGCATCGTACTTTGGGGCGTTTAGGAGGTCACAGGCGCGCCATGATGCGAAATTTGGTGACATCGACGCTGCGGGAAGAACGGATAGTCACTACCGTAACCCGGGCCAAAGAAGTAAATCGCGTGGTCGAACACATGATCTCGCTGGGCAAACGCGGGGACTTGTCGGCCCGTCGCCAAGCCCTAGCTTATATCTGGGATGAAGACGTGGTAACCAAGCTTTTTACCACCATTGCACCACGATATGTCGACCGAACGGGTGGATACACCCGCATTATGCGGACCGGATATCGTCGGGGAGACTCCGCTCCCATGGCGATCCTTGAACTGGTGTAAATGGCATCGATTATTTTGGAGCGGGTTTCCGTACGATATGACGTGGGGACCCGTGCGGCACTCGGCCCCCTGGATCTCACTATCGGGGAGGGCGAGTGCCTTTTTGTAACGGGCCCCAATGGGTCGGGCAAAACCACGTTAGCCCGTGCTTTGACGGGGGTTGTACCATTAACCACAGGCCATATTCGAATGAGTACCGGAGTGGACCAGAATAAGTGGCCTCCGGGAACGGTAGGATGGGTCCAGCAAAATCCGCGACAACAAATGGTGGGGGCGACCGTAGCCGAAGACATCGGACTGGCTCCGTTATGGTTGGGCACAACCTGGGATCAGGCAATGAAACAAGGGCAGGCCTCACTTAGAGAGTTCGGACTCGGGCCATGGGCGCAGTACAAGCCTTCTCATCTCTCGGGAGGATGGCAACATATGGCGGCTCTAGCCGGGGTGCACGCTCAAGATCCCACCTTGCTTATTTTGGATGAACCCGATGCGATGCTAGATTCTTGTGGTCTGGATCGGTTGAAAACGTGGGTCAGACATCTGAAGGAGCGTCATCAGACATTTCTAATCCTGGGCCATCACGAGCGATGGGAAGAAATTGCGGACCGTGTGATAAATTTGGAAGCAGGACGGATTGTCGCGGACGAAACTACCAACTACCGTGTTAATGAGGGGTGGCAACAGTTCTTAAGGGGATGGTGGGTCGGTACTGACCAACCAACGGTGACCGAGGTGATGTCAGAAATATGTCATGGCACATTGAACATTTAAAAGTCCCTCATAACCATTGGGAAATTGAGTCCATGGTCGTTCCAGACTCCGGAATTTGGGGATTGGTAGGGCCCAATGGCGCAGGGAAGAGTCAGGTTTTCTCCCGACTCGTCTCTTGGTCGATTCACAGCAAGGCTGCGCGATTTGGTTTGGTGGCGCAAAACCCGTTACTGCAACTAACGGAAACCAGCGTGTGGGATCAAGTGACATGGCCATTTCGTCGGGGAAGAAATGAACTTTCTGCAGACGTTCATAACAGGGTGTCCCAGATCCTGGAGGACTGGGGTTTGCTAGCCTACCGTGAACAAGAGCCGTGGCAGTTGAGTGGAGGTCAGCAACGGTGTCTGGCCTTGGCAGCTATGGAATGTCTGGCGCCAGACGTCTATTTGTTGGACGAACCTTTGGAAAACTTAGATCATGGCCATCGCAACGTGTTAGAAAGTAAGATCAGGGAGTGGGAGCAAAGTGCAGCGGTCATTATCACCAGTCATTCGTGGCAGTGGCTGCTAACCATTGCTTCGGCGGGGTGGTGGTGCCATGAAGAACTAATGCCGGGGGACTTGGGAGATCTTTGGTATCGGTTTGCTGGACGGCCTGAAACCCCACTGGAGGATTTATGGAGACGTCTGCTCGACGTGAAAATGCCTGTGACACCCAGAGCCTGGATCGATCCGGCATGGGCTCGTCACGAAGTGATCAAAATGTGGGACCGTGGCATAATCAGGGAATCCACCCTTTAACCCGCCTAGTGTCTCTGATTGCCGGAATTATCGCGGTGTTTATCGCCCCGGGTGACTGGTTGGGTTTGTGGGCGCTGATTATTGTCCTCGGCTATCTCCGATATGGCACCCGACGAATTTCCGGCACCCTGCAGGCGCTTTTAGGGGGGATTTTGTTAGGTATGCTAAGAATTGTCAATCAGCCCGAGGGGCACCTTCAGCTTCTGTCTAGCGCCATCGGGGGATTGCGATTTAGTTTGATGATTTTGGGGAGTATCTGGGTTTTTGCTTCGGGATCCATGATGGCGATGCTAGCCAGCCTTGAACATAGTCTGAAGAGATTGTTGGGACGGCGGTCGACATTGGGCTACGTGATGCTGATGATGCTGTTAGGGTTGTTTTTTTTGCCGTATATGCTGCAAGATGTCCGGGAAATCCGGACGGACCAGGCTATGCGGCAATATCTCGGCGGTACTAAAAAATGGCGACCATTCCATTTTCTTCGTCCTATTTTGGCTCAGGGACTGCTGACCAGCGATTATATTGCCGAGGCGCTATGGAGCCGGGGATGGAGGCCAAAAGGGATTCCGGTTACCCCTCGACTGCGAAGTGTCGACGTCTTAATTGGGTTGGCCTGGATCCTCATCCTCGTCATGGAGGTAGCCCGATGGCCCAATTGGCACTGAGGATTTCATATGATGGCACCGACTACCACGGGTTTCAGTGGCAACGCGAACAGGACACGGTCCAATCCACGCTGGAACACACTTTGTGCTCTTTATTAGGACCTGGTGGTCTCACGGGAGGTAGCCGCACTGACCGCGGCGTCCACGCCGAAGATCAAATTGTGGTATGGGACGGCGCCTGCCCCGTTCCTTTGACTAGGCTGGCAAGGGTGTTGAATCATCGTTTGCCACTGTCGATTCGTGTGATGGCCGTGGGAATGGTGCCGGACGGATGGGATCCGCGCCGCACGGCTACCGCGAAATTTTACCGTTACCAAATTTGGCAGGGTCCGGTCCCGGCAAATTGGGCGCGTTTTGTGACGCGGATGGACGAGCCTTTGGTATTGCCGATTTTAGTGGACACCGCGAGGTTGTTTGAAGGCCGTCACGACTTTGCATCATTTCGTTCGATGGGGTCGTCGGCACGAACCACAACACGTCAAGTGTTTACCAGTCGTTGGGAAATATGCCAGGGAGGCCGCGCCTTAATTTATCGGGTTGGGGCTAATGGGTTTTTGTATCATATGGTGCGACTAATGGTGGGCGCAATGGTGGAAGCCGCGAGAACCGGGCAAACCGGGAAGATTGCTCACGCTTTAACAAATCCCGGGCCAACTACCCGGATGCATAAGCTGGCGCCGCCCCAGGGGTTGATATTGGAGCGCATTGAGATAGAGGACAAATGGTTTCGGGCTACTGAGGAGGGGTGAACATCATGTTTCGTGAAGTGGTGTTGGGATTGGGCAACAATGCGGCAGTTTCCGGTGTGGTTAAGCGGTATGGCATGAGTTTGGGAGCTTCCCGGTTTGTCGCCGGGGATTCATTGAGCTCAGCGGTGCCGGTATGCCAAGATTTAAATCGTCGTGGGATCGCGGTGACCTTAGATCATTTGGGGGAATCGGTGAGAGATGAACCAGCCGCAATAGCCGCAAAAGACAGCTATCTGGAAATTTTGCAGACCATTGCCGAAAAGGGTCTAAAGGCCAATGTTTCGCTGAAATTGACGATGATGGGTCTGGCTTTGTCGGTTGATCTGGCACGTAGCAATTTGGCGGCTGTGGTAGAGACTGCCGCTGGATTTAATAACTTTGTACGGATAGACATGGAAGATAGTCCGTATACATCGATTACCATTGACCTATTCGAGGAAGTATGGGAAAAATTCCCGGGCCATGTCGGTTTGGTTTTGCAGTCCTATCTCTACCGAACCCAAGACGATCTGAAACGGTTATCAGAGCCGCCTAAAAACTTTCGAATCGTCAAAGGAGCTTATCGAGAATCGGTGGCGGTAGCGTTCCCTTCAAAACCTGACGTAGATGATAACTATGTGGAACTGGTACGTCAATCGCTAGAGTTGGGCAACATGACCGCCATCGCGACTCATGACGAGGTCATTATCGGGCGCGTGTTAAAGTACCTAAAAAGCCATCAAGTACTCCCAGAACAATTCGAATTTCAAATGCTTTACGGGGTCAAACTTGGCGTATTGGAGGAACTTGCCAAAGAAGGGTATAGAACGCGGGTCTATGTTCCGTATGGGCAGGACTGGTATGCCTATTACGTCCGTCGCATTGCCGAACGCCCTGCCAACTTGTTGTTTTTCGCCCGGGCTCTCATCGATCGTCGTTAGTGTAGGGTGCCTAGGCAAGGGTTACCGCATGGACAAATTAATCGAGTTGGTGTTGTCATTGGTAAAGTATAGGAGCAATTCGCCGTTATCATCGAGTGCTCGATAGAGTCCAAAATGGAGCTGAGCCGGCCCCACGGTCCCTAGCCGGGGATTTAATTCGACGGCGTGGTTGTCTGCCTGATTGACCGCGATGTGATGACCATTTTCAGGATTAAATCCGAGACCTGCCGGCTGATTAAGAGGTGGCCCTTGGAAGATAGTGTATCCATTGAACTGCATTCCCCATGGACCTGACAATACGGGATTGGTGATGGTGCCCCCGGGTCAGAACCGGACTCGGGAAATCCGACCGTCCGGAATCGAAGGGGGCTTCAGGAATCGTGGTCACCAGGCAACGGCCGAGACACTTCTATGGTACCAAGGATAAAGAAGAGCCAACGGCAGATTTCCTGCAACCTTGTCAAAGGACATCCCCGTTTCCTTCATGACTATGCGCCTGATTTCTATCCCGACAATCCGCACGCTGGCTTCCGTGGGGGCTGGCCTACTCTATTCCCCGCGGGCAGTAGGCGACACCGTATGGTGTCAATGGATCCATGTGAAACCGCAGGTTTGGCGGAGCGTCAGTGTATGATACCGCCGTTGCCGTTCGATCTTCTTGACAACAGGATTTTCTCGATCCATTATTAACGTGAACGTCAACATCATATATCCAAGAGGATGGAGAAATATGTCTCCACAAACTGCACCGACTTTACGGATTGGACAATTTGCGGTGGCATGCGGAGTCACGCCCCGCACCATTCGCTTTTATGAACAGCAAGGCCTCTTGTCGTCGATACCCCGACAAACCCATACCATGCGGCGGTATTCGCCTGACCTGATTGCTCGGGTCGAGCGCATTCAACACCTCCAGGCCTTGCTTGACTGGTCTTTGGAAGATATCCGAGCCGCGTTAGTATTAGAAGATCAAGTGGCGGCGCTCCGCACCCAGTACTATCAAAATCCGTCGGTAATCCAGCGCCAAAACTTGCTGGACGAGGCTATACAGCTTACGACCAATCAACTGACCCGGGTGTATCAGCGCATGGAAAGCCTGCAAAACCTCCAACGAGATTTGGAAGACAAATTGTCGCGATATCGTGCTCTCCGCGCGGAATCGGGCCGAGAGGATGACGCGCGTTGAACCTGCGGTTTCCCACCGCCGTATGGGCTACGGCATTCGCGACATTTGTGGCCTTCATGGGCATCGGGGTGGTGGACCCGATTTTGCCCCTGCTGGGACGGAAAATGGGTGCAACACCCGTACAAATTGAATGGCTGTTTACCAGTTATATTGCCATCATGGCCATCGCGATGCTCATTTCCGGCGTCGTCGGCACTCGCCTCGGCAGCAAAAAAACCATGTTATTAGGCCTCGGATTGGTCGTCATTTTTGCAACCGCTTCAGGTCTCTCCCCCTCCATTGGCATGCTCGCGCTGTTTCGGGGGGGCTGGGGTTTAGGCAATGCGTTTTTCACCTCGACTGCGCTGTCCCTGATCGTGGGTCTGTCTGCGGGACGCACGAGTACCGCCATCACGCTGTATGAAGCCGCTTTGGGTTTGGGTATTG
>JAMDDZ010000073.1 GCA_023488565.1 Bacillota bacterium | reverse complement strand
CGCAGTACCTTTCCCTGATTGGTGTGGGCGGGCACTTTGACGGCAATCGGGTCTCCCACCAAGGGTGCTACGGAGATTTCTCCACCGGTGGCAGCCACTGGCACAGACACCGTAACGCGTCCCACCAAGTCGTTGTGTTGTCGGGAGAATCTTGGGTTCGGCGCTACTTGCACTTTCAGTCGGGCATGCTCTCCAACACGCAATACCGCCCCATCTTCGATGCCTGCGGGAATTCTGACATCAAACCGATGCGGTTCAATGATTTGTCCTAACCCGCCACAGCGGGTGCAGTCCGGATCCGTCCCGTGGCAAACCGGACACGGTTTAACCTGATTGACGGTGAGCGCAATTGTGGTCCCCGTCATCACTTGTTCCAAGGTTACCGTGACGCTCTCTTCCGGTGCCGAACGCGTCCTTTGCTGCGTCCGCGTGCTTTGGCCTGACCCAGAAAACAAATCTTCAAAAATACTGCCAAAGTCCTCCACATTAAAACCTTCCCAATCGTGAGACACCCGTTGATAGCCCGGCCCTTGGCTTCTGGCTTTCCGGTTGGCAAAATTCCGCCGCAACTGGTCATATTCGGCTCGTTTGGCCGGGTTTGACAGCACTTCGTACGCCTCGTTGATTTCTTTAAACCGGTCCTCGCCAGCTTTGCCGCTTACATCAGGATGATACTTGCGCGCCAGCTTCCGATACGCGGATTTGATAGCCGCTGCATCCGCATTTTCGCTAATCTCTAAAATTTTGTAGTAATCTTTGGGCGCTGCCATGGCTCCTCCACCTCACAAGGGCAAGGACCAGGTGGCCAAGCCGCCTGGTCCTTCCCACCTCTCTTGACCATCACTCTGATGGTGTAAAATCTGCATCAATCACATCGTCACCCCCAGCCCCTCCTGGCGGTGGCGGAGGAGCCTGGTCGTTATTCTGCGTTGACTTATAAAGTTCTTCGGCCAGCTTATGGGAAATCGTTTCCAATTCTGCTACAGCCTTGGTGATGGCTTCTTGATCGTTTTTGCCGAGTGATTCACGTACCGCACGGATAGCGTCTTCCGCAGCCGTCTTGTCAGTACCCGAAACTTTGTCACCGAGGTCCCGCAGGGTTTTCTCCGTGGCGTAGGCCAGCGACTCAGCCCGATTTTTCGCTTCTGCCAGGTCTCTCACCCGCTGATCCTCTTGCGCTTTTTCCTGGGCCTCGCGCACCAATTTTTCCACTTCGTCTTTCGACAACTGGGTAGACGCTGTCACAGTAATCCGCTGCTCTTTGCCAGTACCCAAATCCTTGGCTGACACGTTGACAATGCCATTGGCGTCAATGTCAAAGGTCACCTCGATCTGCGGTACCCCCCTAGGTGCCGGAGGAATATCAGCCAGGCTGAACCTCGCCAAGGTTCGATTGTCTTGAGCCATGCTACGCTCGCCTTGCAGCACGTGGATCTCCACACTGGTCTGATTGTCTGCCGCGGTAGTAAACGTTTCGCTCTTGCGGGTCGGTATCGTCGTATTGCGCTCAATAAGCTTGGTAAACACTCCGCCCATGGTTTCTATCCCCAAAGACAATGGGGTGACGTCCAGTAAAATAACGTCTTTAACCTCGCCCGCCAACACACCACCCTGAATGGCGGCCCCAATGGCCACCACCTCATCGGGATTCACCCCTCGATGGGGTTCTTTTCCTGTAAGGCGTTTGACCAATTCTTGGATAACCGGCATGCGCGTCGAGCCACCAACCAAGATGACCTCGTCAATTTGACTTTCTGACAATTTGGCATCTTGCAAGGCCTGTTTGAACGGCCCCACCGTACGCTCGGTCAAACTTGCGGTCAATTCTTCGAATTTGGCCCGTGTGATGCGCTGCTCCAAGTGTTTAGGTCCGGTTTGATCCGCCGTGATAAAAGGCAAGCTTACTTGAGTCTCGGTCACCGACGACAACTCAATTTTTGCCTTTTCTGCCGCTTCAATGAGGCGCTGCAGGGCTTGCCGATCTTTTCTCAAGTCGATGCCGTTGTCTTTTTGAAATTCGGCGGCGATGTAATCGACCAATTTCATGTCGTAGTCATCACCACCCAGATGGGTGTCGCCCGAGGTGGACTTCACTTCGAATACGCCATCACCCACTTCAAGCACCGACACGTCAAAAGTTCCTCCACCCAAGTCCCACACTAAAATGGTTTCGTTCTTCTTTTTGTCGAGTCCATAAGCCAATGCCGCCGCGGTCGGCTCATTAATGATGCGCAAGACTTCCAGTCCAGCAATTTTCCCGGCATCCTTGGTTGCTTGGCGCTGTGCATCGTTGAAGTAGGCCGGTACGGTAATGACCGCCTGAGTCACACTTTCCCCCAAGTACTTTTCCGCATCAGTTTTTAACTTGCCTAAAACCATCGCGGAAATCTCTTCGGGAGTCATGCTCTTTCCCGCATTGGGCAACTCTACCAGCACCTGATTGTTGGATCCCCCTGTCACCTTATAAGGGATCCGCGACCGCTCCGCTGCGACTTCGTCAAAGCGACGGCCGATAAACCGCTTGATCGAAAACACGGTGTTTTCCGGATTCATCACAGCTTGACGGCGAGCCAATTGTCCTACCAGCCGCTCCCCGGCTTTGCTAAAACCGACCACCGAAGGCGTCAACCGGCTTCCCTCGGTGTTCAGGATCACAGACGGTTGCCCGCCCTCCATTACTGCAATGACCGAGTTGGTGGTTCCTAAGTCAATTCCGACGACCTTGCCCATAATTGTTCTCCCTCGCTTTACTCCGATTACTGTGTATGTAACGGACCTCCACCGTGCCCAGGATCGCTTGGATTCCCGCTAAATTTATGCCTTTTTGCGTCAGGTCCCGAATCTGTACCAACCGGTAGAAATCATTTTCAGAATACAGCCGGTTGTTTTTCTCGGTTCGGGCTGGGCAAACCAAACTTTCCCTCTCCCAAATGCGCAAAC
>JAMDDZ010000064.1 GCA_023488565.1 Bacillota bacterium | reverse complement strand
GCTTCGATGTGCAGTAGCCATTACGTTTACCTCCTTTCACTGGTGGTTCCATTTAAATGGAGCCACGCCTATCTTTTCATTATATTGTACTATAGACCAGGGCACCTAGGAGGAAGATTTCACAATCATCCAGAGACCAGAGCAGTTTCTCAAATCGGCAACTCATCCGTCATCCCTGGAAGAATCCTTGGTGAAATCCGTTTCACTGGTTTTGAGGCAACGCCAACCACCACTGCACACCTATCAACCAAATAGAGGTCAACGTAGCCGAAGATCGGAGCTGTTGGCGAAGGCGCTCTTTGTCCCACAATTCGACCGTAATCTCTTCATCGGGATCCGGGTGGGGTGTACCATGACGCACTTGGGAGGCATAGAAAAGGTGGATTTCTTCATTGGTGTAGCCTGGAGACGGGTAGTATCGAAATAGAAATTGCCAGGAGTCTGTGTGGTATCCGGTTTCTTCGGCAAGTTCTCGCTTGGCTGTGGCTAACGGATCTTCCCCCGGATTCACGACGCCAGCAGGCAGTTCCCAAAGCCAATGGCCTACTGCCCACCGAAACTGCCTAATCACCACGAGACGGCGATCCGCGGTTTCTGCAATAATGCCCACCGCGGGAGCCCTTTGGACCACTTCCCGGCTGGTCTCCCTCCCCTTAACAGACACCGGATCCACCCGTACGGACAGTGCCTTTCCGGAAAATACCGTTTTCCCTGGCCCTTGTGGCGTTTCCATTCCATTCTCCTCCGCATAAAGTTCCGCTTACCTGGATATCCTAAATATCCAAAAGGAGCGAATACCATTGTCAAAATCATGCTGGTTGTTTGTGGGCAAAGTATCCGATTTGCGTCAGTTAATGACTCAGTGGCCCTTATGGGCCCCGGTGGCAGTATATGCCACCATGGTTAGTCACGGGCATTCGGGGACAACTCCCGCATCCACTGTACCGCCGACTTAAATACCAGTTGCGGCCGCCCTTCGGTGGCAATGACCAACGCATAAGTGTCGTAATCGGTCAAGGTTCCGCAAAGAGTTTGCCCGTCGGCAAATGTCAACTCCAGTGGAACCTGCCCGGCAACCCAATCACGATATAATGCTTCTTGCGCTGAACTATGCCGACCTTGGGATGTCGGGTGATTGTTGCCCGCCCCCCTCGAACCATTTTTCACAGCAGGTACCCGTGCTTTACCGGTCCGCTGATACTGAGGCACTTCGACCCACGACCCTTTAGATTTCGGCATCTATGACATCTCCCCCGTTTTCCTCAGTGGGCGTCGTCTTGGCCCTTCTTACCCGCCCGAGTTTTCGGTTAACGGCGTCGAGCACTGCGCGAATCGCCGCACCTTGACCATCCCCGCGTTCCTGAACCGCCCCTACTAGGATCTCTTCGCGCCGCCTTGGATTCAGGTAGCTTAACGCCACCGCAACCACAGAGCGGCCCCCCAGCGGAAATGTCCGCAATTCGGATAACACAAATCGCTCACCAAATTCGGCGATTTGGTTGATTGCCTCCACTGCAGCCCATGCCATGACGTGATGATATTGGCTGGGAACATAACGGCCGTGCCACTCTCCGTGGTAGGTCGTGGTAGCATCGTCAGCGGGTTGCAGCACCACCGAGGCATGACCCAATTGCTGTAAAGTATCCCAGTTCATATGAAATTCCACGACCACGAGTCGGCCCAACGGATATGTAGGTTGATCCTCTAAAATTTGGGCTACGGAAATTCGTTTATGATCGACCCGAAGGTTCCATTGAGCCAACAGCGCGCTCTCTATATCACGCACAACTTGTTTAGGTCCCCGGGCCACCGTGCTTAATACATGAATTTCCTCTACTCCACCCCAATCATTGACCGTTACATGACAGCGAATAACCGTCGGGATGCGGCGTATTAACGCTTCAATATCGGTTACCGGAATTTGCTCCATGTCGCCTGGCATCGCAAGACTCCTTCAACTTGGCAATATCCATAACAAAAAAGGGCATCGACATCCTATTCGATACCCTTTTGACAAATTCCTCTTTATTGGTCGGTTATTCTGGCACGTAAGTAGCCTGAACCCTGCCTAGCACATGAATGCGTGATTCGGCAATGCGGTCAGCCGCTTCTTGGGTGGGAATCCGTTCTGTATCTGCTCGCCTAAGAATTTCCCCGACCTGGGTGCCAATTTGTCTCACTCTGGCATAGGCGCGCTCGGGATGATAGCCATCACGATGCAATTCGTCGGCCACATTGACCACACCGCCTCCGTTAATCACATAATCTGGGACGTATACGATTTTCTTTCTCATCAAGTCTAATCCATGGCGCGGTTCTTTTAACTGATTATTCGCCGAACCTGCGATGACTTTGCAGCGCAACTGAGGAATGGTATCGTCATTTAAAATGGCACCCAAGGCGCATGGGGCAAAGATGTCGGCCGCCACTCTATAAATTTGGTCGGGTTCTGCCCAAGTGGCCCCTAGTTCATCAGCGGTTTGCTTGCCTTCCTCAGGATGAATATCGGTGACGATCAAATTGGCGCCTTCATCTTTGAGGGCTTTTGCCAGCAACGTTCCTACATGGCCCATGCCTTGAATCGCTACAGTTTTCCCGTGCAAATCATCGGTTTCCCAAACCATACGAGCCGCTGCTTTCATCCCCTCTAAAACCCCAAGCGCCGTCGCGGGTGAAGGATCCCCACTGGTTTCTTTAAGTCCGCCCACAAACTCGGTTTCCCGTGATACAGTCGCCATGTCGTCGGCATTGGTGCCGACGTCTTCCGCCGTAATATATCGTCCGCCCAAACTCTGAATCAACCGACCAAAACTGCGAAACAGGGCTTCCGATTTATCTTTGCGGCTGTCAGCCCAAATGATGGACTTTCCGCCGCCTAGGTCCAGTCCCATGGCGGCATTTTTGTATGTCATGCCGCGAGACAAACGCAGAACATCCACTATGGCCTCTTTTTCGTCATCGTAGGGCCACATCCGGCATCCACCCAAGGCAGGCCCCAGTGTGGTGTCGTGTATTGCCACAATCGCCTTCAATCCTGTGGTTTTATCGTACCAGAACACTAATTCTTCATGGCCAAACTTCTCCATCGATTCGAATATGTTCATGAACTTCTCGCTGACGCGAGCTCCACTCCCTTTCGTTCGCTGTTGGGGGTTAGGTAGCACCCTTACCGCTCATCATAATCGCACAATTGCCCCCCAAGGTAAACCTCTTGCCTGACACAATATTAGTATGCCTTGGCACAGGAAAACTAAAAGAGGCTCCCGGGAAGGAGCCCCCTTTGTCATAACTTTATGTAGCGATTAACTAGCCTTGATTTGCATACGTAATTTGTCAGCCACCATTGCAATAAACTCGCTGTTGGTGGGTTTGCCGCGATCTCGATTCACCGTATGGCCGAATATTCCATTGATCACATCCACGTTACCGCGAGCCCATGCCACTTCGATAGCATGACGAATCGCACGCTCGACTCGGCTAGGTGTGGTCTTAAATTTAACAGCGATAGCTGGGTACAGCTCTTTGGTGACTCCGCTTAACAAATCCACACGGTTGACTACCATCAAGATTGCCTCTCGCAAGTAGAGGTAGCCTTTGATGTGGGCCGGAATACCAATTTCATGAATAATATTGGTGACTTCCACATCCAAGTGCTTTATCGGCACCACTTGAAGCTTCCCAGTCGCCGGTACAACTGGTTTAGGCTGCGGTGAAGGTTCTCCCCCAAGCTGCTTGACTCTTTCCGCCAATACTTTTAGATTAAACGGCTTCAAAATGTAATAATCGGCGCCCAATTCCAAAGCTTTTTGGGTCATGGTTTCCTGTCCAAATGCTGTCAATACAATGACCTTAGGAGTGCGGGCCAGTTCCATTTGCCGCAACCGTTCCAATACTCCAATTCCATCCAAATGAGGCATAATAATGTCCAGAACTACTACATCCACCACTTGCCGAGAAAGAAAATCGAGCACCTCTACGCCATGGTTGGCTATACCTGCCACTTCCAACCCCTCATCATTTTGGATGGTTTCGTTCAACAGCTCGCAAAATTCGCGATTATCGTCAGCGATTAAAACTTTAATTGCCATGTGAGTGCCCCCTGCGGTCAGAATTTACACTGATTGCCCTTTAACTCCTTCTACGATTCTGCCTAATCTCCTTCCTCTTGCGAAGAGATGTCATCATTTAAAATGTCGCTTTTTTCTACCTGTTTCGACATTATTAGGATTTGTTGCAAGTAATAGGTATGTTCCATTAGGTGTTGAGTCCGATTCCACAATTCACGGCCATAACCAAAGAGGGCCCACGTCACCGCTAGCCACACGGACAAAAATATCCATATCAGAAACCACAGCCAGTAATGATTCACGTGAGGATCCCTCCTCGGATACCATGAAACGAGCAAGAATCTTGACGAACGAATTCTCTATCCGACGCCAAAATTCCTGCCCACCACACCGATCACCCAAGATTTTCATACATTTTTCAGAGATCCGTTCTGATCTTTGCTATACGCTGGTTGGTGAGCCATCCAGTAGGCATAACAACCAAATCCTAACGCGGGACGACTTAGCAGAACGTGGGTTACCGCACCCACAAGATGGCCATTTTCAATAATGGGACTGCCACTCATCCCCTGCACCACACCACCGGCTGCCCGCAATAGCCTGGGATCGGTAACCTGAAACAACAATCCTTTGGTATTAGGTTGCCACTGGGGATATGTGCGCAATATTCGAACTTGAAATACCTCTGGGCGTTGACCTCTGACAACGGTAACAATTTGAGCCGCCCCTGGCTGTACTTGATCCGGCAATGCCAATGGAATTGCACGCTGGGGGCCCCAAACTGGATTGTGCGCCAAACGGCCTACGATACCGAATCGCCCGTTATGCATCACATTGCCGGCCACATTGCGTCCACCGGCCAATACCCCAATCTTTTGACCCGGGATGGTTCCAGAACCTGCAATGACACCCACAATATCCGCTCCCATCACATAACCGGAACGTATTGCCACCGGATGGCGGGTTAATCCATCGGTAATGCTATGCCCTAAAGCTGCATATTGGTGGGTTTTCGGATTGTAAAAGGTAAGAGTCCCTACGCCATTGGCACCGTCCTCGACTACAACTCCCACTTCCCAACGACGAATCTGCGGCACCCATACCGGATGCAGCCATCTTCGGTGCATGGTTCGAGCCCCTTCAACCGCCAACTCCAAAGGCTTCCCAGTGCTGCCTGCCGCCCGTACTGCATTTTGCAATTGCTGGTCCGTGAGGGCTGGCTCCTGATTGATCCGGGTAATTATGTCCCCTCGCTCAATTCCCGCTTCCTGAGCCGGATCTATCCATTGATGCCCCTGCCGTATCGGCTGTACCGCAGTGACCACCAGCCCCCGGGTGTGAGCCACCACCCCAAGCGATTCCCCACCTGGCACCAACGATGGCGGCGCAGCCGTCACGTCAACCGGAATGGTGCGATACCAAAACTTGCCCAAGAATGAAAATCTCACATCATAATGCCCTGGTTTAGTCGCTACCAATGTCACTTGGTTCAAACCCTTGGATTCCTGAATTTGCATCCGACCTATAGGTGTTACCTGTACCGGAAGATAACCGCTCCAGGGCAGACTCAACGGCTCTCCTTGGGGTATCATAAGATGGCTTGGCCAGACAGCGATCCGTTCCAATGGAGGAGAAAAGCCGGCGGAAATAAGCATAATCGCGCCTGCGACACCGATAATTTTTTTAGGATTCCACCTCCGGGCATTCACACGGTTTTTAGCTTTTGGTCTCACTCGCGGATCACCTCCAATCTCTTGTCCTGATACCTATAACATCCCGAAGCCGATCCCGATTCATGCCCGGAATCAGAGTCAGTGTCTGTCAACAGTGGGAATGCAAACACAACAACCCAAGGCGCCAACGAATAAAATATTGGTGCCTTGGGCGCAGTGCCAAATCTTTTGTGAAATTACCAAGGTTACCGCAGGAAGCGACAGCGTAGATTTATCATAATATCTTGAGATGACGTATGATGTCCCGGGCCGCCGTGGGTCGAGCCCACTTTTCTTGCGCCGCGAGCATTAATTTGCGCATAGGTGCATCATTTTTTAACAAATCGTGCACCTTATCCGTAAGCTCCGTATCGCCGCGTACGGCCAAATGATGTTTTAACAAACGATCGCGATTTATTTCTTCTTGCCCGGGAATCCAGTGGGTCACAATCCAGGGCACTTGTGACTGAGCAACTTCGGCTGCGGTCACCCCACCGGGCTTTCCCACTACCAATTGGGCATGACGCAAAAATATCGGCATATTTTCGACATACCCAGCAATCGTCACAGTTTCCGGCCAACGATATTCCGAGAGCTTCCAGCGAAGCTTTTCATTGTGGCCACATACGGCCACTATCGGCCAACCCAATGTGGCCAATTGTCGTAGAATCCTGGTATATGGGCCCATCCCCAAGCCACCGCCCAGCAAGATGATCGGCCCCGGATCATAAATCGGCAATGGAGGAACCGTTTCCTGAAATGAGGCGCGAATCGGTATCCCCGTCATAAACACACGGTCTGATGCCACTCCGAATTGATTTAAGTCCCCCACTTGTTCCGGAAGCCATACCGTGTAGGCATCCGCCATTGGCTCATACCAAAACCGGTGTACTGAAAGGTCCGTCAGCACCCCGACCACCCGTAAAGTTGGATGCGTTTCTCGAACCGCTCCCCATGCGTTCAGCGCGAACGGGTGAGTGGCTATTACAACATCTGGACGGTACTCGGCAAAAACGTCGGGCAATACCCGGCGACCAATTTGCCGCCAATGCGTTCTATGCTGGCGCCAGTTGAAGGTGGTGCGGTCTGACCAACGAAACAATCGGCCGTAACTTGATCCAAAGTAGTGCAAGCCAAAAAAGTACAGCGACGTTTCTACCCGGGCTGCCGCCACTAAATGATGAGAAAACTCGACTTGCCACCCATCTAAGTAAGCAGCTTCGGCCATCGCCTGAGCAGCAATATCGTGGCCGGTGCCAATCGGCAAACTGGCAATTAGAAGTTTCATCGCATCCTCTTTTATATGCGGTAGAGAAGTATCCCTATAAAGACACCCCACAGAGCGCCCATTAGTACCTCTACCGGGGTGTGTCCGACAAACTCCGGAAATTCGTCGCTATCACTCATTCGGTTAAGATATTTTGACTGCAGACCGACAGTGCGCCGCACCCCTATCGCGTCATACAGCACGATAAATCCCAACACGCAACTTACCGCGAACAACGGGGATTGCCACCCAGTTTGAAATCCCATGGCAGTGGATAACGCCGAGACCATAGCGGAATGGGAGGATGGCATACCTCCGGATCCGATTAATCGTTCTAATCGAGGACGTTTTTTGTACCACGCATAAATCACAAACTTCAGCAGTTGGGCGCTGGCCACTGCTAAAACCGCAGTAATAAGCACCCGATTCGAATCATTTAATAATCGCGACAATCCGCTATGCACCCTCGACCTCCTGCGCCAGCAACTGTCGTGCATGTTCCAACGCAACTGAGTCTGGGTCCCCGCTGAGCATGCGAGCTACTTCCTCAGGCCGCCGTGCTCTATCCAAACTTGTCACACAGGATTCTGCCATCGCGTTCTTGACCACCTTGAAGACTTTGATATGTGTTTTGGCACGAGCCGCTACCGTCGGTTGATGGCTCACCGCAACCACTTGCCGTGTATGCCCTAGCCGTGACAGCAATTGTCCCACTCGTTGCGCACTGATACCACCAAGGCCTGTGTCCAATTCGTCTAGCACCAGCGTTGCTGTACTGGCTCGGCCTTCCACTACCGCCATAGCCAGCGCTACACGGGACAACTCCCCGCCCGACGCCACTTTTGCCAAAGGCCGCGGCTCTTGGCCGGGATTTGCGGCAAACTGGCACTCAACCATATCCAATCCGGTTGCCCGTGGCGATGCCGGTGATACCACAAAATTGACTACCGCACCCAGCATCTCCATCTGGCTTAAAAGTTGTTCCACTTCACTGCCCACGGATTTGCCCAAGGTTTGCCGTTGAAGCGACAACTGCTGGGCTAACTGCCGATATTCTTGGGATCGTACCTCCACAATTTGCGTCCATTGATTGAGCTCCCAGCTTATATTGTCCACTTCAGCTAAACGTTTGGCGGAAGCATTATACAATTCCAGCACATCACTAAGCTGTGGTCCGTATTTTCTTTTAATTCGGGCCAGGAGATCTGCCCGATGTTCAATTTTTTCGAGATGTGCTGGGTCCAAATTTAAGTTTTGATACCATTCACTGAGGGACCATTGGACTTCGCTGAGCAAAACAGATACTTGATCCAACATCTGGGACGAGGATTCCAATTGCGGGTCCATTCGCATTAAACCATCCAACGTCCGCATAACATGAGCAATCCCGGGGATAACGCCAGTGTCGTCTTGATTGAGGTAGCGGTCAATCGTTTGATATCCTTCTACTAAGCGCTGGCCCTGCCGTAGCCTTCCCAGTTCCTCGTTTAAACTCTCATCTTCATGGGGTTGGATTTGTGCACCGCCTATCTCGTCTACCAATGCGCGCAATCTGTCCCATTCCTCGGAATTCCCGGCATTTCGTTGAATGGTTGCCAATGTGTCCTCTGCGTTCCGCCACTCGCGATAGGCTTGGGCTACCTCTTGGGCTAGCTGTTCTAAATTTCCAATGCGGTCAAACCAAGACAAGAGGATGTCAGGATCTGCTACTTTGAGTGATTGATGTTGAGCGGTAATCTCCACTAAGTGCAACGCGACCCGACGCACGGCTTGCGCGGGGACGATTTGCCCCTGTATCCGGTACACGCTGCGTCCATCCCGACCCAGTTCACGCTGCAGGATTAACCACTCATCAGGCTCAATACCATAGCCTTCCAGCAACAGCCATAAAGGATGGCCCATTTCCACTCCGAACGAAGTCCGCACTCGCACAAAATCGTCAAATGGCCCTGCCGGATCCGAAATCCGCCCCCCGAACACAAACCCGATGGCGTTTAGCAACAAGGATTTCCCTGCACCAGACTCTCCGGTGATGGTGTTAAATCCCGGGCCAAATTCAACCGTTGCGCTGCGGATTAGCCCAAGATTCTCCACCGTCAGTTCCTTAATCATAGTCCCGCCTTTCTCAGGATGGCATTTGTCCACACAACCGGATCCCCAATGCCTTATCCCCGCTACCGCAAGTCCTCCAAACGTTGGGCTAAAACCGGTGCGTCCTGGGTGCTGCGCGCCACCACCAGCACGGTGTTTTCCCCGGCCAGTGTTCCTGCCACCTCAGGCCAGTCTAATCCATCAATGGCTTCAGATACCACGTTGGCTCCGGCTGGCAAGGTCTTCACCACAACCAAGTTTTCACTCACGACATAACTTACCAGCACCTCCCGCAGCAGCCGGGTTAAACGATCTCGGGAACCCGCTAAAGCCGAATAGTCGGGCAATGCATAGCGATGACGATCCTCGTAAGGCACTTTCAACAAACCGAGTTCCTTGATATCGCGGGAAATTGTTGCTTGCGTCGTCGGCATTCCCCTTAACGATAGCAACTCTGACAACTCCTCTTGTGTCTCTACGGCATGGGCTCGAATAATCTCTTGAATCAATGCCTGTCGAGACCGCTTGTCCTGATGCATTCTAATGTCCTTTCCTCCAGCCGCGCAATACATGAAAGAAGCTCCAACCCGGGCGCCGTATCAGCCGAATTGTAATGGGACTGGTTTCCACCACAACTTCGTCCCCGTCCTCCAATGGGTGTCCTTCTTGTCCATCAATTGTAACCAATGTATCACGATGGATGGTTCGAATTCGAATTTTAATTTGATGGCTGCCGTCAATTACGATGGACCGGTCAAAGAATGAATGGGGACAGATGGGGGTAATGACCATATTGCTTAAATCGGGCGCCAAAATCGGGCCTCCAGCCGATAATGAATACGCCGTCGATCCGGTGGGAGTGGCAACAATCAGCCCATCAGCGGGGTAGGTAGTCACATAGGCGTCATCAACAAAAGTTTCCAGGTTTATCAGCCGAGCAAAAGGTCCCTTGGCCACGACCACGTCGTTCATAGCGTCAAATCGGGCTAATTGCTGCCCATCGCGCAACACACTGGCTGAGAGTAAATGACGCTCATCCATGGTGTATTCTCCTTGAAGCAATGAAGACAAGGCCAAAAGCAAATCCGGCACCTCAACCTCAGTTAAAAACCCCAAATGACCCAAATTGACACCGAGAATCGGGCGTTCCAAAAAAGCTAAATCCTTGGCGGCTCTCAACAATGTGCCATCTCCGCCCAATACTACAATCCAGTCAATGCTTTCGGCCGTCAAATCCTGGGTGTCCAGCGCATATTCGGAGAAACCTAAGGTGTCAGCCAAATCCTTGGGGATTCGCATCATGACCCGATGCTGGCTAAACCATCGGGCCATTTGACCAATTATCCCCCGCACCTGGTCTTTTTCCGGATTCGGCCACACCAATGCCTGCTTCACTCCCACTCCTCCTGCCAGGCCTCCTCAACCACCGCATCAATCATAATATCCTGCGGTACTCCAGCCAGCGACAAATATGCCAGAAATTCAATATTCCCCTCAGGCCCCCTTATCGGTGAGGGCATCAGTCCTCGAACAGCATATCCCAAATTCTGGGTCGATTGCAAAAACCTTGCCAATACCATCCGATGAATTTCTGGATCGCGCACCACGCCATGTTTGCCAAGGTTCTCAGGCCCCGCCTCAAACTGAGGTTTCACCAGCACTATCACCGTTCCCAAGTCGCAAATCATGGAAGTCAACGGCCCTAACAAGAGCGCAGCCCCAATAAACGAGGCATCAATCGAAGCCCCATCCAAAACATGATGTCGGCCTAATTGTTCCAGTGTCAGCCACCGGGCATTAAGTCGTTCTCGGACAATAACCCTCGGGTCACTACGCAGCTTCCAGGCCAGTTGCCCATACCCCACGTCTACGGCGTACACTTGGGACGCCCCGTACTGAAGCCAGCAGTCGGTGAAGCCGCCAGTCGATGCGCCCACATCTACCACGTTCCAACCTTCGGGATGAATACCGAATCTATTTAACGCTGCCTGCAACTTAAAGCCTCCACGGCTGACAAAGGGCATTCGTGGACCTACAACCGTAATCTTATCGGTATCGCTGACCAAAAATCCTGCCTTGGTTTGCACGCGCCCGTTCACCTGAATTTTTCCCGCTAAAAGCAACCCTTGTGCCTTGTTACGAGACTCCACCAAACCTAGTTCAACTAACCGCCGATCCAAGCGAAATTTCGGTCCTGTCATGGACCCGCGTGAACAATGTTGAGACTGTCAAGCCATCGCTGTGCTTTGCGTGCCAGCCCCTCTGCGTCTAATTCATAGAGATTTAGGTAGTAATTGACGGGTCCGTGGTCGATAAACTCGTCTGGCAGTCCCTCAATGCGAATCGGCATCTCAATGCCGTCCCGGTGCGCCCATTCTGCGACGGCACTGCCAAATCCCCCCGAAACCACGTGTTCTTCAATTGTCATAATAGCTTTGCAAGTCGCGGCCACCTCGCGTAAAGTCGCCGTGTCCAGCGGTTTTACGAATCGGGCGTTGACGAGACCCACCGAAAACCCTTGAGCTTGCAACAATTCTCTTACCGTAGCTGCAGTGTAAAATATCGGGCCAAAAGCTACTAACGTCAAGTCCTCACCATGAAATGCCCACTCTGCCTCTCCCCACGCAATTGGAGGAATGGGCCCAGAAAGATCAACACCTTGGCCGGAACCTCTGGGATAGCGGACAGCCACAGGATGCGGCCGATGCAACGCTTCTGATAACAAACTGCGCAATTCGCCCTCGTCTTTGCCCATGGCAATTTCGATATTCGGTACCGTACGGAGAAAACTGACATCAAAAATGCCTTGATGAGTTGCTCCGTCCGCGCCTACCAATCCGGCACGGTCAATAGCAAAGACCACGGGGAGATCCTGATGGCAAACATCATGTATAACTTGATCATATGCCCTTTGGATAAACGTGCTGTAAACCGCAAACACCGGTTTCATTCCCGCTAAGGCCAGCCCGGCAGCAAAAGTTGCCGCATGTTGTTCTGCAATCCCCACATCAAAAAACCGATCGGGAAACACGGAACCAAATTTGTCCAATTTGGTTCCGTCAGGCATGGCCGCGGTAATCGCCACCACAGTGGGATCAGTCTTCCCAATCTCAATAAGGGTCTGACTGCAGACTTGGCTATAAGAAGGCGGCTCAGTCTTGTTAATAAACCGGCCACTGGCGACCTCAAACGGTCCCGGACCATGAAATTCTCCGGGGTGTTCCTCAGCCGGCCGATATCCCTTCCCTTTTTGAGTAATGACATGAACAATGACTGGCTCATTGACGTCCCGCGCGTTACTGAGAACCGGGATCAGCGCATCCAAACTGTGCCCGTCCAATGGGCCAAAATAGCGAAATCCCAACTCTTCAAATACGTTGCCGGCCAACATCGCATAATGAACTAAATCTTTGACCCGTTCCACCGTTCGCTTAATTTGGGTCCCGAATACCGGAATGCCCTCTAATAATCCTTCCACTTCTTGCTTTAACCGGGAATACGCCGGAGCCGACCTCAAGTCCGTCAAATATCGAGAAAATGCTCCAACATTGGGTGCAATTGACATAGAATTGTCATTGACCACTACCACCATCGGAGTCTTTAAATGCCCAATCTGGTTTAGTGCCTCCCAGGCCATACCTGCAGTAAGAGCCCCATCACCAATGACGGCCACCACCCGATAGTTCGCGTGCATCAAATCTCGCGCCTTGGCCAGTCCCAGCCCAGCCGAAAGTGATGTCGAAGCATGCCCTGCTTCCCACACATCATATTCACTTTCGCGTCGTTTCAAAAATCCTGAAATACCTCCCAACTGTCGCAAGGTACCAAAATTCTCCAGTCTCCCGGTGATCAGTTTATGAGCATACGCTTGATGTCCGATGTCCCATAACAACTTGTCGTGTGGTGTATCATAGACCCGATGTAAGGCCAAGGTGAGCTCGACCGTTCCCAGACTGGCTCCAATATGGCCGCCAGTACGTGCCGTGGTTTCAATGATTGACTGACGCAACTCGCTGGCCAGTCTCTGCAGCTGAGTAATGCTCATCGTTCGCAAGTCTTTTGGTGACTGTATCGCTTCCAGCAACACGTTCATCCCTCCTTTTGGCAACCCTCTACCACTGGCGGTCGACCGCAAAATCAATTAACCCTTGTAAAAGTTCCGCTCTCGGTTCCCATCCCAGTGCGGTCTTTGCTTGAATACGATGATAATCCGCCAAACGCCTGGATTCGTCCATTCCCAAAAGTGCAGGATAGGTCGCCTTGCCCAAAGCTCTGTCGGTACCGGTGGACTTACCCATCATGGCCGCGTCACCGGTTTCATTCAAAATATCATCCACAATTTGAAAGGCCAAACCAAAATGGCTGCCATACTCTATTAATCTGGCCTCAGACACAAAATCGCCCACAACCATGGCTGGCATCTGTACACAGGCAATAATCAAAGCTCCTGTTTTCTTGTGATGGATCTCTGCCAACTGTTGCAGTTGCAAGGTTTGTCCTTCGCCCGCCAAATCTTTGACTTGACCTTGAATGAGTCCCTGGCGCCCCACCGCATGAGAAAAGTTTCCTATCGCCGCTACTAAGCGGGATGGCTCAAAACGAGCAGCCAGCCCAGGGCCCGCCATCTTGACAAAGGCCTCGGTTAACAGCGCATCTCCTGCCAGAATTGCCATGGCTTCCCCAAATTGCTTATGCGCAGTAGGACTACCGCGACGCCAGTCGTCATTGTCCATCGCCGGCAAATCATCATGAATCAGGGAATACGTGTGCAGATACTCCACTGCCAGAGCCATTTCCTTAAATTCTTCGACCACATGACCGAGATATGCAGCACTTGCCAACACTAACTGTGGCCGCAGCCTCTTGCCACCCGCCAGCAACGAATATCTCATCACCTCTTCCACAGTGCCCCCAGTAGAGGCGTTCGGAGGAAAATCTTCTTGGATCCATCGATCAATTAGAGTGCGAGTCTCTATTAGCCAAGAGCCGACGTCCACTATAGATCCTCCGTCTTTAGTTCAGTGGGAAAGAGACCAAGGCTGGATTCAGCCCTCTCCAGCAATCGGTTGGCTTTCTCGCTTAAGGACTTAGCCTCCGCATAAAGTTTCAAGCTTTCTGCCAAGGGAGAACGACCGCTTTCCAAAAGACGCACAATTTCTTCTATACGTTCGATGATAGCTTCATATTGGGATAGGTCATTGTCATTGGTTTCCGGTGCCACAGGCATTCCATTTCCCCCTACCGATTCACTCTGGTCACCCAGTGACTTCCATTATACCAATGGATTTCGTAGAACTCATTAGGCATGATTTGGACAGCAGTCACCAGGCTGCCCTGGCCATCGGTGACATAAGCATAACCCCGGTCTAAAATTGCCTCGGGATTAAGACTTTGAATTTGTGCTTGCGCACGATCCCAACGATGACGTTGTTCCCTGAGCCTTCGCTCCCAAGCTCGGTCCGCCCGTTCCTGCAAACGGTCCAGCCGTAATTTGGCCTCTCGCAACAAGGTTTCAGGCTGCGTTAAAATGCCGTGGGCCGTCCAACCTGCCAACCGCCTGCGCTCAGAATCGAGACGTCCTAAAATGGCCTGTTGGGCGCGTGACATTAGAGCGTTTTGCCAATGGACCAATCGCACCAATTCAGGCACTGCTAGTTCCGCCGCGGCAGATGGCGTGGCCGCACGCAAATCGGCTGCCAAGTCCACCAGCGTGGTATCAATTTCATGACCCACTGCCGATATCACCGGGACAGGGCAAAGAGCTACCGCACGCACCACTGCCTCCTCGTTAAACACCATAAGATCTTCCTTAGACCCACCACCTCGACCCACAATTACCACGTCAACATCTGCGGTCGACACCGACGATAAGGCCTCGACCAGAGCTGCCGCCGCTTCTTTGCCTTGGACCATAACTGGATACAATCGGACCACCATACCTGGATAACGACGGCCAATCACTGTTTCAATATCACGGCGGGCAGCTCCGGTGGGTGACGTGACTACCCCTACTGCCTTGGGTAATAGCGGCAAGGTACGTTTTGGGCGAGAAAACAGACCTTCAGCAGCCAATTTTTGCTTCAATGCTTCTAGGGCTAAGTGGGCTTTGCCAGCCCCAATATCGTGAATTTGCGTAACATAAAGCTGTGTCTGCCCGTCTCTCTCAAAGACGCCAACTCTGCCCAACGCCAAAACCTGCATTCCATCGCGCAAGGGAGTGTCTAAAGACAAGGCATCACGTCGAAACATCACACTGCGAATTTGCGCCTGATCGTCCTTCATAACAAAATACCAATGCCCCGACGAGTGGTGTTTGACCCCGGACAGCTCTCCTTGCACCCACAAGTGTTGCCATTCCGGAACCCCTTCCACCAACTGTCGGATAGCCTGCACTAATTGGCTCACCGTGAACTTTTGCGGGCTGTTGCGCATCACGACCTCTCCTTC
>JAMDDZ010000040.1 GCA_023488565.1 Bacillota bacterium | reverse complement strand
GGCCAAATCCGGGGGATTCCCGATCCTCACGGCGCCGGGTTCCTGCTTCATCGCACCATTGCTTCTAAGGGCCATGGGCCGATCGTCCAAAACAAGGGGGCTCCCCAGGCTCACGGAGCGTGTCCCGCCCGTCGGAAATATGACGACGAAGACTGGGTTGTCGTCTTCGATTGCGAATGTTTTAGCACAACATTGCCAGGGAACAAGATTTGGCAACAGGCCAACGGGCTGATAGCCTCGCAGAGAACGCGAGGCTTTTCCCCGAGGTTGTCCCAAGTTTCGTGGAATTTCGCTAGCGCATCCTTTCTCGTCATTTAACCGATTTGGTCGGTTTTTTGTTCCGGTTTTTTCGGTAACCTGGCTTTTAAGGCCTGGTGCAACACGGGAATCCCGCGATAGCCGGGGATCCGCGTGAAGGTGTCTTCGATGAAAAAACTGGCCCACGCCATCCACCGTAAGACGTGTTGGCCAACGTTTGGCGTCAAAAGAGAGGTCCGGGATGCCTAATCGATGCACCGTGAGGGTCTCTGCCCGCCCTTCTCGAAGGCTCCAGGCGGGGGCGGTCACGTTCCAATTCCTTAGCGAGTGCTTCTAATGCCTGGACGGCCGTGTCTGCATCCAGTTCTTGATACGCTTTACGTAATCGCTGACGGGCGCGATTTTCCGCAGATTTGGGCAGGTGGTCCAGCACATTCCGTTGCTTGTGGATTTGGCAGCGTTGGATGAGAACCTGATCGCCCCAGACCTCGCGCACCGCTTTGGCTAAGGCTTTCGCGCCATCGATCACCGGTATCTGTCTAACGGAATTTCCTCCGTGCCATCGGCAGCACGCACCCGAGGGTGCAGTGATGGAGATTTTCCGATCGCCCAAAAAGACGCTGCCGACTTCTGCCCCGTGTCGGACCGCTTGGCGCTGCGGATCATGACGTCCTTTGGGCCCCGCCAGCTGCTCCGCCTCCGCCGCCATCATCTGTTGCAAGACAGCCAATAACCCGTCTTCCGCATCCTGGATGATGTCTGCCCCTTGGGAGAACACCAAGACGAGCAGGCCCAACGGGTAACGGAATTAGAACGGACGGTTCAGGAACTCAAAGCAGAGTTGGAAAAGAAACGAGGGCCCTGATGGAAACTCTGGCGCTAGGAAAGAATTCAAAGTGTGTCGTAGCGTGATATTCAGATAGCGTATACGTCAACAGGACAGCCGGATACGCGCATCAACTGCCAGGGCATGGCTTAGATAGTGGAAAAATCACAAATCGTTGCCAGACCCCTCAGTGGCCTGGTGATAGACAGAAACCAGGCGAAAGGTTCCGAGAATTGGACCTCCAATGACCACTACCAGCCCAAGAATCGGGATAATAACAGATACGGGCGGTCCCATCAGGGCGAGTCCAGCAAAGTATATACTGCCCGCGAACAGCACCGGCCAAAGCAGCGTCCCCAATATTTTGTCGGTCGTACGCCACAACGAGGACTGCCATAAGAGCACAAGGCCAATGATCCACCCGACGAAGAACACGAATCCACCAAAGAGGAGTAACCACGGAACCCAACCATCAACTCGGGAACCCGCACTGGGAGGCAAACCGTCTTCAGTGCGAATTGTCTCTGGATCACCCACTTGATCGAGCAACCGACGAATTCCTGCCTCGGTCTCTTCCGTCATATTGGCACGAGCCGTCTGAATCTGTTCGGTGACGTCCTCAATAATGGGATCACGGCGCACTGGGGGAACGTCTCGGAGTGTTCGCCGGAGATTGTCAAGGTAGTGTTTCACGAGCAAATCATTACGATTTTGGGTTGACGACATCGGTGTCCTCCTCTTCCTGAATCAACAACTGTCTAACTTCGAGGATAGTGAGAGAATATCCTGCTTACCCTTCGCAGATTGCATCGCAAATTATGATACATATCGTTCACGGCACCGTCACCGGTTTGTTCGGTGAGCGATTTTTCCTTTATACTGGGAGTCACTAGCGATTCCTCCTTATGCCGAGTTGGTCGACACCTAACAGGGAAAGACGTCACTTTTTCGCGAAACTGTTCGGCATAACTTTCGTGTTGGTCAGGCCGCATCTATGCCCAAACGGACATAGCCAGCACAGAGCAGATGACCCGCACGGCTCCCCAAACACCCAAGCCGAGGCGTTACCGACCGCCGAACGCTCTCCTAATGTCCCTGGAATCACCTCTAATTATGCCGAGCATGTACGCCCGTAGGTCTTTTCTTTATTGAGTTTAGGTCGTTGATTCGGCATAACTAGCAGTTCGGCATAAATGCTAAATGATGGATCAGACTTCTCTAGTAAACCAGAGAGCCATCAAGATCGCTAGTTTCAATTTCCACGAAAAATGGGGCGTTCTCAGAGGTGTTTGCCAGGCGTGAAAGCCAGGGCTTTACGCCCGATACTGGCAAAGGGCGCATTTGACAGTAGATGCAGTTCATTTAACCATCTGCGATTGCCGGGTTTCTTCTAATGCCCGGCTCAAAAGCTCACGCATTACCTCAGAAGGAGGAGTACGTGTCTCCCGGGAAATCCGTTGCACCTCACGAATTTGCCAAGTATAGAGATAATAATCGGCACGCTTTTGGTCTTTGACGGGCGACTTCATAGGCTTCCGTCCTCCTTGTGCAATTCCCTTTTGAATAAATAACGCCATGGTAATTAAAAGGTTACGCACGTTGGTCAAAAAATATTCTCGTTGTTATTGATATACTCCTCGCGGGCCACAATTGGTGCTTTAGGCCGCCGAATCAAATCACGGAAACTTCAGCGTCAAGAGGGTGCTGAGTGTGTCTTTGTGACCACCGCCGATCTCCTCCCAACACTCGGCGACGGCTTGCTTGAATGGAACAAATTTCGGATAGCAGCGGCCATGAAGGCGTTCGGTTTTGACAAACTTCCCCAAGCGGTCAATGAAGTTAAAATTGGGGGAATACGCGGGCACCCAGAGCCAGGTGATGTCGAGGCATTGCGCTGGTGCCGTGCGTTGTCGAGGATCATCGTGATGGGCAGGTCGGCAGACCGTGCGGCGAGCTTTTCCAGAAGCGTCACCACACGGAGACTGTGACTATACGTGTCATTAGCGACCGTGATCACGTCGTGTAACGTGCCCAAGGCAGGAAAGCGTTGAAGCCGGCACCAGAGAATAGCTCAGCCGGGCCCCTAAAACAAAGGGTGCCGCGCCAACGAAACCGACGTGACGTTGCCCCGCTTGGGCTTCGTCTAATCCGAAAGTGAATCGCGTATCCAGGAATGGCTGTTGGGCGACCGGGTCCGCTTTGGCGGGGAATGGGCCGGTTTTACGATGGCTAACCCCGTTTTTTGCCATTCACGGAATCAGGGTGGGACTCCGTTTAATCCCCGTCAAAACTTCACCGCTTATCCCCCGCTTCTGACACCGTCTGCGGGGGATAAGCGGTGAACTCTTCCACCTCCAGATCCCCCGTTGATAAGCCTTGATGTAGGACCGGACAGCCAATCCGCCAGCTTTTAACCGATGACCTCTTTTAGCCACGGAAAGGAACTTTGAGCTCCCTCTTTGGCAGTGGATAGCGCGGCCGCCCGATTGGCCACGCGAATCGCATCGCTTAATGCCTCCCCCCTATCCAGTCCCGCTGCCAAAGCCCCCGCAAAAGCATCCCCGGCACCTACCGCATCTACGGCCGCAACTTCCTCAGCCGGCAAGTAGAAGAGGCCGCGGGCCGTGGCCCATACCACCCCTTGAGACCCCAATTTCACAATTCCCACCTCGGCCCCCCGTGCCCGTAAATGACGCGCAGCAATTTTGGCGCTGCGTACATCGGTCACCGCTCCACCGACCAAAATCTCGGCTTCCCCTTGGTTGGGCGTCACAACATCCGCTTTAAATAACGATTTGGGAAAATTTTTCGAAGCTGGCGCGGGATCCCAAATGACCCGGGCCCCTACCTTTTTCGCGGTCAATATTGCCCTTTCCACCACGTCAAGGGGAATTTCACACTGCACCACCAAAACATCTCTCGGTCCCAATATTTGCTGCAAATCCGTTAGAGCGTCGGTCCCCACTTCCCCATTGGCACCAGGGACCACAGTGATCGCGTTTTGCCCTCCATCCTCGACGACAATAAAAGCCAAACCCGTAGCCGAAGTTTTACTGACCCCAATATGGCTCAGATCGACACCGTCTTGCCGTAAAAACTTTAACGCTTGCATAGCAAACGCATCTTCGCCCACCATCCCTAACATAATTGTGTGGGCGCCCATCCTGCATGCTGCCAATGCCTGATTCGCACCTTTACCACCAGGCAGTGCTAACATCCCATGGGCCAAGCGAGTCTCTCCCGGAACCGGTATTTTATCAATGCGGGCCACCAGATCCAGGTTGATGCTCCCTAATACGACGACACTCATTTGGACCCGAGTGTTATCCGCACTCCCCTCACCCCACCATCCGACAACGCAGATTATTTTTAGATTAAGTACTTCGCCTATTTGAGACAAATTTCCTCTCGAACTCACTCTCTACCTTCAAAGATGATATCATCAATCACATACTACTAGTGTAAAAAGAGGGACAACATGAACTTTGCCACTTGGCTTGACGCTGCACCCGGCCGATACGGGGTTTTTGCATTAAATTTGGTCAACGGGAAGTCCGTGAGCTACCACGAAAAAGATATCTTCCCCTCCGCCAGCACCATCAAAGTGCCCATTATGATTGAGGTGTTTCGCCGAGTCGAAGAGGACCATTTATCCCTAGATAGCTTGCTCACTCTTCGTGCTGAAGATCAAGTCGGTGGTTCTGGGATTCTCTTTGATTTGACTCCCGGTTCGGCCTATTCGCTCCGCGATTTAACCACCTTGATGATCACCGTATCAGACAACACGGCAACCAACCTATTAATAGACTATCTCGGGGTCGATGCGGTCAACGCCACCATGCGGCGGCTGGGAGCACATGATACCGTCTTGGAACGGCGTTTACAACGCGTGCCTGTGGAGCGTCCCACAGTCAATCGTACCACCCCTTATGATCTAGCGCTCATGATGGAACAGTTAGCCAAGGGTGAGTGCATCTCCTTGGCCGTGAGCGAACGCATGGTAAGTTTGCTAAAACAATGCCAAGCCCCTATAAGCATTACCGCCCTCGAGGCACGCTCAACCTTTTGTGGCCAACCACCGACTGTCACTGTGGCCCACAAAACCGGGTCGCTATCCGACGCCAATCACGATGCTGGCATCGTGTATTCCCATGACGGATTAGCCTATGTTGCCGCCATCATGAGCGATGGCGCCCCCCACGATGCTTTGGCCCCGGTACTGCGCCGGATCGGTCGAGCCCTGCCCCAACTCCTTCGTTAGGGAGTTGGGGAATCCACCCGGCGGACTAGCCAGCGCACAATGTCATTGCGAGTGACGACTCCCAATAAGCGACCATGCTCAATGACAAACACTCGGCGAATACTTTGCCGCAACATCAAATCGGCAATTTCGCCGACGGGAGTTGCGGGTGCCACCGTAACTGGAGCCCGACTCATCATTTTTTCTACCGATTGCTTAAGGAGGTGGTCACGGTCCTCCCGCCATACATTTTCGTCAATCACCACATGTGTAGGGCCTAATAGGGTATGGTACACTTTCTGCGCTTTTTGCTGAACAGCGCGCAACACATCGCCTCCGGTGATAACACCGACCAGATGATCCTTGGCATCCACCACCGGCAGCCCGCTAATGGTATGCTCTTTCAATAACGCCACGGCCTGGCCTATCGTCGCTGCGGAAGAGATTTTTATTACGTCATGAGTCATGATTTCTCTCGCTATCACATCGATCCCTCCCCTATCCGTCGACTTCCCATTTCGATTGTACCGCAGTTCTGATACAATGGCTTCGGTAGTTTACCAACTATAGAAGGAGCAGGGGCAGATGCGGATCTGGAACCAACTCGTCGACCCCACTCTTCCCCGTGCCTTTTATGTGCTATTAATCGGACGTTTCTTTAACCTGGTAGGAAATTCTCTGGTGTTCCCTTTCATCACCATTTATCTAGCCGAGCGTCTTCATGCTCCCATGAGCACAGTCGGTATCGTGATGACATTTTACGGCGGCGCTCAAGTCTTATCGGTATTGGTTGGCGGTGTCTGGAGCGACAAACTAGGGCGCAGACGGGTGATGTTGTTATCGCTCATCTTAGGCGCTGCCTTTACGTTCCTCATGGGACTGTCCGTCAACTCTGCGCTGCTAATTGTGTTCTTAACCGGGATGGGATTTACCGTGCCTTTATTCCAACCTGCCTCTATGGCAGCGGTGGGCGACATGGTGCCACCGGATCGTTTGAGTTATGCGTACGGACTAATGAGAATGGCCAGCAATGCCGGCATTATCATTGGCCCCATGCTAGGGGGATTTTTAGCTGACCACTCCTTTTTCTTGATATTTGCCCTGGACGCATTATCCATGATAGGTTTTTTAATTGTTATTTGGACCTCCATAGCAGAAACCCGCCCCGTTGCAACCCCTACCCATACACCGAGCCGACTTCGCGATGTGGCTCGCGATCCCTTGTTTCTTCGCTTTGCCGGTTTGTGGGGCCTGACAAGTCTCGTGTACTCCCAGTTGTTCATGGTAGTTCCGGCATATCTTCACTTGCAGCTTGGGTACCCTCCAAGTGTGTTTGGCTATCTAGCCGCAGAAAATGCGGTATTAGTCGTCACCTTACAGCTGCCTATCACCCGCATCACCCGTCATCTGGCGCGGCCGACACTGATGGCGTTGGGCACCCTTTGCTACGGAACAGGATTTTGGCTGATGTTAAGCGGCCATGAAGTTACGGTATTTGCCGCCGCCGTCTTGGTTATTACTGTGGGAGAAAATTTCATCAACCCTGCGGCCTCAGCATGGGTCGCCGATCGGGCACCAGAAAATCTTCGAGGACGCTATATGGGATTTTTCAGCCTAGCCAATCGGGCCGGTTTTGCCGTCGGGCCCCTCACAGGAGGATTTTTGATGGGCTTCGGGATTTTACCTTGGCTAGGCACCACGGGCGCCTTAGGATTTGTGGCGTCTTTGGGATACCAACGATTTTCCCGGAAAAATTCCCAAGCCTCATCATTAGGCTTTCCCCTATAGCCATCATCGCCCAACCACCAAACAACAATATCAATATTAACTTTAATATTGTTAATTAACCACTTGCATTTTTTTGATCTCCATTATATGATCGAAACATAGGGAGGCGGTAAGTATGGCAAAAATGTTAACGACCTGTCCGAGCTGTCGACATTCGTTGGCAATCACGGAATTGACCTGTCCACACTGCCACATCACCATTCGCGGTCAATTCGAAAGCCATCCCAGCCTCGAATTAACCGAAGAGCAAATGGCCTTTTTAAAGGTGTTTGTGGTCAGTCGAGGCAATCTCAAAGAAATAGAGAGGATCCTAGGCATCTCTTATCCGACCGTTCGCAGCAAATTGGATCAGTTAGTGGAGGTCTTCCAACCCGACACAGAAGTTTCCATAACTAAGGACCGATCCGCAGATCGGCGCCACATATTGGAACAAATACAAAGTGGAAAACTCGGGGTTGCCGAAGGTCTAAAACTTTTGCAATCGGGGTCCATGCTTAATGATGTCAATGTGAAAGATACGCTGTAACTACTCTGTCCCAAAAGGAGTCTATTATGATACAAGAAGTCGCCATAAAGTTAAAAAAAGCCAAGGTGCATATTGCTCCCAGTCCCGATGACGATGTGCATATCGTAAGCGGGGTTCCCCTTAACCAAGAACGCACCGGCAATCAGATCACCATTGAATATGATCAACCGCGATCCATTGATGTCTCTCTAGCCCTGCCTGCCAGTGTACGCTCGCTAGATTTCAACTTGGGCTGGGGACCCGCAACCATTGTCTCAATGAATCTTACGGACGCTGACATTAACATGGGGTTAGGAAACCTCGTTGTCACGGCCTGCCAAGGAAAATTCGACGTAAATGTCGGCAAAGGCAATGTCACTATGCAACAGCTTGACGGGGAAATTGAGATCAATGCCGGTCTAGGGGCAGTTTTTTTGCAACAAGTGACGGCCAACGGCGGTATTAACGACGGGTTAGGGGATATTACGCTGGAAAACTGTCGCGGGTCCTTGGATGTTAACGCAGGCAAGGGCGATATTAGAGGTTCAGGAACAAGCGGACATATGGAAGTAAACGCCGGAATGGGATCAATTCTCTTCACCGACAGCCATCATCTGTCTTTGGAGGCGCATGGCGGTTTTGGGCAAATTAAGCTAATGGGCGGCATTCTGGACAATGTGCAATGTGAGTCAGGCATTGGCTCCGTGACGGTGGAGGCCAGGGTGGACCAATTGAATGTCGATATTAAAAATCGCGGTGACATCCATGTGAACATTCCCACCACACAGGGAGCACGAATTGAGGCTAGCACCGATCAGGGGCGCGTGGTTTCCCAGATGGAATTGGTAGAAGTGAACAATCCAGGCCCGGCTCGAGGCCATCGCCTCGTCGGCTCTACCGGAGACGGATCTACCCATATTGCCCTGCATACACGTCGGGGTTCCATCACTCTAGGACACTTCGCTGAACCTGATGGGCTAAAGGTCGAGGAAGACCCCAGCGAAGCGGCAACCTTGGACCCGCGACTGCAAATTTTAGAGCAATTACAGCAAGGACATCTCACAATAGATGAAGCCGATGCCCTGCTGTTGCAGTTGGACGAAAACGCCTAACAATCTGGTCATTCCTCAAGCGGCGGCTTGCGAAATCCTTCACCCACAACTTCATGGACCGTCCCAACTACGACAAATGCGCTGGGGTCTACATCATACACAAGCTCTTTTAGTGTTGTCACCTCTGAGCGTGTCACCACCACATACAAAATAGCGCGGTGTTCGCCAGTATATTCCCCAGTGCCTCCTAAGCGCGTAACACCGCGGTCCATGTCGCTGAGAATCCGCTGCGCAATGGCATCGGCTCTCTGGGTCACAATGGTAAAAGCGCGGGCATAAGACACCCCCTCTTGCACGACGTCAATTGCACGGCTAGAAATGAACAAAGCAATGAGGGAAAACATGGCAATAGTGGGATTAAAGACGAACCCAAAGGCGGCAATAATGAAAAAGTCAATCAGCAGCATACCCTGTCCCATACTTACCGGGAGTAAATGGCTTAAAAATCGTGCCCCAACGTCAGTGCCGCCGGTGGTCCCCCGCGAGCGAAACACCAACCCTAGTCCTACTCCGGATAAGAGACCGCCATAGACCGATGCCAACAACGTGTTATGGGTAAACGCATGAAGCGACAGCACAGCTACCGCCACCGACAGCATAATTGTGCCGTATATTGTTCGAGTGCCTACCCGGCCTCCCCACAACTTATGGCTCAACCATAACAGCGGCAAGTTTACCACCAACAGAGTAATCCATACCGGAATATGCAGGACATAAAACAAGATAATGCCTAAGCCAGACACCCCGCCGTCGGAGATCCGGTTGGGTACATAAAACCCGTTGATGCCCACTGCAGTAATGACAGTCCCCGCTGTGATCTGCAGGTAGTCTATTATCACCCGCCGCTTCGACGTCATGGTGTTGTAGCCTTAACCTCCATGGACCCCTGTTTTAAGGTCACCGACTGTATCTCCAATTCTACTGGTAATTTGAGTGAGTTCACATTAAAAATTTCGATATCGGTAACCATCGGCAAGTGAATGCCGTCAATCGAGGTAGGATGAAAGATCAAGCTCTTTTTGTCGCTCGACACTACCACGGTGCCACGCGTGTCCAAAGGAATATAGACTCCTCCTAGCAGCACGCGCCCGCCAATGGATATGCCTTCCGGATCAATATGGACCGTAGGATTTTGAAACTTTCCCTCTTGAGCTAAAAAGTGCGCCAACGCGACTTGGTCTACCGTAATCATCACCGTCATGTGCCCGGGTCGCGTAATAACCAATCGGTGTTGCAAAAGTGCGTTGACACCCACTGCGCCATTTTGCCAGTTTACCGTGGCATCGGCAATTGTTAACGGGCCCAGGGGAACATTTTTGGCATTGACGTAGACATCTTGAAATCCGCCACTTAACAAATACCAAAACGGAATCGCGGTGATAGTGACTATAGGACGCTGCCCGTGATCCAAGTCCGTGATTTGTGTGGCGGCCTGGTTCGCAACCCACCGGGGAATATACCACTGCAGTCCGACTACAGCCAGCAACAGCACGATCATCACTTGAACCATCCGGCTCATTAATCGATATCCTCAGGCATCAAAGATCCTTTGGCTTCCGCCTGCAGATAGGCTTCAATAAATCCGTCGATGTCCCCATTCATCACTGCCTGCACATTGCCGGTTTCATGGCGGGTCCGGTGGTCGCGGACAATGGTATAGGGCTGAAATACATAGGAGCGAATTTGCGAACCCCACCCAATATCGGACTGAACCCCACGAACCTCTGCCATATGTTGCTCCCACTCTCGCTCTTTCAATTCGGCGAGCTTCCCTCGCAGCATCTTCATAGCTGTTTCCCGATTGGAATGCTGAGAGCGCTCCGATTGGCACGTTACCACGATGCCTGTCGGCAAATGCGTGATTCGGATCGCCGATTCAGTTTTGTTGATATGCTGTCCCCCGGCGCCCGACGCCCGATAGGTATCAATCTTTAAGTCATCTGTCCGAATCTCAATGGTATCGTCTGTTTCCAAATCGGGAATCACTTCAACTGAAGCAAACGAGGTGTGGCGACGACCAGAGGCGTCAAACGGCGAGATGCGAACCAGACGGTGCACCCCCCGTTCCGGGCGCAAAAAACCAAACACATTCTCGCCGCGCACTTCTATAGTCACACTCTTTAGACCTGCTTCTTCACCTGCCAACTGATCAATGATGTCGGTGTGAAATCCACGGCTTTCCGCCCAACGTAGATACATCCGCAACAACATTTGCACCCAATCTTGTGCTTCAGTGCCGCCGGCTCCAGCATGCAGGGTTAAGATTGCGTCCTCATGATCGTAAGGGCCCCGCAGCACCAGGGTAAGTTCGAACTGCCGCAACGTATCTTTAAGCCGTATTCCCTCTGCCAATTGTTCTTGTAACAAATGGGTGTCCTCTTCCATTTGAGCTAATTCCACTAACTCAGCCCAATCGGTATACTGCGCGGAAAGCGTACGATACTGCTGGAGTGGCCCCGAAACCGTTCTAAGCCGTTTCATGACTCGTTCAGCTCGGACCGGATCACTCCAAAAGTCTGGTTCCGCCATTACCGCTTCTAGATTTTTTTGCTCTGTTTCCCGTTCTTCCTGGTCAAAGAGACCCCCTAATACGATCCAGAATCGCCATCATTTCATTTTGGGTCGCAATAATATCGTCAGAAAGCACACTATTCTCCTCTTTGGTAGGGACGACCCACCAGCATAATATTGGCAAACTATCTGCAAGCAAACCACCAAACTAATCTTGTTCTATAGCTCCATGGCACCGTTTATATTTTTTCCCACTACCGCAAGGACAAGGATCATTGCGCCCGGGTTGATCGGTCTTTGCTCGCACCGGTTTGCCTTGGCCTCCTTGAATCACCTGAAACGGATGGGCGGGTCGCACATCATCTCCATGCTGCTCCGCTACCGCTGTGGCTACGGGCTGGGTCAGTTGCATCTCCGCTTGCGGTGCTAGCTGCAGATGGAACAACATCCGAATTACTTCTTCCCGAATCGAGCCTAACATATCTTGATACATGTCATAGGCTTCCTTCTTGTACTCTACCACCGGATCGCGCTGCCCATAGGCACGAAGTCCCACGCCTTCACGCAGGGCATCCATGGCATCAAGATGCTCCATCCATTTCGAATCGACAACCCGTAACAAAATCATGCGTTCGAGTTCTCGAACCGCCTCGGCGCCAAATTCCTCTTCTTTTTGTTGGTACAATTCCTCGCCTTTTTGGTAAATCACCTCTTGCAATTCTTCCCGGTTCATACCCAGCAACTCTTCGGGATCCAAGGTGCCTTTAGGCATAAAGAGCTCGTCGAAGCTGTCCAACAGAGCACCAATGTCCCATTCTTCGGGATGCAGGTTCTGCGGGCAATACATTGTGGTAGCATCTTCAATTAGACCTTCCAACATGTGCAGCACGTCTTCACGCAAATTTTCTTTGGTCAGAATATCCTTCCGCTGCTTGTAGACCACTTCTCGTTGCAGGTTCATCACATCATCATATTGCAGCACTTGTTTTCGCACATCAAAGTTTCGTGCTTCGACTTTCTTTTGTGCCGATTCGATGGCCCGGGTTAAGACACCACTTTCAATAGGTTCATCTTCCTGAACCCCCAAGCGATCCATCAACCCTGCAAGAGTCGGGGCAGCAAAGAGGCGCAGAAAGTCGTCTTCCAAAGAAAGATAAAATCGTGACGAACCAGGGTCGCCTTGACGTCCCGACCGCCCACGCAACTGATTATCAATACGGCGGGATTCATGGCGCTCGGTGCCAATGATGTGCAGCCCGCCCATCTGGGGAACGCCTTCCTCCAACACAATGTCCGTTCCACGTCCCGCCATGTTGGTCGCTATGGTCACGGCCCCGATGCGACCGGCTTGTGCCACGATCTCCGCTTCCTTCTCATGATATTTCGCGTTCAACACCGTGTGAGGTATGCCTTTGGCGCGCAGCATTTCGCTTATCATTTCGGATTTCACGATGGACACCGTACCAACTAAAACCGGGCGCCGGGTTTTGTAAAGCTCCTCGATTTCCCGTACCACCGCTCGGAATTTTGCGGCCTCCGTCTTGTATACCACGTCGGGAAAGTCTTTTCGTATCATGGGCATATGTGTGGGGACCACAATAACGTCCAACCCATAAATCTTGCGAAATTCTTCTTCCTCAGTTGCGGCGGTTCCGGTCATCCCGGCCAATTTGGTGTACATCCGGAAATAGTTTTGAAAAGTGATGGTGGCCAACGTCTGCGTTTCATCCTCTATTTTGACGCCTTCCTTGGCTTCAATAGCTTGATGCAGCCCATCAGAATATCGACGCCCAAACATCAAACGGCCGGTGAACTCATCCACAATAATCACTTCGCCGTCTTTGACCACGTAGTCTCGGTCTCGCTTCATAAGGGCTTTAGCACGCAGAGCTTGATTTAAGTAATGGGATAAATCCAGATGGGCATCATCATAGAGGTTAGGTACTGCGAGCATCCGTTCCACTTTTGCCACGCCTGCCTCAGTAGGAGAGACAGCTTTTAATTTCTCATCCACGGTGTAGTCAATCTCATCTTTTAAATTGGAAGCAATTCGAGCAAAAGTGTAATACAAATCTGGGGAGCGATCAGCCTGACCGGAGATAATCAGCGGGGTACGGGCCTCATCGATGAGAATGCTGTCCACTTCGTCCACAATGCCGTAGTGCAATTCGCGCTGCACCATTTCCTGAACCGTATTGACCATGTTGTCCCGCAAGTAGTCGAAGCCATATTCGTTATTGGTCCCAAAGGTTATGTCGGCGGCGTAGGCCTGTCTTCTCGCTTCAGGTTCCATGTCATGCTGAATCAGACCTACCGTCATACCCAAGAATTCGTAGACTTTACCCATCCATTGCGAGTCACGTTTGGCCAAATAGTCGTTGACCGTAATCACATGTACACCCTTTCCCGGCAAAGCATTAAGGTAAGCCGCCAAGGTGGCCACCAAAGTTTTCCCTTCACCGGTCTTCATCTCGGCAATTCGACCATCATGCAAAACCATACCGCCGATCAACTGCACATCAAAGTGGCGCATATTGAGCACCCGACGGGCCGCCTCACGCACAACCGCAAATACCTCAATCAGCAATTCGTCAAGCGTCTCTCCGGACTCCAAGCGGCTACGAAATTCGGTGGTTTTTTGCCGCAATTCCTCATCGGTCAAGGCTTCCATTTTTGGTTCCAGGTCATTAATATCCTCGACCAGTCCCCGGTATCGACGCACTTCGCGTTCGCTAAACCGGTTCACCCAATTGGACAACATCTTGAGCATGTCCTGATATCCCCCATTCAACGTAAAAGGAACCATGAAAGGTTCCTACGTCGATCCTCAATATGACATTTTATCATGAACCCGGGGGCCTATCAACCGGACTGAGTAGTCCCTTTACGTAACAAACGCGAGAAAAACGACGGTGTCATGTCCCAGCCATGGCTGCTACCCTCTGTTCGAGACAAATCGTTGTGTTCGGCAAGGGCTAAAAATTTATCTACGATCGTCGGATCAAACTGAATACCGGAACCGGCACGAATTTCAGCAATAGCGGCTTCATGCGGCATAGCCCGACGGTATGGCCGGTCGGACGTCATCGCATCATAGGCATCGACCACGGAAATGATTCGGGTTTCGACCGGAATTTCTTCACCCCGCAAATTATCCGGATATCCTGTACCATCCCACCGCTCGTGATGATGCAACACACCTTTAGCCGCACAACCCTGCATTTGAATCTGAGCCAAAATCGCGCTACCCACAATAGGGTGCCGCTGCATGATCAATATTTCATCCATGTTCAGCCGCCCCGGTTTATTCAAAATGTGTTCCGGGGTTCCCATCTTCCCGATATCGTGAAGCATCCCGGCAAAACGTACTCCTTCAACCTTATCTTCCGGCATCTCCATATGCTGTGCCAGCAACATCCCGTAATGGCCAACACGCATACTGTGGCCGTACGTATATGGATCCTTGGCATCCAAGGAAGCCAACATGACCCGGATAGTGTTGAAGTAAGCTTGGCGAAGAGCTTTGATTAAGGTCATCGTCCAACGAATACCCACCAACGGAACAAAAAACGCCAATTCCCCCCATACCCCTAAGGTCTTATATAAGCCTGCCATAAGAAATGCCACGGGCAACATCAAAATAAAGCTTGGTGTCATCGATTTATAATAAACCCGAAATACCTCCTGTAATGATCGGTGTTTGCGTAATGCAATCGCGACAATTACAAAGGTTACATTCAACAAAAACGCCAATGTAACCGTGATGATCAAAGGAAGGGTATTGTAAATTAAGGGCTTCGCAAGCACGTTCCCACGCAAGAGAAAAAAGGCGTATCCACTGATCCAACCAATTATGGCAAACTGTGCATGGTTAAATAGTGTAGACGGCCACTGAATTTCTCTGTTGAGCTCTCTCCGTGTCCATGTAGCTAACAGCCCTACCCAAAACCCGAACACAGGGCCAAAAATTATTGCAATCGCCACAAGAATTGGCAAATCCACCGAGACTTCCCCGTGCCCCCGCAAGAGCGTGAGACTTCCGAATGCACCAATTTCATTCCCGATTGCCAAAATAACGATCCCTAACGCGAACGTGGTAGGAACAAATAAGGTTTGAATTGCCAGAGCGGCAGCAATCCCAGCCACTAATGCAATGAACCACGACATCGATTTAGGATACATACGCGTTCCCTCCCGCCTCTTACTGTTGATATCGAAATTATGACCAACTGACCTAATCGATTCGAAAACCAGCACCTGCGTTTAAAACTTCAACTAATCCTGCAACGAGGTGACGTACCAGACCCTTCATATTTGGCTATTACTCCTATCGTAATCGCCACATGGTGCCCTCCTCTTGGGGCTATCCCACATG
>JAMDDZ010000154.1 GCA_023488565.1 Bacillota bacterium | reverse complement strand
GGGCACCTGGCCCTTTGGCGTTGTGGAGACCGTGTGGAGTTTGATTGCGTTCCGCAAATGGTCAAACTTGCGTCGATCGGTAGTCCAAAACCCGTTGTCACAGCGCTAGACAAAGAGAATGTCGCAGGGTCTTTAATGGCCACTAGGACAAGGTGTCTAGATTAATGTGACTCTTCACTTGGCCGTGGCATGAGAGTTAAATCCCGAGGTTTTCTTATTGACGAAGCCGCCCGGCCTTCACCCGCGGTTTCTTCCAGCGAGCGCCCACTGGTTTCGTATCCCAGTAGCCACGTCACCAGCAGTCCTAGGAATGAGGCGATGGCAACCATCGCTAATGTCGGGCCCATTCCCACGTTTTTTACCATAACCGGGAGAAGAAATATCCCGACCGCCGCGCCAAACTTTCCCGATGCGGCAGCCAACCCATGGCCGGAGGCACGAAGACTGGTAGGGAACAATTCGGTTGGTAAAATCCAAGTCGTGGCATTAGGTCCCATATTGACCATAATGTTGAAGAGGGCAAACCCCAAGAAAATTACCGCCATGGTAATTCCGCTAGAACCTTTTGGCACTCCGATTAAAGCCAGCAACACCATAGCGGCGGTCATCCCTAAAAATCCCAGCCATTGGAGCCGAATACGGCCCCATTTTTCAATCAACCCTATACTCAGGGCAAACCCGACCACCAAAAAGACATCCAAGAAAACAGCTCCCTGAGTGGATAAAATGTCCTTGTGAATAAAGTTGCCGTGACCGGTAAAGGCCATCACTGCCAAGATGGTCGGGGTAAAGACACCAATCCCATAAAGCCCTATATCCATTAGAAACCAAGGTACGGTGGCCAACACGGTACGGCGAATATACTTTTTGCTAAACAATTCGCGATAATTTAATTTGGCCTCGACGGTATTTGCGGTCACGGTTTTGCCCGTGAGTTGGCGGGTAATTTCCTGCGCCTTTTCAGCATGGCCTTGGGCCATGTGCCAACGGGGACTTTCTGGAACCGAAGTCCTAAGAATCATGACTACCACCGCTGGAATTACCCCAATGGCCAGCATATAACGCCAGGCATCTGAATTGGGGTGTACCATTAAAATGCCTAGCCCCACAGCGGCTCCAAACAATGCTCCGATAGCTTGAAAACTGAATGCCCCCGACAACATTCGCCCTCGAATTTTCTTGGGCATGAATTCTGATACATAAGTAGAGGAAATGGGGTAGTCGGCACCGATGCCGATGCCAAGGAGAAAACGAAACGCCAGAAGGGATTCAACATTCCATGCTAAAGCCGACAATCCAGCGAAAATCACAAAAAACAACAGATCAAATAAATACATAGCCTTACGACCAAGCTTGTCGGTATAACGTCCCAAAGTGAACGCTCCGACCATCGCTCCTAGCGGTGCAGCTGCACCCACTAGCCCAATCCAGCTTTTGGATACACCCATGCTCTGAGCAATCAATGGCAACGCGACACCAATAATGAACAGGTCAAATCCGTCCAGAAACACTCCCATTGCAGACAAAAACCAGACTTTCCAATGCGTCCGGTTCAGCTTTGCGTTATCGAGTGCGCCATTAATATTTTCGGTGTCGGTCAGCATGATGCCCTCCTGCGTATGTGTCAGATGAGTATTCCCATTTCTCATCCTTATCATGCGCCCCGATAATTATGGCGGTTTTAACAAGAGATTAAGATTTCGTTAACAACAAACAGATTATTTATTCCCCCACTTCAAGAATTAGACACTTCAAATAGCGAGACTCCGGTAATGCTGGCAAAATCGGATGATCCGGGCCTTGCCCCCGTATTTCCATAATTTTAACGTGGCGCTTGGCATCCTTGGCGGCATCGCCAACGACACCGATGAAATCCGCTTCTGAAACATGGTAGGAACAGCTCGAAGTCACCAAAATGCCTCCAGGACGGATTAGTTTGATCGCGCGCAAGTTAATCTCTTTGTACCCTTTGAGAGCCCCGGCCACGGCATCCCGTGACTTAGTAAAGGCCGGAGGATCCAAAACGCCTAAATCGAACTGCGACCCTTGGACACTGGCAGTACGGAGCCAATCAAACGCATTCGCAGTAATGAACGTCATCCGTTCGCTGAGACCGTTCGCTGTCGCGTTGCGCCTGGCTTGCGCAATGGCCGCTTCATCAATGTCCACCTCCACTAGCGATGTCGCGCCATGGTAAGCTGCGGCAAGACCAAATCCACCAGTATGGCAAAATGCGTCAAAGGCCACTTTACCCGCGGCCATTGACGCCACGCGACCTCGATTTTCATATTGGTCAAGGAAATGTCCGGTTTTTTGTCCTCCTGTCAAATCAATCGACAGAGTCACCCCGTGTTCATGAATGAACACCGGGGACTCCATGCGGCCAAACACCAATTGGTTCGTCCTAGGCAATCCCTCTCGGTCACGTACTGGCACATCCCCGCGTTCATAAATTCCGGTAGGGTGCATGAGATTTACTAAGGTGTCCAATATCTCCGGCATAAACGGCACCAATCCGCGGCTTAACACCTCTATCACCAGCATCGGGCCATATTTATCGACAATGAGACCTGCAATGCCATCGGCCTCCGAATTGACAACACGGTAAGCATCTCGCGAACCGATCCAAGACGCACGGCTATGCAACGCCGAACGTATCTTTCGGGCAAACCATGGACCATCAATAGTTTCGTCATGACGACGAGTCAGCAGCCGGATCGCGATGACAGACTGCGGATTATAAAACCCGCGTCCGACAAAACGATTATGGCTATCGACCACAGTCACCAGGGATCCAACACCTTCATTGTCTTTAGGCGGCACAAACTGGCCGCGATAAATCCAGGGAGAGCCCTCAAACACACGGGCAGTTTTCACATTGAGCCGGATCGTCGTCTGTGTCTCCATCGTCCTTAGGTACCTCACATTTCACTGAGTTGACTTGTTTTAGTATAACCGACCCGGACAGGAAAGGCTTTATAGAGGGGAATAAGTGTGTTCTGCCTACTGTTACACTACCTGCACGGAGAGTCAGATTGCCGAAGAACCCGCCATCGCCGAGAAAAGGGACGACGCTTCATGGTTGACCCCAGAGCATTGGCAAGAGATCTTTCCAAGGGTTTGCCCGCGATCGCCTCGGCAATCAACTGGCCTAAAGCAGTAGATAAAACGACCCCATGGCCAGTGTATCCCGCGGCAAACCAATATCCATCGGGAGTTCTCCCAAAGTGGGGCAATCCATCCCAAGAAATGGCGACACGCCCCTCCCATTCAAACTCCGAGGGAATCTTTGCCATTTGAGGAAACATCCTGGCGATCTTTGGTAATATCGGAGGTCGTCCGCCAAACAAAAGACGCCCGTGTTCCACCAATCGAAAGTAGTGATATTCCGTGGAACTGTCGGACACCGTTGGCATCGTTTCTGGAATCAGCCCCGCTTGCGGAGCCGTAACCACAACACGACTTGCCACCGACCATAATTGGGACCTCACCCAATGAGCAAATGATGGGACATACCCATTGGTGGCTAAAATGACCTCCTTAGCATGAGTGACAAATTCCTGGCCCCGAACCCGATACCCTGTGGGTTCTCGATCAATAGCTATCACGGGGGAGAAACAGAAGATCTTTGCTCCTCGACGTTCGGCCGCCTTGGCTAATCCTTGGACAAATTTCAAAGGATGCACTTGGTAACAAGTAATATCATAAATCCCTCCCAAATACATGGAAGTTCCTACACGATCCTGAATCTCGCCTTTAGACCACCACTCGGTCTTTTTTCCCAATGCTGCCAATACCCGTTGCTCTTCGTGCAAGCGTAAGACATCCGATTCAGTCCATGCGGCATCAAGGTGGCCAACCTGCTGAAGATCGCATTCAATCGCCTCATCAGAGGCGATTTGAACGAACCGAGACAACGCCTCGTTCGAAAAGTGCCAGAGTACTTGCGCAGTGTCATTTCCGTAACGTTCGCGGATCTCTATCATATCTAAGGGCCAGCCATTGAGCGCCTGCCCTCCATTTCTCCCGCTGGCACCTGAACCCACATTGAAGGCTTCTAAAACCATCACCTGACGCCCAGCGCGTGAGAGATGGTATGCCGCAGAAATACCCGTCAATCCTCCCCCTACTACGATCACATCCATCCCCTGGGGAATACCCCCAGAGCAACTCGGGGTGAAAGGGTCTGTAGTTTCAGTCCAATACGGTGATTGGCTATCGGCTACCATAAATTATCTGTCTCCTTGACCTCACTATTACTTTTCGATTTTGTCACGCCGGTATGAGAATTTCCCCGTCCTCAGAATCATACAACCATAACTAGGCGTGCATCATCAATATGTACGGCCATGCTCATGCGCCGCCTTTTGATAAAGCAATGACATTTATCAGATTGCCCATTGCTAACGATCCCATGACGCCATTAGTTGTCCAAATCACCTGCATCTGTTGACAGATCATCAATCTCACCACGGTTCGGACAACGTAACTATTTCCCATTTCACTTCTGATCGACGTCAAATATGACTCAGGGCGGCTCAGTGAGTTTCCGTTGCTGTAAAGCCATCAAGCGTAAGACGCGCGATTCATGCAATCTTTGGATACTTGCTTGTCTATTTCTTACTTTGGAGTATATATGAAAGAAAGCCTTTCATACTTGCGGGCACATCATTGTTGGCGTTAGTGAGGTTTTCTATGGGAAAAGAAGGTGACACTATGGCACAGCGGTTGACGCAAATGACCACTAAATCCGGGTGAGGGTGCAAGTTAGGTCCGGAGGACCTAACCCATGCCTTAAGTTTTTTGGTGTCGGCGCCAGTAGCAGATCCTCGGGTACTGGTAGGAAACGAAACCCATGACGACGCTGGGGTTTTTTTATTGGATGCCACACGCGCCTTGGTTCATACGGTCGACTTTCTGACACCTGTGGTAGATGATCCGTATATTTTTGGACAAGTGGCCGCCGCCAATTCCCTGTCGGATATTTATGCTATGGGTGCCACACCTTTATCCGCTCTCAATTTATTAGCGGTTCCGGATGGGATCCTTAGTCCCCAAACAATTGGTCAAATGCTACGCGGAGGACAGTCTATATTAGATTTGGCTGAAACCGCCTTGCTAGGCGGCCATTCGATTGACGATCCCGAACCAAAAATAGGGTATGCAGTGACGGGCATTGTCCATCCCGACCGCATTTGGCGCAATAGCACAGCACATCCTGGAGATCGCCTATTCCTGTCCAAACCTATCGGCAGCGGAGTTATCATTAAAGCCATTAAAGACGGGGACTCCACCAATGCCATGGTCGATGCCGTGATTGCCATGATGACGACTTTGAATCGCGGAGCCAAAGAAGCGCTAGAAGAAGCCTGCATGCCAACAGCAGTGACCGACGTTACCGGATTTGGACTCTTAGGCCATGTTTGGGAAATGGCTATGGGGGCGGGGGTTGGTATTCATATTGACGCGGCTCAGGTTCCGTTTTTGCCAGGTGCTGCTGTCTTAGCCCAATCGGACCGGTTTCCGTCTGGGAGTCGGCGCAATCTGGATTACGTGAGGCCTCATCTCCAGCTAAAAAACCGGGTTGAGAATTGGCTTTTGACTCTATTGTCGGATGCAGTAACCTCAGGCGGACTGGTTTTTACCGTGAGAGCCGAGGATGAGGCGGAGGTTCACCAGAGTTTTGCGGCCAAAGGCCTTCCCCTTTATGCCATAGGCCAAGTCGTTGAAACAGAAATACCGATGTTAGTAGTTAATCAGTAGATCACATATTTCCCCGTTCGAACGAGACCGGTCGAGATCTCGTTCACCCACAAACGCCGTTATCAAAATGCATAATTGATAACGGCGGTGTCACTTGACGGCATTCTTTTACCCATAACCTTAAGACTCTTTCAACAAGTCATTAAGGCGAGAACCCCGGTCGACGCGCAACATAATCAACCCGACAATTAAGAGGTAAAGCCATGCTCCTAACGAGAACCCGCGTCCAAAAGAATATTGCAGGAATTGGAGGTGGCCGGTTAAGGGCGCCTTATTAATCCCAAAGGGAAGTGCGGTAAATCCGGACACAAAAAACATGATCATATTGTATGCGGTAAAAATGATCGGCGGGCCGTAATATGTCCGTAGACCCAACAAATAGATGACAGCGATAAGTCCATAGGACGCCGTTTCAATGTCAATCCAATAGGAGACAATCGGGGTGGCTCCCGGTGAAGCAAAAATATGTGCTGCGACGTCAAACAAAGCGAAGAACACCAGAGACAACCGCAACCATTGAACATGACGCAAATGGCGGGCATCATTCTGGACTGTTTCCGTTGTGGAGGACGAGGAACGCGATATGGGTTGATCCATAACAATCACCTTCTAACAAATTATTTTGTGATTCTCCTCACAAACTAATTGTGCCACTTATGTCGTTCACTGTTAGCGGTCTAACGACCCGTTTGGGCAAGAACCAATGGGCCCCGTACGCGCGGTCCTGATGGCCTTGTCTTCCAGGTCCGTACCATAACGCCACCATATGGCCACAGTTACCTTCTGATAGCTGTGAGGTATCAGAAGGTAGGAATCTTATGCCCTTCATCTTGCAGCATGGCAACAACATTCACCAGACGGGTGACAGTTTCTTGTTGGCCAAGTACCGCCACCAGTTCAAAGAGTCCAGGGCCTACAGTTTGACCGGTCAATGCCAGCCGACAAGGATGAATAAGCTCAGCCCGTTTAATTTCTAATTGGCTGGCAAGCGTATCAAATGCAGCCGCAAGGGTATCATGCTCCCACTTGTCAGCCGGCAATTCGCCAAGCGTTGTCGCTAAGGTCTGCAATCGGCGTGCCACCTCGGGATGGGAAAAATGCTTACCCACACCCTTATCGTCATATTGTGTCGGCGACTGCCACAAAAACCGCATTCCTTCCGCTAAATCCTTTAGGGTATGTGCCCGCTCTCTCACCAATTCAACTCCGGATTCCAGGCGTGGACCTTGTCCCCAATTAATTCCCATTTGTTCCACAAAGGGTTTAACTGCCTCTTTCACGACGGAAATCGGCAGTTGTTTAAGGTACTGAGCGTTCATCCATTCCAATTTCTTTTGATCATAAACCGCCGCCGTGTGTTGTACCCGGTCTAGAGTAAACAGATTTTCGGCTTCTTTGACAGTCATAAACTCTCTGCCATCTGGCGCTGACCATCCAAGCAACATTAAATAGTTCACTAATGCTTGCGGTAAGATTCCTTGCGCTTGATATTCTTCAACGGCCGTAGCTCCATGTCTTTTAGACAGTTTGGTGTGGTCCGGTGCCAAGACCATGGGAATGTGGGCAAACTTCGGCAAGGAAAATCCCAGCGCCTCATAAACCAACATCTGCTTAGGCGTATTGGATAGATGTTCTTCGGCTCGGATGACATGGGTAATCCGCATAGCCCAGTCATCAATCACGACTGCAAAATTATAGGTCGGGGTCCCATTCGTCTTCACGATCACAAAGTCATCCAAAATTTTGTTATCAAACGTTACTTGGCCACGAATAAGATCATCGACCACAGTCACACCAGACAGCGGAACCTTGAGCCGCAAGACGTACGGTTTACCGCTGCCATGTATGGGATCGTCAGAACTGAGATTGCGGCAAGTTCCCATATATCTCGGGGGAAGTCCTTCAGCCTGCCGCGCCTTGCGGGTAGCATCCAACTCTTCAGGGGTGCAATAGCAGCGATAGGCTTTCCCTTGCTGTAACAATTGGGCAGCATATTGTTGATGCTGACTTAGGCGCTCGGACTGTCGATAGGGGCCAAATGGTCCTCCCACGTCGGGTCCTTCATCCCACAAGATACCCAAAGCGGCCAAAGAACGCATCAAAGCTTCTTCGGATCCCGCGACCAATCGGGTCTGATCGGTATCTTCCACACGAACTACAAATTGGCCCCCATAATGTTTGGCAAACAAGTAACTGAAAAGAGCAGTACGAGCGCCTCCCACGTGGAGTGTTCCACTGGGACTGGGCGCATAACGTGTTCGAACCAAGAAAAACATCCCCCTAAAACCCTAATGTGGTAGTCATAGTGTATCCAAGGGGCGGATCTGGGTCAAGGAAGCTGCGTGGAGAGTATGACAACGAGCACATTGAATATTATGGAGACGATGTTCTAATCCGAGAGACTCGTCAGATTCGCGAGAGCATCCCATCCGGGATTAAGACGTGCAACTGTTTTCTTCCTGACACTGGTCCAGAAAGTCCTTCCAAAGAATCGTCGTGCCATAAAAGTGGGTTTTCTCTACCACACGCCTTACTGCCCGCGCGTATGGCCCCTGAGGGTTCTTGCACACTTCACGCGCTAATTTGCGCCAATCGGCCAAAGTGCCCCGTTCTAAAATATCGGCAACGACTGCCGTGTTGGCCGACATTTCCCCAACCAAATGACGATGCTGCAAGCAATCCGCCTCCTCGCCTTTACTCAAACATGGTATGCAGCAACCTTGCAGACAATTTGCGACAGTACCCTGTCACAAACGTCCAGTCCGTCCATGGCGGCTGAAGTTTCCTCCACACGGTTAACGAGTCTTCCTCAGGCCAAAAATCGAACGGTAAGGGTTCTGCTAACATTTTGGCCAATTGTTGGCTTGTCGTGTCAGCATCTTCCGGTTGAGGGTAAAGGCTGTCCATGGGTCGCATTGCCCGCTCAAATTCATGTTCTAAACGCTCACCCAGGGCACAAAAATCGAGGTAATCGCGCACTGCATTTCGCGTCACCACGAGCCATCCTTTAATACGCAGCATTTCCTCCATGGCAGGAATGGTAACTCCCTCTACAATGGTGGTTTCCAACGGTGCGCGCCGAATTAATTGCCGAATGCCTACGTCGATTCCCTGGTAGTTACCTAAAATTAGGACAGGAGGGCGCAACCGTCGTGTTCTCCCCCCGGCCAAACTCTCAAGTGTTGCCAACACGTCCTGAAATCGGTTTTTCAGATCCACGATTACGGAGTCAACGTCTAATAAGACCCGATGCTCTGCATGAAGTGCAGCGGCGGTTCCTCCAACTAGTACAGCTTCAGGGAAATGAGTTTGAATCACCCGCTCCGTTTCGAGAAGCTTATCCCCATCCGCGGCCGCCATGCTCCTTCCTCCTTGCCCCAACGTTGACTTACGCCTCTCGTCTTTTGTATTATACACAGGGCAGTACGAAAAAGAGAGGCTGCCTTGTCTAGCCATACATCACCCGATAAGCCAGGGATCCGTCTGCAGAAAGAATGGCGTTATTTTTAAGAACATTATCCAGCCATAGCAAGGCCCTCTCCTTCGACGACGTGTTTCACCAGCGATGATGTTTACACTGCGATCCAATCGCAGGCTCACAAGTTTCTTGAGAAACAATCTCCGGACGTGCAGAGCAGGATACGGACGGCTTTTTTTGGAGTTGGCGAAGGATCCTTTCGCTAATCGACAGGTCAAGCGGTAACCCGGTACTGATGCGCTCCGGCGCTTGGTGTCCGCGTGGTGTTTTGCGTCGAGCAGAAGGAGTTGCTCATCCTGATTATCGCCATCGGAAATCGCGCGACATCTACCGCCGTTTATAACGTAGCCGTGGCGGTCCGTGAGCAACCCATACCGATTTTCGCTAAGCCGCACTAGCGTCTTTTGGGGGACTTACGGGGCAAAAGTGCCAGAGGCTTTTGATGGAACTACTGGAGTATTCGGGATGCCAGATAAGAAAAAGTCATCCGTCTGTTGCGGAATTCTCACGGTGGGGATGGCCGGACACCAGTAAGATTTTAAGCATCCCATGTATAGGCGAGGTGAGAACGCATGATGGCTCCCTTTGCCGTTCTATGCCGAGCGGCGCCCCCCCCACAACCCAAACCCATGAACGCGGGCACGGCCAACATTACCTATGCGTTATGATCCCGGGGAATCCCGGTGGTGACAACGAGTCTCGGCAGGATCCCTCCTGTGATAATGATTGGATCTTTCCCGATACGTACGATTCCGAGAAAGTGCTCCCCTGTCAATTAACCCGCGTGAAAGGTTCCTCTACGCCGTCGCCGTTCGCTCCATTCTGGCCGAAAATTCCTCCTTATGGGCAACGATTAGGTAGAGCTAGGGGGGTTAGACCGAATTCCGGATACCCACAATTTTGCACCCATGTCGGGGGCGCATGGAGCGAACGCTCATCAAAAGGAGTCTACACTAAAAGCAATCTACCATCCCAGGGTTAAAGCCCTCGCCGCCAACACCAAAAGAAAGCCAGGCACTCCTAACAATCCGACTACTGAGGCGGTAATTGGATTGATGCCAATATGAAAACCCATCCCTAGAGTGCGATCCCAAGCCCACAGCACCAGAACCGCCACCGCAATGTTTACCACACTGCGAATAATCCAACGCGCCCATCCGCCAAAAACACGGCCTAAAAGATACACCACTAAAATGCCAAAAATCCCGGCCAGGATATCCTTCGGCTGCAACATGGCCATCCCCCCATAAACAGCATATTGCCAAAGGACAACCTCTAGAACCGCCCATGTCCCCGATATCGGTCAAGGCATTGTCGATAATGCAACTCGGCTTCATGCCAAAAATGGACAGCGTGGTCGAATACATCAGGATCCGGTTGCGTATCGAACTGTTGTTGCTGCACCCAGTTTTGATAAGCTTCACGAAATTCATCAGCAGCCCATCCGGGAGGATCTATGGGCTCACTGATGCGTCCGCGATGCCGTTCTCTCTGTAGTGGTTCCATTAACCCCTTCTCCTTGTGTGGATGTCTCTTCTATAATATGGGGCAAGTTGGCGCATTGGTAATTGAGTGCAAAAGTGCTTTCGATTGTAGAAAGAGACTGGCCAATCTTTTCTAGCGTGTGGACAAGTTGTTCGGCGGAATGACGTTGTCCTTGGGCAATAGCTGCATCAATATATTGTTTAATCCATTGTTGGCGATGGTGAGTCATCGTCCACCACAGGCTGTCCCGAAGCATATGGCGATGCCGGTACAGTTGCAACAGCCACAAAAATCCCAAGCCATCCGGTCCGAGGTCTATCCATTGACCCAAGACTACAAAAAATCCATGGTGCCACCACCTTCAACAAGTTAATGGCAATATATTCCTTTGTAGGAAGAACGTTGCATGAATTTTTTCGAAACCGGGTAAAAATAGAGCACTAGCTCTCAAGTGGAATTGTAAACTACGAACAATAGGTTTCATACATCCCCAGATAACTCAGGTAGGACGCGGCCCAGGGGAGTAAAACGTATGCGGCGGTTTGGGCACGCGATAGCCCACGTTAGCCCGTATAACTCTAGCGATTTTAAGGTCCACTCCCTGTCGCCTGAGTTAACCGATCATGTATGATAGGTTTTCTCCAAAGGTATCATCTCCCATGACAACCCATTGCCCTGTAGAACCTAATTAAGAGAGCCGTTTTCCGTGTACTGCAACGTTTAATTATGTACCCGCAGTTAAAAAGAGCACCCGATCATTCATTTCAATTACACGATCTTGGTGAACGCCTAGAAAGATCTGATTTTCATGCACCAACCCGAGGAGGATGAGGCAGTTCTCCGCATTTTGAGAACGAATAGCGCTGAGTTCCTGCCCCACCCATGCGGGCGGTACCACCATTTCCTGCAATCGAGTCTGATCTGATGCCAAGATCGTGGTAAATAGGTCGGCAGCATGAGGTGTTTCCAGGCTTTTAGCGAGCGTATGTCCTAAAAGGTCCTGTGCCGCAACGCTATGCAAAATTCCCAGATCCTGAAGGGTATGGGTTGCACGACGAGACTGGGTAATGGCAAAAATCGGTACGTCGGGAGCCAAATGCTGTGCTTCAACCGCCGTCATCAGCACTTCGCCGTCAGTTTCCCCTACCACCACAATTTGCTTAGCCTGAGACAAGTGGGCTTTGGCGAGCACGTGCGGATTGGTCGGATCCCCCGTAATACAAGGAATTTCTGGCGGCAGATGAGTCGTATCCATCATAGATACCAGAACCAGGTTTTGATGCTCCTGAAGCAGATCAGGCAGCAAATGAATAAGCAACGGACTATAGCCAAGAACGATTAGATGATCCCGTGTTTTATCCAAAGTCATACCCAGAGCCCTCCGAATGTGAAGTGATGCCATATTGGCAGCCCACCCTGCAAAGGCTGCGCCAGCCAACGGGATTGTTGTCAGCATCGTACCCATCGCAATAACGCGACCTAGAGTGTTATGCGGCGTAACATCCCCGTAACCAACCGTGGTGATGGTCGTAATGGCCCAGTAGAACCCAATAAATGGAGAAACATGTTGCGTGAAGGCAAAGAGTAGGGCTCCAATAATGGTGGTAATGAAAGCGATGGTTGTCAATGTTAACGTTTGATGTTTGGTTATCCGCTTCCACATGAGAATCATAAAAAACGGCACGAAGCGTACCCCCTAGTATAGGACGCTCAAAATCCCTACTCTCCGTTAATTATAGATGGACGATAACCAGGGATGCAAAGCGAATAAGTAAGCCCAAGGTTGCCTTGAGATCTTTTGATCACCACAATGGTTAAATTTCTTGACGCCCCTCCAGCGCTTTGGATAAGGTGACTTCGTCAGTATAGTCCAAGTCCCCGCCCATTGGCAGTCCTCGCGCAATGCGGGTCACCTTCACTCCCATGGGCTTTAACAACCGACCTAAATACAACGCGGTAGCTTCGCCTTCCAAATTCGAGCTCGTCGCTAGCACCAATTCCGTAGGAGCCTCGCGCTCAATCCGAAGCAAGAGTTCCTTGACGCGCAGATCCTCCGGTCCAATCCCCTCCATAGGAGAAATAGCCCCATGCAACACATGATAACGTCCTTTGTATTCGCGTGTTTTTTCCATGGCCACAACATCTTTAGGCTGTTCCACAACCATAATTGTTCTGGCGTCGCGACCCGAATGACGACAGATGGCGCAAGGGTCTTGATCGGTGAAATTGAAGCATACAGAACAGTATCGTATCCGGGTCCTGGCCGTCACAATAGCGGAAGCCAACAATTCGGCTTCACCCTGTGGCATGTTAAGCAAGAAAAACGCCAGACGTTGGGCCGTTTTGGGCCCAACCCCAGGCAATTTGGCAAGTTCGTTGACCAACTCTTGAATGGGTGTTGGGTAAAGCATTTAGAAAAGTCCTGGCATTCCCGGGATATTCATGTTGCCGGCTACGGCGGCCAGTCGGCTTGAGGCCAAATCCTGCGCCTTCTTTTGACCTTCACGCACCGCCGTCAATATGAGGTCCTGCAGCATTTCCACGTCCGAGGGATCCACGGCTTGAGGATCAATGGTAATCGACTCGATGTCCCCATGACCGTTGAACACGGCTTTCACGACGCCGCCGGACTCGACCTCTACCGTTTCCGTTCGCAACTCTTCTTGAACTCGAGCCATATCGGCCTGCATTTTTTGCACTTGCTTCATCATTTTCTGCATATTGTTGGGGTTAAATCCCATGATAACCTCTCCTCTGAATTGTCCTTGGTAAATAAGGGTTCCCGCCGATGTGTTCCAAGAAAAACATCTGTTGGCTAAACAAATTACTCGAATCCAATGAGGTGTATATCTTCGCCAAACCACTCCCGAGCGTTAGCCGCTACATCACTTCGGTTAACCGTTTCAACCATCGGCTCACGACTATCGACAACGGCATTTTCGGCTGGATCCTCACTAGACTCCGTGGTCAAAGTATACGATATTTCATCCCCATAGATGTGCTTTAGTGCCCGTTCTAGAAGATCATGATTCGTCCCAGACTTCATCAAATCTAAATGGGCCGGAAACGCAAAGCATAATTCCAGTCCATTGCCTTTAGTGCGGCATCGGGCTTCTTTAACCAAGGCATACGTCGAAGGCCGCTCCCGTCGGATGAATTCTAATGCTTGCTGAAATTTTTCGCTGTTTACCGGAGGCATTTCCGCCGACACGGAGGCAGATACGGAGCGCGACGGCTGCACATACGTGCTCCCCGCTTCATCAAGCAATGGAGCGCGCATTTCTGGTCTACCGGATTGCAGCAAATGCTGTCGTGTCTTAAACAAAGCCAGTTCCAGCACCAGTTGTGGAGGAAATCCGCTCTTGAGACGTCCCTCGCCTTCGGTAAGAATGTCGAGAGATTCGAACCAAACCCGGGGCAAGATGTTGTCAGGCACCATCCCATCTAAACGTCCGAGCCAATCGCGTCGGTAACTGGGAAACAAATCTGGCCCTGCTTCACGCCATACCACAAGATTGCGTAATTCACGAGCCACATCTCTCAGCATTTGCCTTGGGTCGCGACCTTCCTGAAGCGCATGGTCGATGGCCAATATCAAAGCGGATAGGGTATCTGCCGTCAAGGCAGATACCGTTTCTTCCAACAGCGCCGGACTCAGAGCACCAACCATGTTTTCGATATGATCCCGGGTAATCTCGACACCCACTGAAGAAGACACTTGGTCTAACAAACTTAAAGCATCTCGCAACGCTCCATCGCCAAATTCGGCTAAAAGTTCTAATGCCTCGGGGCTAATTGGAATTTTCTCGTGTGCAGCGACCTGACGCAATCGCTCCTGAATTTCACCCACCCGAAAGCGTTGAAATTCATATCGCTGACAGCGTGATAACACAGTAATGGGCAATTTATGAGATTCCGTAGTGGCCAATACAAAAAGCACATGTTCAGGGGGTTCTTCCAAAGTTTTTAACAGGGCATTGAAGGCTGGTTCCGTTAACATGTGCACTTCGTCGATGATGTATACACGCTGTTTGCCCATGACCGGCGCTTGTCCCAGATGTTCGCGCAAATCCCGGATTTCATCAATTCCCCGATTAGACGCCGCGTCGATCTCGATAACGTCAAGATGATTGCCGCGTTCCAACGCTACACATGAAGCACATTGGAGACAGGGATCTCCAGAGGGGGAAAGATTTTCACAATTCACAGCCTTGGCCAAAATGCGCGCAATGCTTGTTTTTCCGGTGCCTCGAGGTCCGGAAAACAAATAAGCATGAGTTAAGCGCCGTTGTCGCACTGCTTCTCGCAACGTCATCACGACGCGGGATTGACCGACCACTTCTTCAAAAGAACGAGGACGATATGCCCGATATAGCGCTTGCCGTGACATGGAGATCCCCTTCTTCGGTTCATTTGCCTTATTGTACCATCTCATGCGTTAAGGCCATAGGGCGGCACCGATTAGGTTGGCCGCGGCACCACAACGTGCCCGCTTACCGCTGCTCCCTTCCGGGCCTGACGGGGTTCACAGGTGTTGTCCGCGCGGGACCCAATCGATGCTGCTCCACGGCCTCATCGAAGTGGCGGAGGAGGAGGGATTCGAACCCTCGAGGCAGGTTCAGCCCACCAACACGCTTTCCAGGCGTGCGCCTTAAACCGCTCGGCCACCCCTCCGCGTTTAACACTTTATGGCGGAGAGGGTGGGATTCGAACCCACGAGACGGGGTTATACCGCCTACCCGATTTCGAGTCGGGCTCCTTCGACCAACTCAGACACCTCTCCGTACTGCTATTCAATTATCTTTACCGCCTTTGGCGAAAAAAACTGGTCAACAACTGTTGACACTCTTGCTGCATAACGTCCTCGATGACATCAAATTGATGATTCAAACGAGGATCGCTCCCTACCTGATACAAGCTTACTAATGCCCCGCCTTTGGGATCACGAGTGCCGAACACCACTTGTGCCACGCGACTTAACACCAATGCCCCGGCACACATAGTACACGGTTCTAGCGTAACGTACAAGGTGGTATCTTCCAATCTCCAGCCGCCTTGCCGCGCTGCCGCTTGACGCAACACCAAAATTTCTGCGTGTGCCGTCGGATCTTGCGCTGACTCCCGCCGGTTATGGTCGCGGGCCA
>JAMDDZ010000090.1 GCA_023488565.1 Bacillota bacterium | reverse complement strand
CCAAAAGGCCGCCCGTCGCCAGTGTGGTCAACGTACGATTAGCAATTCCGTCGTGCCCGCGACTGGTGGTTACGAGACAACTCCCGAACAGGAAAAACAGCACCGTGACAACGATGCCCCAATAAGCGGTAATGCTGATGGCATTAAAGTTGTAATGAAGGTACCCTAAAATATCTTGGGGAGGAGCACCCGGACCCGGGGGTACTAGAACAAAATGCGTGAATAAAACATAGACCACCCAAATTAATCCCAAAGCCGCTACAATTCGTTTCATTGAGGAGCTCCTTTAATTTTCTGACATAACAAGCCATACCCCGAATCTACGATACTGCCCCTTATTGTAGCCGTTCTTTTCACTTCGTGTGAGCTACTTCAGGAATATCTAAGGTGGATCCTAACATCCGGCATCGCAACTACGGACATACCAGCCTTGAAATGGGGGCACGACACGTGAGCATCAAGGAGATAGCGAGGCACCTTAACATCGGCGAGCTATGGACCGCAGTCGGCAATTGGCGGCATGGAAATATGAAAGTGATGTTGGGCGCAATTCGGCACCAAGTTTTAAGTGGCAGTGTTTTCGACGTCATTCTTTCGAACGTGAGATCTGAGATGCTATGGGTTACTGCTCGTCGGCGTGGTCTATCGGAATGTGACGGAAGACGCTATAAAAAGTTAAGTCATAAACGATTTTTAACCCAGCGGCGATTAAATAGGGCAACCCTGAAGAGGATAGCACGAATAGTGCGCTAGAGGCTAAGGGGGCTAGTGCGGTTCCGTAATTGCGGATGCCATTGGTCCATGATGCCATGTAGGCGCGGTTCTCGGGACTTACCACGGCCATCGTGTACGCCTGGCGTGTTGGCACATCCATTTGGGAGAACAGATGGCGGAACAGCAGCATGCCCACGGCCAAATTCGCCGTGGGCATCAGTGGTACCAAAGCCAGCAACACATTAGAGGGGAGGTGGGTAAACACCATGGTATTCAGCAAACCATACCGTTTGGCCGCAAGATTCGCGACTACCGATGAAACCCCAGAAAGCAGATTGGTGCCGAAGAAAAGTCCGCCCAACTGCACTAGGTTAAATCCGAACCGTGCGTGGAACCAGGCAACTAAGAGGCCTTGCACTATGAATCCGCCGCCAAAGGCATCGAGCGCAAAGAGTGCTGACAATGTATAGACAAGTCGGCGAACAGGACGTGAAGGTTTAAGAGTGGGGCCAGATACGTTGTCGTTATGTGCCTGTGACGAATGCTCAACCTTGGATGGCAGACCTGCATACAAAATTATCTGTGCCAACCCGATTGCTCCGTAGCTAGCGATGGCTAAATGAAATGACCAGGGTAGTCCTTTGGCGCTCCCCACCCAACCTAGTGTGGCTGCAATCAAGGCGCCAGTTGCAGTGGAGGTATATCCGACTAAATTGAACCAGGAATAGATTCGCAACCGGTCCGGACCCCCATACAGCCGAGAGAGCACTGCCTGCTCGACCGCAAGAAATGGTCCCACCTCTTTACCGTTGGGACTGAGCGACCCCAGAAGTGCCACTAAGACCAGCCCCACTAGACTCTTGTAAAACAACAGAGGAGTAGTGATTACCCACAAAATACTGGTGATGAGGAGTACACGCCGTCGCCCCACCCGATTGATGAAACGCCCCAACAGTATGGTTATCGTTGACGATCCCAATAAAGCTATTGTGAAAAGTAGTCCGACCAGGGGAAGTGAGAGTCCTTCTTTTCGCAATCCAATGGGCAACACGATGGCCATCATTCCAAATGCATTCTCGCGTAAGGCTCGGGCAATCAATAATCGGCTGACAAGACCCGTTGATCGCCCTTGAACTTCTTTCATCTTTGATAAGGCCCCCTCGGTAGCCGTTGCGTACAACTGATGACGGAACGGTCGGTACCGGAATTGGTTGGCCAAGGTTCGGTAGCCAATTGCACGGGAAGGTTGCATCGACAACAATCTTGACGATGGGTAGCGTTCATGACGGCTAAATGCAATAACCGCGTCCACATCCTCGCCCGGTGGGTGTTATTGGGCAAATTCCCTTTGGAAATATCTGTACAGTGCCTCGTACATGGGGCTTTCTACGTCAATTTTCCGATGATCATCTTTTCCAAGCAACTCCACAAAGCCTCGTGCAATTGCTTTAAGACCCGGGCCGAACGGAGATTGGTTTAGATCGTCGGCCACATCTGCGGCATGGACCACTTGGGCTAGCGCGGCGAGCGCAGGATCTCCGCCAAGGTTGTACTTGGCAATAATAGACTCAAATGAGCAACGACCGTCTTTATGGCCAAGCTCCACATGGGGTACATCGTAAGGGATTGCCCCTTCTCGTTCGGCGATGGTCAGCACATCTGCGGCGGGAACGAATATGAACTCCGCTTGGGGATCCACAAATCGTTTGATTAGCCAGGGACAAGCCACCCGATCTACATTGGCGTTTTCACGCGTAATCCACTTCATCTCCGTCAGCCTCCTTCATAATGTAACTACGGTTACATTTTAATAGAGTCTAAAATGATCGTCAAGGTCTTGGGGTAAATGAGAGTGATAAAATGAATCAATGTTCGAGGACGCGGACCAATAATTTGGCGGCCACCGGGGGGAGGCTTCGCATTGCGGCAATGGGTTTTGTTGCACTATCGAATACCGTCTACGCCTAGCGCAGGCAGAGTTTATGTATGGCGTAAATTGAAAAATTTGGGTGCTCTTCTGCTGCATGATGCACTGTGGGTGTTGCCGTATACAGCTTGGACCCATGAGCAATTTCAATGGCTTGCTTCTGAAATCGAAGAGTTGCATGGCGAGGCGATGTTGTGGCGGGCCCGCTTGACGCTTCCCGGCCAAGAACAGATGCTTGTCGACCGATTTTTAGCGGCCAGTGAACAAGAGTACCGGATACTTTGGGAGGAGATTCAACAAAGCACGGGTGATCGGCTTGCTTTATCACGGCAATTTCAACAAGTGCGGAGCCGCGATTATTTTGCGTGTCCTTTAGGCCAGCGTATCTATGACAGTTTGCGACGTGAGCAGGAGGAAT
>JAMDDZ010000112.1 GCA_023488565.1 Bacillota bacterium | reverse complement strand
TATGGTTAACTCATCGGGGTTGGGAAATGGCCAATTACGTGTTTCGCTTTTTTATCGACAGTGGCGTAAACTGACGGCGGATTTTGGCAAGTCCTCCATCTTGACACACAAAATACCGCGGTGCTATCGTTTTGATATACATTAGCACTCCTGTGGCTAGAGTGCTAACCGTGATGTTGAAACGGGGGAAAACCGATGGATGCACGAAAACGGAGAATTTTGGGCACTCTTATCGATGACTATATCGTATCGGCGGAACCCGTGGGTTCCCGGACCTTGGCCAAAAAGTACGGGCTAGGTATTAGTTCCGCGACGATTCGTAATGAAATGGCGGATTTGGAAGAACTGGGATTTTTGGAACAACCGCATACGTCTGCGGGCAGAATTCCTTCGGACCGCGGTTACCGGTATTATGTAGATGAGTTAATGCAGCGGCCGCAAGTAGGCAGCGACACGGTTAACCGGGTTCGGATGGCGTTTGCTGCTCCGGTTCGCGAGATTGCCTGGTTCATTCACCAAACCGCACAGATGGTATCGGATATGACAGCTTATCCGTCGGTGGTGGTGGCGCCTCCCGTGAATGACGCCCGCTTGGGCGACATTCGTGTGATGCAGCTGAATGCCGGCACTCTGTTGCTTGTGGTGGCAACAGATTCCGGCATGGTCGAAAATCGGGCAGTGCCATTGCCGGAGGATATGAACTTCGAGCAAGTGGCGTGGCTGGCGACGGAATTTGCGCGGGAATTTCGCGGAATGCCAATCAAAGAACTGAAGGACCGGATTTTGGATCCGCTTGCTTCCGATGAGGAGCGATATCATGGGCTCTGGGAATCGCTTCTGGCCTGGATGTCGGATTGGCGAACCAACGATGATAGGGTGACTCTTGCTGGGTCTTTGAATATTTTAAGATACCCGGAGTTTCGGGACGTTGGCAAAGTAGAGCGGGTATTGGGATTTTTGGAACGGGAACAAGCGGTGGAGCAATTGCTCCAAGGAACCTCTCCACTGTCGGAGCAGGTACACGTAATCATTGGCCAAGAGTCGCCATTTGATGCGATTTGGGATTGCAGTGTGGTGACGGCCACGTATCAATTGCGGGGCCACATTGTGGGCCAGGTCTCAGTCATCGGCCCTAAGCGAATGCAGTATGCTCATGTAGTCACCACATTGGAAATAGTGTCGGAAGAATTGTCTCGCGCTTTGAAGTGGGCGTAGAGCACCTAAGGAGGATACTGGAGTATGGATGCGGAGTCATTTCGGGATGAACTGAAGGATGAAGGGGTAGATACAGAGAAATCGAATCCAGTCGAGGAAATGGAAGAAGGGGCTGCAGAACCGTCGGTTGCCGAGGAATTGCCCGAAACCCACTGGGAGGAAATTGCCCAAGATCGTTATGACCAGTTAGTAAGGCTTCAGGCGGACTTTGAAAACTTTCGACGACGGATGGACCGGGAACGAGATGAAATCAAGGCCTACGTGGTGGGGTCGCTGTTGTCTGACTTGTTGCCGGTGTACGACAACTTGGAACGGGCCTTAAAATTCATGCCGTCCGATGGCGAAGCCAAATCCTGGCGTGTAGGTTTGGAAATGACTTTAAACGGCTTTAACGAGGCTTTGGCGCGGCAAGGGGTGGAAGCTATCGAAACCGAAGGCCAAATGTTTGATCCCCGGTACCATGAGGCAGTGCAGCGTGTGGAAAGCGATCTCCCCGAAGGGATGATCGTGGAAGAACTAATGAGGGGCTTCCGGTGGAAAGAGAGAGTACTTAGGGCTAGCATGGTTAAAGTGTCTGAGGGGCCCGAGCCTCAATAGGAACAGGGAGGGAAGTCGTTCATGGCAAAACGGGATTATTATGAGGTGCTGGGGGTGAGCCGCGGGGCTTCCCCGGACGAAATCAAAAAACAATTTCGGCGTTTGGCGGCAAAATACCACCCGGATGCCAATCCTGGCAATGCAACTGCAGAAGAACAATTTAAAGAAATCAATGAAGCGTACCAGGTACTGTCAGATCCCGAGAAAAGGGCCCGATATGATCAGTTTGGGCACCAGGCTGCGGGGGCTGGAGGTGCGGGCAACGGGGACTTCGGCTTTAGTGGGTTCGGCGACATATTTGATATGTTCTTTGGTGGTGCAACCCAGTCTCGGCGATCAGGACCAGAGCGAGGTCCGGATTTGCGATATGATTTGACGGTAGATTTGGAAGATGTGGTTGAGGGCGTTGAGCGTGAAGTGCGTTTGGTGCGTGATGAGGTGTGCCCCCATTGCCATGGCAATCAGGCGGAACCGGGTACCCGGCTGGAAACCTGTCCCCAATGTCATGGGTCGGGACAGGTCGAGCGCATTCGCGAGAGTTTCTTAGGCAGGATTCGGCAGGTGGAAACTTGTCCGCGATGCCGTGGAACTGGCCGTTATGTTCCGCATCCCTGTACCCAATGCGGCGGTCGCGGCCAGATCCGCGCAGAAAAGAGGCTTACCGTACAAGTGCCACCGGGGGTGGATGAAGGGACGCGGCTTCGGGTGAGCGGTGAAGGGGGAGCGGGCCATCGGGGAGGTCCCGCTGGTGATTTGATAGTGTTTGTGCATGTGAAGCAACATGAAAAGTTTAGCCGGGATGGCGATGATTTGTGGTGTGATGTTCCGGTCGGATTTGCCCAGGCGGCACTGGGAGCCGATATTACCGTGCCCGGGCTGAAAACCGAGGAATTGTTGCACATTCCCCCAGGAACCCAGACGGGGACGGTATTCAAAATTCCCCGACAAGGGTTGCCGCGACTGGGGAATCCCGCCAGCCGGGGTGCGCTAAATGTTCGGGTTAACGTGACCGTACCCACTCATTTGAGCCACCGGGAAAGAGAAATATTACACATGTGGGCCGAGACGCGGCAAGAGAATGTCTTGCCTGAAGACAAAAGCATACTTAGAAAAGTCAAAGATGCCCTGGGCCGCTAATCTTGCACCGGCTCGCTATTGGGCGGTGACCATCAGGAGTTCGGACCTATCGCTATTGGAAGAAGCCCAAAACATGTTCTACGGTTTGGGAGTCAATGGATTAGAATGGGAAGACGGGCAGCCGAGCGAAATGCCTTTTGCCGACATTGCCTTAGACCCGGGGATCCCGTTTGTACGTGCCTATTTTCCTGAAGATGAACTCTGGTTGTCTAGGCGGTACGCCCTTGGCCCCAGATTTCGCTGCTG
>JAMDDZ010000037.1 GCA_023488565.1 Bacillota bacterium | reverse complement strand
GCCTTGGATTGGGGCCATGGCAGCGCTTTATGCGGCCTCGTCATTTGTGTCCCAATGGGTATTCGGACGTTTGTCCGATGTTTTAGGTCGGCGAGCCTTGCTATTGTTCGGCTCATTGTCCACTGCGGTCGCTACCGGATTGTTTGTGCTCAAGGTGCCGCCGGGGGCTTACCTGGCGTTTCGTGCACTGCAAGGGGTTGGTGCCGGCGCTTTCATCCCAGCCGCCAATGCACTGGTTGGCGACTTGGTCCCCGACCAAAGAAGGGGCTCTGCATTTGGTCTGTTATCCTCGGCATCGATGGGGGGCTTTGCTCTTGGCCCATTTATCGGGGGGATCATGGGAAACTTTTTTGGGTTGCGGGCGCCGTTTGGACTGGGAGCGATATTGGCTTTTTTGGCCACGGTAGCAGTGTTTCAAGGAATGCCGCCGATAGGCCGGCAACATCGTACGAGGCCTGAAACCAACCGAAAAATAGGACATTTAGGGCGACCTCTGTGGACCCTATATCTGATAAATTTTGGCTGGACCGGATTGGTAGGCATGTACGACACGGTGTGGAGCCTTTATATGAAATCGCTTGGTGCTTCCAATTTAGTTATCGGGCTATCCTTCACGTTATTTGCCATTCCGCTGCTATTGTCGAATTTTTTGGGAGGGGCTTTGGCCAATCGTCCTGGATGGCGTAGAAAACTGATTATTGGCGGCAGTGTCTTAAACGCCATTACGGTGATTTTGTATATTATGTCCCAAAATGCGTGGCTTTCTATTGGAATTTCAGTATTAGAAGCTATTGCCATGAGTTTTATAGGTCCGGCGCTGCAAGCGTCGCTGCTTAGTCAGACGCCCGATGCTTGGCGGGGAACGATTCAAGGCCGATTTCAGGCAGTGGGTACGTTGGGCGCGTTGGTGATGGCCACCTCCAGCGGGATTTTGATGACCCATAATATTAAGACCCCGTTTTGGGCCGGCGCCACATTGCTTGTGGTTACTACGGCGATTTTCGCCTGGGCGCGAGGGAGTCGTTTCGATAAGAGTATCTAGAGGACCAGTGGGTTTAGGTTGTCGTGTCCTATGCAGTATGGTAAAATATCTACGTAAAGTTATTGGGTAACCAAAAGGAATAACGCAGTGGCGTTTGTTTTGGCGACTCAGAGTGGGGAGCATAGGCCCACTCTTTTCGCTTGACAGGGGCAAAGAGTCCGTTAGGGGGGATTGTTCGGTGAATGAGGATCTTATGACCGCACTCACTGATTTAGAACGCGAGAAAGGGATTGACAAAGAGGTTCTCTTCCAAGCTATTGAGTCGGCGCTAATCTCGGCTTACCGCCGGAACTTTGGGTCGGTTCAGAACGTGAGGGTTCGGCTTGATAGGGAATCCGGGGCCACCCAAGTCTGGGCGCAAAAGACGGTGGTGAAAGAAGTCCAAGATCATCGTCTGGAGGTTAGCCTGGATGAAGCATTGTCTATTCGTCCGGGATCCTTGGAAGGCGACATCATCGAATTTGAGGTTACCCCTAAAAACTTTGGACGGATTGCCGCCCAAACTGCCAAGCAGGTGATTGTGCAGCGGATTCGCGAAGCCGAACGCGGAATGATTTATGAAGAATTTGTCAATCGCGAAGGAGACATTGTCACCGGATTGGTGCATCGTACGGAACGCAATCTGGTCTATATTGACTTGGGCCGAACCGAAGCCATTATGATGCCCAGCGAACAAGTGCCGGGCGAAATGTTGCGTTCCAATGAACGCGTCAAGCTTTATGTGGTGGAAGTCAAAAAGACCAGGACCAGCAAAGGACCCCAGGTTTATGTGTCACGAAGTCACCCGGGCCTGATTCGCCGTTTGTTTGAATTGGAAGTGCCCGAAATCCATGAAGGAACCGTGGAAATTAAAGGTATTGCCCGCGAAGCTGGGGCGCGCACCAAAATAGCCGTGTGGGCGGAAGATCCCAATGTGGATCCAGTCGGTTCCTGCGTGGGGAACCGGGGTGCCCGCGTGCAAGCCATTGTCAACGAGTTGCGGGGAGAAAAACTGGACATCATTCGCTGGGACCCGGATCCTGCGGTATTGGTGGCCAATGCCCTTTCACCAGCGCATGTCACCAACGTGGCGATAGATCCGACAACTCGAGCCGCTCGTGTCACGGTCCCAGACAATCAGCTTTCCCTGGGGATCGGCAAAGAGGGACAAAACGCGCGACTCGCCGCCAAGTTGACGGGATGGAAGGTCGATTTGCGGTCCGAATCGCAAGTTGGGCATGGCGACTGGTGGTGAGCGCAATGAAAGTCAAAAAAGTACCGATGCGCACCTGCGTGGGATGCAATCTGTCGCAACCGAAGAAGTCGCTGATTAGAGTGGTGCGTACTCCGGAAGGAACCTTGCTGGTGGATCGGAAAGGGAAGGTATCGGGACGGGGCGCTTATGTCTGCCCCAAGACGGACTGCATTCAAACGGCAGTGAAGACGCGGCGATTGGAACGAGCTTTGGAGCACACGCTTGACGGGGATATTGTCGCGACATTGATGGCAATCGCGAGCGAGGAGAGTCATGAGTGACTGGACAAATTGGATAGGGCTGGCACGTCGGGCTGGGGCTAGGGCTGGCCCGTCGGGCCGGGGCAATGGCACCGGGTCATAGCCAAGTAGAACAAGCTCTGCTGGGCGGTACCGCGAAGTTAATCATCATTGCCGAAGATGCAGGGCCGTCTGTGGACCGCAAGTACCACCTGTGGGCCCAGGATTTGGGAGTGCCACTGGTTCGGGCGGGTACCAAAGAAACGCTTGGCCGGGCAATGGGCTTGGGCCCCCATGCGGTACTTGCGATTTTAGACAAGAATATCAGTCAACGGATGTTGGCGTCGGGAGAATTTCCAGGGGGGAGTCAACATGGCAGAAAAGGACAAAGTAAGGGTTTACGAGCTGGCAAAGGAACTCAAACTAGACAGTCGCCGACTCATCGACCTGCTTCATCGACTCAAAGTGGAAAACATCAAGAATCACATGAGCACGGTAGAGCCGGAGGCGGTACAAACGGTAAGAAATATTATGGAGGGGAAGTTGCCTCCGGAACCAAAAGTGGTGGCCGAGGCAAAACCAGCCGTGCCTCGGGTTACTCCGCCACCACCGCCACGGTACGCGGAAGAGAGAAGGCCCAGTCCGCAAGCAACAGAGGCGCCG
>JAMDDZ010000080.1 GCA_023488565.1 Bacillota bacterium | reverse complement strand
GCCCTGGATCAATAACCACTACACGTCCCGCCAAAAGGTCACCCGCCATCGGAAATTGTTGCGCCTGAATTACTGGGGGAACAATTGCTAAACACAAAATGGAGAGCAACAACGCTGTAAAGACTGCACGTGCATGCCTCACCCCGAACCACCTCATTGATGTTTTTATAGATAGTGTGGGACACGATGCGAAAATCTACTCTTAGACGTTCGGTTCTGGTTATTTAGAATACAGCGAGTATAGTTAGAAAGTCGTACTTTCTCCGCCCCGTGACAACACAATACTTAACTAAGATAAAATTTTCCGATCTATTCTGCTTTTTTAGTGTCAATCCTAATTGACTTATGATACATTACCGCTAGGAGGGATGAATGGTGATTGGGGCAAAAATCCGCGACTTGCGAAAAAAGCTGGGATTAACCCAGGAACAATTAGCCGGGGACGAGCTGACCAAAAGCTACGTCAGTCAAGTAGAATTAGGCCGTATCCATCCATCCCACAAAGCGTTAGCAGTCATTGCAACGCGCTTAGGCAAGCCGTTGGGATATTTTTTGGAAAACGGCGACGATCTGCGAACAATCGAGGTATTGCTTAAGGCCGCTCAAGCCTTGTGGAACACGGGTCGGTTGGATGAGGGCATGTTGGGTTTGCAGGAAGCGTTAATGTTAGCAGAACGCACTGGACGCGAAGACATTTTAGCCCGCATCAAGGCAACCATGGGGCGCCTTGAGATGACCCAAGGCAACTTGGACACTGCCCTCAAATACCTTGAAGAGAGTTTGACATTGATCCATCCCAACGAGCATCCGGCACAAGCCGTAGAAATCGCCAATACCTTGGGCATGTTGGCAACTCGAAGCGGCTCCTTCCATAAAGCCATGAATTCGTTCCAACAGGCGTTGGAATATGCTCAACGGTTACCCGATGAGGCTGCTGACGTACGTGCCGAAGCCGCACAACATTATGGCGATTTTTGCTACAGCCAAATGCAGTGGATCTCCGCTTTGGAGCTCTACCAGCAGGCGATGACTGATCCTCGCCAATTGATTTCTATCAGCAGAAAAGCCGAACTTTTAGGCAGAGTGGCTTCTACTGAATGGCAACTGGGACACCAAGATAAGGCGTTAGCAGCTATTACCAACGCCTTGGCTCTTCTGGACCATGTCAAGGAGTCTGAAGAGAAGGCTGCCATTAGCGGAGATCTGGCACGTGTGCTAATCAACATTGGACGATTTAATGAAGCACACGAACTCTTGTTACACAGTCTGGAAACATTTGACCGGTTAAATTTCCATGAAGGGCAAGCAGTCATTTTGGATGCCTTACTGCAATTAAGTGCTGCAGCCCATTCCCCAGAGTGGTTGCATCAATATAGCCAAAGGGTTTTACGAACCCAAAACGCATGGCCATGGCATTCTGTCAAATTGTACGCTCTGAGACTGTTGGCGCGCCAAGCCGTAGAGGTCGGACAGCTGGAACCTGCACGTGACTACCTGGCAGACGCCTTACAATTTGCCTACGACGAAGAACGGATCGACATTGAATGCGAATACTATCTCATCCGAACCCAACTTGGAGATTCTTCGGCCTTGGACCACCTATGGGCGCACATTGCCGATCTTAAGTTTACCAATGCCAAACCTCGTCCATTTACCCCGCGGATGCCAAAGATCTCGGCCCCTACGCTCTCGTTTGCAGGATCCATCATCTAAAGAAAAAAGCCCCCATGGGGCTCTTTTTTTAACGTTTGGAGAATTGCGGCGCCTTACGGGCTTTTTTCAAACCATACTTGCGGCGCTCTTTCATGCGCGAATCCCGCTTTAAAAACCCCAGACGCTTTAACGGTTGGCGGAAATTCGGATCGACAGCCAGCAATGCCCGGGCAATGCCGTGGCGTACCGCTCCCGCTTGTCCTGACAATCCGCCACCCTCCACCTTGACCAACACGTCAAACCGTCCGTCCACTGCCGCAGTTTTTAGAGGGCTCTCAATAATCGTACGCATGGTGGCAACGGGGAAATAATCTTCGAAAGCGCGACCGTTAATCACCGTTCTTCCTGATCCGGGAACCAACCGCACCCGGGCCACGGCATTTTTACGACGGCCTGTACCCCAAAATTGCGCTACTGCCATTTATACCTTGACCTCCCACTCTTCCGGCTGTTGTGCCTGATGCGGATGTTCACCGTTGCGATAGACTTTAAGTTTTTTAAACATCGCCCGACCCAAACGATTATGTGGCAACATTCCACGCACCGCTTTTTCCACCACAAAATCTGGTTTTTTTAACATTAATTGTCGATAGACAGTGCGTTTGAGTCCACCCTCGTAACCCGAGTGGTGAAAATATATTTTCTGGTCTAGCTTCCGTCCCGTGAGGACGACCTTTTCTGCATTAATAATGATAACATGATCACCGGTATCGAGATGAGGGGTATAAATCGGCTTATGCTTCCCACGCAACAACGTTGCCGCCGCTGTAGCCACCCGCCCAAGGGGAATCCCTTCTGCATCGATCACATACCACTTTCGCTCAAAATCCTTGGGACGAGCCATATACGTGGACATTCAAATCCCTCCTACGAAGTGGGCCGGCTGAGACCGCCGAAACCCGAACAGCAATATTCTAATGTTATGAAGCGTTCGTGTCAAGATGTCGGTCCCGGTCAAAAGCAATCTAGCACCTAATGCAGCAGCATGCTCATCAATAGGCGACAATTCAAGATACCTTATGACCGTCCCAGGCTCCACAGTGAAGATCGTAGAACTTCGCCATAATACCCGCCAGTTGATGGAATAGGCCCGATTAGGGGAATAGGTTTGCCGCGAGCACTCGATATTTCCCAAAGCCAGTTATTAGCCAGGTAGAAAATACCCTGACCTTTAGGAGCCCACACCGGATCTGTGACGCCTGGACCCGCGTTGCTCCATATATGCCAGGTACCGTTCTCCCATACTGCCAGTTGGCGCGTTTTCACCCAGTGATGATAGGCCGTTAAGAGATTCCAAGCCGCATTTTCATTGTTCTGGGCAAGAACGGCAGCCACTTCTTGAGTGTACGGATTTAGTGCAGGCTCGATAGCTTCAATCCCTTTTGGGGTTGTAAGCCGACGAACCTGCTGATGATTTATTAGAACTACCGACTTGCCGCCAGAAATAACGCGGGGTCCTCCCGCCATAAATCCCCAAGGGTGTCCTCCTCCAAGGGTGAGATAGTTTCTGTAAGGCAGCATAAATGGCAACTTTATGACGTGTCCCGTGGTGGCGTTCCAAAGATCCAGAGGAGCACCGTCGGCCATAATCGAAAGCGAATACCCTTCATCAATCCAGTACAAGATATTGTGAGAACGGGGGACGAAGGCAGCAAGCCATATTCCATCACCTTTAGGCGCGTTGAACAGGGGTTTAGGTGTGCCAAACCCGGTGGCTGTGGCCGTCACTTCGGTGGCCACATCGTGACGCTGGCCCAAAGTGCCTTCAGTAAGGCTATAAGCTAGATAGGTGCCGTTAGGCGACCAAATCGCCGAACCATCCACGGTGCCCGAAAAAAGTTTCTCGGTGCTGGCAACATTACCGTGTAGGGTAATTAACCGTAGCGCGGAGTTTTGTACTACTGCGATTATGTCATGCCCTGGTTGCCATTGGTAGCTCACGGCTGAAACACTGAGAACCGCGGTTTTTGCGATCCGGTTATAGATGTGAAGCACGGGGTTCGCTCCATAGAGCCCCGAGGTTTGATAGGCCAAATATTGTCCATCAGATGACCATAAGGGATTTGTCGCAGACGTATTGGACGAAACGTGCACCAATGAGCCGGTTGGGGTAGTCATCCAGAGTCCTGTAGCATTGGTGAATGCAAAATCACCGAGCTCAGAAGCGATCCCGAGATTTAATTTGGGCACTGGAAGCTTTGGCTTACGCACCGAAACAACCGGGAGCGCGGTTTTGGAAGCTACAAGATGCCACGGAGCCCACACGATGAGTCCCGCCAAAACAGCCACTCCTAATGCCCACCACCCAGGAGAACGGTGCGGTGTGGACATTTTCCAGTGAATGTCATTACGCGACTGATGCCACCGCTCATAATCAAAGGTAACAGGAGCTTGAAGTGGGAGCAATCCTTTTTTGTCAAACCAGTCTCTAAGTTCCTTATCGCTTGGGTTCATTAATGATCCCCCCATATGGCCTTAAAGCGCCGTCGAGCCCTATAGAGACGTCCGCGAACCGATGCTGGCGGTATTCCGAGCAAAATGCTAATCTCATCGACCGGAAGGTCGAGATAATAGAAAAGCCAGAGACATTCTTGGTCAATCCGCGGAAGTCTGACCAGAGCATCTTGAACCAGCACGCGAATGGTCCAATCGTCCGATGCAGCGGTTCCTTCGCTGAGCCCTACCGCATGGCCTGACAGCATCTTCCTCCGGGCATAGTCACGAATCTTATTGCGGGCTACGCGATAGAGCCAACCGGGATGGATATCAAGGGTCGGCCGTTGCAAGGTCAGACGATATAATTCGATGAAAGTTTCCTGCGCGATATCTTGCGCCAAATCCGAATCGTTGGTGTAGAGCGCAGCAAACTTCACCAATTTATCGCCCCATGCCTTGACCCAGACGTCTACCTTGCTGACATCCGCCACCGAACCGCCTCCTATAGCCACTAATAACAACGTCAAATGCACGCATTACGTTTGTGGTCCCAAAAAATTTTTAACCTCGGTGAGGATAAAGCCCACCATGTATACATTCTTCCGATACCCAATGCAATACCCTTATTGCCGGGCGCAATAAGGGTTCAAGGGCAACGGATTTCGCATTTGGGTAGCCGTCGCGTGGTTAGGAAAATCTTGTGGCAGGATCGGTATGCCAGGATCTGAGTGGCCAGCCTTGGATCTTGAAAGGTTTGGTGGAGTCTGCAACGGCACTTTGGCGCCCGGCGCTACATACCCCCGTTGAAGGGCGCTGCTACGTTGGGATACCTATGAGTTTAGGCTCTGGTTGGTTGTCGCTTTACCGGTGGCGGAGAACTGTGCGACGTAATGCCACAACCCTTTTGGCTGTGCCTATCCATGCCAGAGACGATCCGGGTCAAAACGAAGCAAATCCGGAATAACTGCTCACGAATGCTCGCCAATTGCGTCGTCTGACACATTTAGTCACTTACCACCCATGCGTCCAGTACGGACCCATGGCGTGGCACCTTATTAAATTTGCATTTCTCATTTATTCATGATCCCAATTCCGAACGTTACCACCCCAGGTAATCACTTAGGCATAGTGTTCTGGGAAAGCTATGTCACCTATCCGGGTCTACGTGAAGCGACTTGGGTGTTTCTACACATTATTGTCCAGACACCTGTCCTAAAGGAAAATGGTTCAGATGAATATGGCCGTAGTAATCAAACCAATTGTCAAATCGCATCTGGCAGTGTGGACATGTTCGGAAGGAGTGGTGAGGAAACAAACGGTTTACACTTGCTTCATCCTCGGGGGATAATAACGCTCCATTAACGCCAATGCTTAAAAGCGCACGTCCTTTTTCAAAGACAATGTCCTGATACGCGGAGGCATCAATCACACGCAATTCAATATAGGTTTCCTGGTCATCATGAACCTGGTAGATTGCCGAATAAGGAGGCCGCGACAGTCGTGTCCACTCGGCATCCAAATGGTGGCACAACATTTCCGCTAAGCTCGGTGTTATCACCGTGGAATCCACAAGTTGATTAATCAAGCGGCGCAAGTGAGCCGTTTTGAGTTGATTTTTCATGTCAGACCCCCCCTTTAACCTTGAGTTGCCAAGTTTTTTGTACCATCCTAGTGGGTCTTCAGGGAACCTGTGATCAATATATTAGCGCAAGATTCCAAAAACGGTAGTGGTAACATGCGCCAAGTTTGGTTTGCTATAATATAGCATCGGTTACCGAAGACATGAGGAGGTGCTTTAATGGAACTGCTCGCAATAGTCGGGCCCATTTCCACAGCATGGCAGGACAAGATTCGAAACTGTCGCCCCGATTTAGAGGTGTTGGTATATCCGAGCACCAAAGATCTTGCCACTACTCCAGATGCCAGGGTGACGATATTAGCAACTGGGGGAGGTTCGGCAACGGCAAAGTTAATCCCTTTATTGCCGCGTTTACGATGGATACAAACCTGGACGGCAGGCATTGATGGATTGATAGAATCGGTACCGGACCATATTGCGGTGACAACCATGAAGGGTCTCGGGGAAAAAGCCGTAGCCGAGCATGCCATCGCGTTGCTGCTGTCGGTAACACGCATTCGCCCTAACTCTCCTACTCAAGAACGATCTCGCCAAGTTCCTCTAGAAACATTGGATGGTAAAACCCATCTCATTGTTGGGTATGGACACATTGGGCAGAGAATTGGCGTGTTAAGCCAAGCTTTTGGCATGAAGGTGATAGCGGTTCGCAACCACCCTATGCCTAACCAATTTCACTTTTCCGATCTACCCCGGTTGTTGCCTCTGGCCGATGTCATCACTCTGGCCTCTCCTTTGACGCCAAGCACCTACCATGTCATCGACGGCGAGTCACTATCAAGGGTCTCTAGTCATGCCATCTTGATCAACATTGCTCGCGCCGAACTGGTGGACCAGGATGCCCTATGGGAAGCGCTTGTCACAAACCGTCTCGGAGGTGCCGGCCTTGACGTTACCACCCCGGAGCCACTGCCCGAAGGGCATCCCTTGCTGAGCCTCGCCTCGGTGGTCGTCACTCCCCATGTGGCAGGAAACTTCCCTGACTACTTCGATCGGGCATCAGCCTTGTTGATGCAAAATTTGATAAACGACTATCAAGGCCACCCCTTAGAAAACGTCGTGCGTATCTCGGATGGTTATTAGCCGTTGCGTTTTAGTGTGCCACGGTGCATCGCCCACTGTTCCGCCGAAGTAAAGATCCAAAGGCCAAGCGGCACCAAGATAAATCCTGATAACATCAATTCCAAAGAGACACCTACCACCGATCCCATGGATCGCCCCTGCAAAATAGCCGCTCGGGAGGCCTGCAATGTATAAGTCGCGGGGGAGGCATACGAAAACCACCGCAGCCACATCGGCAAAACCGAGACAGGATAATAGACTCCAGAAACTAACAGCAACACTCCTTGGATGATTTGGGTGGCTTGGGCTCCGCGTTCCGTGGAAATCAATGGCAATACCGCGCCCATGAGTCCGAGTCCGATAAACGGTAAGACGGAGCCAAAGAGCACTAACAACGCGCCCATCCAGTCGGCATGGCGGATGGAGACATGAAAAAAGAACATAATTGCCAATAGTACGATCATGGTGCGTAATAATCCATACAACACCGCATATAGGCACACTCCGAAGAGGTAAGTCAGGCGGTGTATAGGAGCCATAAAACTATACTCGATGGTGCCTTCCCAACGTTCCCAAGATACCGCATTGGCAATTTCTTGGAAAAGGATCGACAAAAAATTCCACAACAAAGCGCCGATTGCTAAATATACCACGGTTTTGGCCCGTTGCGAAGGAGGTAACGACAAACCAATCAACCCAATAGTTAAGGTGTTGACAATGTTATAAAACAAAAACACGACTTCCCATCCTAAATACCGGCGGATGAGGTGAAAATTCCGTCGAACAATGGAGCCTAATGCTCTTGCCTCTCGTCCCATTGCAATCATCTCAATTTGTTCCCCTTTTTTCCGTCTCTGATCAGACGCTGCTACTTCCCCATCAGGCAAATTTCCTATAAAGATTCTTGTTCATTGATTAAATCGCGGCCTGTGAGTCGAAAAAATGCGTGTTCCAAGCCATGGTTCTCACCCCACAGCCGGATTAGCTCACCGGGGCTATCGTTGGCAACAAATTTTCCCTGGTCAATGATAGCGATGCGGTCGCAAAGACGTTCGGCTTCCTGCATATCATGGGTCGAGATTAAGATGGTCGCATCGTGCTCGGCTCTGACCTGCAGTATGAAATCTTGGACTTCCCGGCGAGAAGTCGGGTCCAGTCCTGTAGTAGGTTCGTCTAACAGCATCAGCGTTGGCGACGTTAACAAAGCCCGGGCAATGGCAATTTTTTGCTGCTGTCCCCTCGATAAATTTTCTAGGGGAACCACCAGTTTGGTTTTGGGCATTCCCAAACGTTCTAAAATGCGGGTGGCTTCCTGTTGGGCTCTTAGATTAGGAACCCCATAAAGCCCTGCCGCATAAGCCAAATTTTCCCGGGCCGTCAATTTTTTAAAAAAACTGGCCTCTACCGACACCCGATTAATGAGCCGCCGCACCTCCATTCGATGGCGCAGAACATCCATGCCAAAGACGGAGATGGTTCCCTGATCGGGAATTAACAATGTCGCCATCATCCGTATTAATGTGGATTTGCCAGATCCATTAGGTCCAAGAATGCCCAAAATCTGGTGGCGAGGAACCTTTAGGTCAATTCCGCGGACAGCTTCCGTTTTGGTTATAATTCGATGCCACCCGTTACGGCTGGTATTAGAGAACACTTTCCAAATGTGATGACATTCCAAGGCCAATGTTTGATTGAATGCCTCTGTATCCAATTTGACCCTCCCAACAAATTTATCTTGGTTTGAATCGGAACCCCCTAAAGAGATTCAGCAATATGCTTTCTCTAGACAAGTGCCAGAATATGTCGTGTCACTCACAACCCGGATCCTGACATGATGGCAAAAATAAAGCCGACCGGATAGTTTCCGGTCGGCACAAGTTGACCCTGAAATTAACTTCTAGGCAGAGTCAGCCTGTGTCCAACCGTTTGGTGTCCCACGCCGATTTTACGCACGCTGATCTCCTCCTTTATTCGTATCTATGTTCGGTTTTAAACAAACCATTCGCAGCATGACAAATCCGCAATTGCTGCATATTATGGTATTCGCCACCCTTTAATAATATTATGTTACCATGATGGTCATACGCAAGCAATAATGGGGATTCTCCAAAAAAAGTGCTAACCATTGATGTAGTAGGGCAATCGTCGTTACCAAAAATTGGGGGGCAAGCATGTGGCGATGACATTGGCAGATCATCTCGATTTGTCCATGAAAACCCTCTATCCCGAGGTTGCCTCAGATTACCAGTGGCTCTTGCTCCAAACACTATACACCGGCTCTTCACGACGCTCTGGAATCGCTCGACTTCCCATCGACTCATCGTATCGCGGACTCGATATCGGATGCGGTTTCGGGGTCATGACCATCGAAATAGCCGCTGCCTTTGGTTGCACAATAGAAGGCGTCGATAATGACCAGGTGATTTTGGACTATGCCAAAGCTTTGGCTTCGTCGGTTCCCCAAATTGGGTCGCGAATCAAGTGGGTTCATGCTGCCGTTGAACATTTGCCCTATCACACACAAAGCCAAGACTTTGTATCCGCACGCTTCATATTTCAGCACACCATCAATCCACAGACAGCTCTACAAGAACTTTGGCGCGTCATTCGTCCCCAAGGTCTCCTCTACATCGAAGACATCGACGAACAGTTGATGCTGCAATACCCTGAACCGCCCCCCGCCTGGCAACACGTACTTAACGCCTTTTCAGCATTGCAACGTAAACGCGGAGGAGATAGGCAAATCGGCCGCAAACTCCCCGTCTGGCTGACACAGGCCGGCTTTCAGATACAATGGGTAAATCCGGTGTGGCAATCGGCCACGTATCGGGTCAATTCCGATAGCGCCGACTTCCAATGGGAAATTCGCCGGATCCAAGACCAGTTACCGGAGCTCTACGATGCGGCATTGCTAACTTCCGATCAGTGGAACACTGGGGTTAATGCATTGTTGGACACCCATAGTCGATGGACTTTTGCCAGCAATGCGTCGCTACAAATTCTGGCATTACGGAATTAACGAGGGCTTTAACCGGGTTGGCGTCACCCACTTGGTCCAGCGATGATCGTTGGTGGTGTTGTTTTCCCCCAACATCAGTAGTTGATCCACGGATACAGGAAACCCTGGCAGGCTTTCTCCGATTTTAGCCATGTTCATCATGAATCGATAGGAAATATGCCACGGTGTAATACGGTTTTTCCCCGCGCTTGCCGCTGCTTTTTGGTATAGCGCATTTAAAGTAAAACGATCTGGACCCCCAATTTCAAAGGTTTCCCCAATGGTCTCGTCGCATTCCGCGGCCATCGCAACAAACCGACCGACATCCGTGCGATAGACCGGATCAAACTCCGTATTCCCGGAACCGGGAATCGGGGTAATCGGCCACTTAGCTTGCGACTGCAACATCTTGAAAAATGGGGCTCCCCCGCCAAAAAGCAACGAAGGGCGAATAATCGTATATTGTAGTCCCGAGGTATGACGAATCAAATCTTCGGCAATCCATTTCGTTTTGTGATAGCGGGATCGGGCCCCGGGTCTAGTTCCAAGCGCTGACATATGCACCAACCGGTACACGTGAGCCGCCGACATAGCGCTGATGATACGACGAACTACCTCGACATGCATCAATTCAAACGTAATTTTTTGTGCAGGGTGCTCTTCAATAATGCCAACCAAGTTGATTATCGCGTCGGCTCCGTCAAACGGGCTCATTAAATCCATGTCCCGCACATCTCCAGAGACGAACTGAATGTTTGGGTCCCGAAGGCCATGACGCGCTATTACCTTGAGGTGATGTCCCCGCATAAGTAACGCCTCTTGAACCGCACGGCCCACATAGCCACTTCCCCCGAGCACCACAATCTGCATCATGCCGTCCCTCTTCCCCGGAACCTACTCACATTCATTGTATTCGCTTTGGCATTTAAACAAAAGCAACTGGCCCCATATTGATCCAGTTGCTTTTGTATCCCCCCTCAATTAGTGGATGGTAATGCGCACTTCACAGTTTTCTCCGGGAAGCAGCGAGTACCCCGCGGTATTAATACTCAAAATTACCGGGACGCGTTGCGTCACCTTGGTGTAAGTTCCTGCAGTTGCAGACGTTGGAATCAACGAGAAAAACGACTGCGTCGTAGGTTGAATGGCTTGCACCGTTCCCGTGAATGAAACTCCGGGATGAGCATCAACATATACCGTAGCCGTTTGACCCACCGACACGTTGCGAATTTTGGTTTCAGGGATATTGGCCACTACCGTCACCTGATCCAGTTTCACCTCAGTAAACAAAGGCGTTCCGGCACCCACGACCTGTCCGTTGCTTGTCGAAACGGTTGCAATGGTCCCACTGGCCGGGGCTACCAAGTTTATTGTGGTTGGAGCTGAAACTCCTTTGCCGGTCGCCGTACCAGCGACAATTTCTTGCCCCACAATTTGTCCCTTAGTGACATGCTGACCAGTTTGCAAAGAAAGATTTTCAATGGTACCAGCCGCCAAGGCGGGCACAGGAATAGTCGGAGCCGACACCGAAGCATCCTGCGTGCTTACGTAGTTATAATTCTGGTTCCAGTAGTATACGCCCAATCCTCCAACAATAATCACGGCCACCAGGATAAGGATGTTAATCAATATCAGCCGACTCTGCTTCACGGTCTTCTCTCCTCTGAAAAATACTTTTCTTCTCTATCAGTGCGGGACCACAAACCCGTCGCTATTCTGCAGCCACTGCCTGCGCCGATTTTCCTTGAGTGCGATAGGTTTTCAAGGCAAGCGCTAAAATAGCCCCAGCCACCGTAAACAAGGCGGCCACGACAAAAACGTCGTCAATGCCCATCACAAAGCCTTGCTGCTCAATAAAGCCGTATAAAGTGGTAATGGTTAGCTGTGTGGCAGGCACTGTGGGTATGCCCCGACCCACGATTAACCCTTGTAATCCATGCATTAGCTGCATAGCTGATCCTGATGCGGGAGTGTAAGCGGAGGCCAGCATCTGCGCATGCATGGTAGACTGTTCCTCAAGCAGCGCGGTCAGTCCCGCCAACCCAAAGGAACCTGCCACTCTTTGCATAATATTGTTAATTGCTGAAGCGCCCCCCACGTGTTCGGTGGGAACGGCCGACATCCCCGCGGTGGTAACCGGCATCATCGCCATGCCCATGCCGAAACCGCGCAAAGTCAACCAGAATATCACTTGTCCGACGGACGTATCGACAGAAAGGTTATGCAGCAAGTAGGTGGTGATAGCCAATAGCGTCATCCCTGCGACCACCAAAGGTCGGGCTCCAATTTTATCGTAAATCCGTCCGGAAATCGGCATCATAAGGGCTGATGCCAAAGCCGCCGGCATCATAATCAGCCCTGTTTTCATCGCGCCAAATCCTACAACGGTTTGCAAGAATAATGGCACATAAAACACACCGGAATACATCGCTACTGTAACCAACACCACCAGAATGTTAGACAAGGCAAAAGAGCCAAATTTAAATACCGTTAAATCCAAAAGCGGATAAGGGGTTCTCAGTTCCCACAAGACAAACAATACCAGGAGAAAGCCCGAGCCCATTAATAGCAGGACTATCGGTTCCGAAGACCAACCCCAGGTCTCGCCTTCAGACAGTGCCAACAGCAAAGCAAAGAGTCCGGCAGCCACCATGGCAAACCCCACGCTATCAAACCGTACCCGAACGGCTTGGGAAAATTTCGGCAGATACATAAAAGCTAACAGCACCCCGATAATGCCAATGGGCACGTTAATATAGAAAATCAAACGCCAGTTGATATACTCCACCAAATAACCGCCCAAGGTTGGGCCAATCGCTGGCGCAACAATGATGGCCAACCCCCAGAAACCCATTGCCGTTCCGATTTGTTGGCGGGGCACAATGCGATAGACCATGGCCATGGTAATCGGCATGATCAAGCCACCGCCCAAGGCTTGCAATACCCGAAAAACCGTCAATACATTAAGGCTCCAAGAAAGTCCGGACAACGCCGAACCAATGGTGAAAATTACTAAGGAGATAATATAGATGCGTTGGTAGCCAAACCGTTCTCCAAGATACCCAGCGGCAGGCACTACAACCCCGAGCACCAACAAATAAATCGTCACAACCCACTGAACCTGAGCTGTATCTACAGAAAACACACTCTCCAATTTAGGGATGGCAATGTTCACAATAGAACTGTCCAAGATCGCCATGAAGGCTCCAATGACCAATACCGCCAATGCCACTCCCCAGTGGCGTTCGGTTTGGGGAGACTCTGCCACGTGCACTTCCTCCTCTCCCTATGCTGCTAAATATGAATCCGAATTGACGCGTTTTCTCCATCACGAAGATTTCCAGGAGAATTGATCAACGTGATAGTGACCGGAACCCACTCGCGTACTTTAGCAAATGTTCCTGTTTTCAGAATCGGAGACAAAGTGGTAAGTGTCACTGCGCCAATATGGGTGACGGTTCCACGATATACTTGGCCCGGCTCTTCGCTAAAATGCACATCTACGCTCTGGTTTAAAGCCACATTGCGCGCCAGCGACTCTGGCACCTCTGCCACCACATGCGCTTTAGATAAGTTCACCACCGTACACAAATCCTCTCCAGTTTCGACCAAGGAGCCCGATATCACGTTGACATTCCCTACCACTCCCTTGGCGGTAGCATTTACCGTAATAATCCCTGTTTTTCCGTCTACCCGTTCATCAAACAGCGGTTGACCACGGACAACATGTTGTCCCGTCACCACCAACACATCGGTGATCTGTCCACTTTGCGGGGCGGCAACCCAGGCATACGGCGATGTAACATAGGCATACCCGCTTTTCACATAGTTCGCATTTTGATATGCATACCACCCCGCTGTCCCGCCGAGTGTTAAGACAGCAATGGCTGTCACCACAATCAGTACCCAGCGTGGCATTAGTTTGCCTCCTCTTCCAACATGGCTTGATAGCCTAATTGCAGCAATGTCAGTTCTTCAAGCCGTTCTTCCAATTCGCTCAATTTTTCAAAGCGCACCCGTTCGGCCAATGACCGTCGGTAGGGATCCTCATACTCCGCAATCAGATCACGCCAACGGCCCGCCTCCGCCTCCAACGTTTCAGTCTCACGATGTATATCAGCAAGGCGTTCCTGAATGTCCTCAGGCGTTTGGGCTCGTCGGTAGCGATCGAGACGGAACTCGGCCTGCATCCCATTGGCCCACGCATCAAACCCTTGGCTTAAAATGGCCAAATCGCACAATCGGCGCAACTGGCGAGGACGGTCATCGCGACCGTTATCACCACTTTTCCCTTCATGCAAAACCATTTCTGCCAAAGTCGCGGCTCGGGTTTCCGATTCGCGCGCCCGATACCGCCAATGCGATCGTTTCACCGCATCCTGCATGGTCGCCAAAGCTGCTGGAACGGATGTGCCAAGAGCAGCCATTGGAGCCACATCTTGAGGGATTTCTGGGTGGTTGTCTTCCGCCGTTTCCACCGCATGGTGATCACGTCGCTCCAACCCATGCGGCTCTAAAGCATCCGTCGAGCCTTCGTTAATGTCTACTTCTTCGATGTCGGTTGCTTTGGTTGCTGTATTCCCTTCGCGAGACTCCCTAGGTTTTCGTCCTAATGCAACACTTAATAGCAATACGACGAATCCTACCACTATCGCCAGCTCGCCCCACACTTGTGAAACGTTGGTTGACATGAGCAAATACAAGCCTATTCCCCAAGTGATTAATGCTTCCACTAATCCTGCAATCAAGAGCCCCATTCTGCGACCTCTCTCTGTATCCGCTTGACTTTGTCTATTGTGCAGACTCTTTAGGTACCTAGCGCAGTAAGACAGTTTCAGCGATTAGACTCTACCCGTTCGGCCACTTTTTCCAACATCCTGAGAAGTTGCGTAAGGTCAGTCTCCGTTAGCGGTTCGAACAATTCTTGGATTTGTCTACGCCGCGCCTGTTGTTTGGCAGTCATTTTTTCTCTTCCTTGACTCGTCAGGTCTACCGATACTACTCGACGGTCCGATTCGGATCGCGAGCGATCCACCCACCCCGAATGCACTAAACGGTCAATCATTCCTGTGGCACTCGCCATCGATATGCCAAGATGTTCGGCAACGGTTCCCATGGGCAGCGGACCGAGGTTATACAAAATAATTAGGGCGGAAAACTGGCCAAACGTCAGAGATTCATCATGTATCTGGCGAAACTGGCGACCGATTCGAAAGAACACTTGTGTCACATTGTCTAACAGTTCGTCCCGATTTGGCACATTTATTCGCCACCCTTATATTTAGTGTCACGTAATATTTACAACGAGTAATTTTAGCCTTAGTATTCTTCCGTTGTCAATGACCTAAACCGCCTTGATTCGGTGACTGGACTTGTGGCAACAGCATGGACACCAGTAACCCGCCGCCATATCAAACCAGCGGAATCGGTTCCATCCGTTGAGGAGGCCAGATTATCGCTGTCTGCGGCGGCCCCATCAAGGACGGTAGTCCACGCACTATCCACCCGTTGGCGGTTATACCAAATTTCAATGGACCTCAAAGATGGCCTGTTTCGCCGCCACCCGCGTCGGTCAGCGCTTACAATAAATCAGTTCTTTTTTGAGCAGGGACTATGCCAGAATTCCATACAGGCATTGTCTCGACAGTTCCCATTGCGGCTCATGCTGCCCGTCATGGGCTTCGCGGCCAGACGGTCGCGATACACTTGGGCTGCCTAAGGACTCCCGCGATCGGAATGATGGAGCCCGCCGATGCCGAGGGGTTACCCGTAGGGGAAAAAGGACGGTTCAGAATTTTGGAGCGCGTCTACAAGCAGATCGCCGAGGACTTTCGCTAAGAGAGGTTTGGGCGAGCTTTGGGTCAAAGGTGCATAGGTGATCGAGATGGAGCAGGCTTTTCAAGCGTTTGAAGGCACATTCCCTTGGCCAGCGGAGGCGATAGAGTGCCAAAATTTCGGTCCCCGACGCGACCGGAGCCAGGTAAAGGTAGTCAAGATTAGAAGATACTCCACCGCTTCCCACGTCGCGGCAGACACCGCATGCCCATCCTTTCGGGTCCCGTTTGTGCGGGCCTGGGCCGCCGACTCGCTTCATCCGCCACGGGAGACTTGCGGATGGCCACCCCTCGGAGTCGTAAGGGCGGCCAATCCGGCGTGTGATAGCTAAGTTATTTTGTCGGTGGTTTGGTAATAGCCTGGACACAAATTCGCGAGAAAACGGGAGAGTATTGAGTACCATTAGAGACCTATCGCTTGAGGTTCGTCTCGCGGGCTCTTGACCGTGTTGTCTTGCCCAGAGCCAAGGGGCATAGAACGTACTGGTGGAGTATCCGTACCGATGACCACCGCATTCTTCGAATTCCAGGGACCAATATGACCACCATTTTGGCCAAACCCATGCCAAACTGAATAAGCTGTATATCATCATCTACGATTCCTCGAAAAGAGCGTCTGCGTTCCCCAGTGGTAATTCCCAGTTAAATACTGGCTGGATTGGGAGCATACGGACATGCTAGGCTGTTATTCAAAGCCAAAATCGGGTCGCCACGGCTTTTTTCGCTTATCAG
>JAMDDZ010000120.1 GCA_023488565.1 Bacillota bacterium | reverse complement strand
TTGTGATGAGCGCTGCTATGCCCGTATCGAAGAAGCTTTATTGCTGCAAGTAGCGCCGGAAGATACGGCAGCAGTGATTGTAGAACCAGTCCAAGGGGAGGGTGGGTTTATTGTGCCGCCTAAGACCTTTTTGCCCTGGCTTCGCCAGTTTACTGAAAAACACGATATCTTGCTCATTGTGGATGAGGTGCAAACTGGATTTGGTCGTACCGGCACCTTCTTTGCGACCGAGCAATCGGGAATTCGTCCCGATTTATTGACCATGGCCAAATCGATTGCCGACGGCGTTCCCCTCTCAGGTGTGATGGGGCGTCCTGAAGTGATGGATGGACCAGGCGATTCACAAATTGGAGGCACATACGTCGGCAATCCGCTGGGCACTGCCGCCGGCAATGCCGTTTTGGATGTTTTCGAATCGGAAAACTTGCTGGCACAATCGCGAAAACAAGGAGAGCATCTGATGCTGCGCCTCAACAAATTGGCGGAAGACATTCCGCAAATTGGCGAAGTGCGAGGATTGGGGGCCATGGTGGCCATGGAGCTGGTGACGGACCGCACTTCGAAAAAACCGGATCCAGAATTAACGGACCGCGTGCTAAAAACCTGTATTCAACGGGGATTATTGATGCTGAAGGCAGGCATTTACGGTAACGTCATTCGATTCCTGGCACCCTTGAACACCCCCCTTGATGTATTGGATGAGGCGCTCGAGGTATTGGGCGATGTGCTTCGCCATGAAGTGGCCTGAGCCTGTTCCATGTCCAGTACTCAGAGTGTAGCAAGCTTAGCCGGAATTCATATTTTGGATTTGTCACGCGTTTTAGCGGCACCCTACGCGACAATGGCTCTGGGTGACCTAGGAGCGGAGATTATCAAAATTGAACGCCCAGATCTGGGCGACGAAACGCGACAGTGGGGCCCTCCTTTTTTAGGGGGGCAGTCTGCCTATTTTTTAGCAGCCAATCGGAATAAAAAGTCCTGCCAAGTGGATTTAGCAGACCCCGAAGGGCAGCGTCTAGTCCGCACACTGGCACTGCGGTGGGCAGATGTGGTGGTAGAGAATTTTAAACCGGGAACTCTAGAAAAATTTGATCTGAGCCTCTCGACCTTGCGGGCAGATAGTCCCCGCCTTATTACAGCAACGCTGCGTGGCTATCCGCAAGGTGACGATCGCCCCGGCTACGATTTCGTGATGCAGGCAACGGCTGGTCTTATGTCACTTAGCGGCCCTGAGGAAGGACCGCCCTATAAGACCGGGATTGCGGTGGTGGATATTACATCGGGTTTGTTTTTGCTTTCTGGTATTTTATCAGCGCTTTTGGTGCGGGAACGCACGGGAGTGGGACAGCACTTGGAAGTCTCTTTGTTTGATTCGCAAGTCGCATGGTGGGCCAATGTCGGCATGGCACATTTGGTGACCGGCAGTCCCCCAGTCCGGTGGGGAAACGCCCATCCCCAATTGGCTCCGTATGAACTGTTTGAAGCTGCCGATGGATATTTGGCGATAGCTGTGGGCAACGACCAACAGTTTGCAAATTTGTGCCATGTTTTGCGGCAGCCGGAGTGGGCAACAGATGCGCGTTATTGCAGCAATCCTGAGCGGGTTAATCATCGATCCGCCTTGCACGAGGATCTTCAGAGCGTATTGGTGCAACAGACTGTCGCGCAATGGACCCGACAACTTGACGCCAAGCAAGTACCCGCGGGACCAGTGCTGACGATTCCCCAAGCTCTGGCTTGGCGCAATTCCCTGCCCAACCCAGTGGTTTCCCAAATCGATGGCATTCCGCAAGTTCATCTTCCTTGGCGGTTTTCTCATTCTCCAGCACAACCGCGCTGTCGACCTCCGGAACTCGGAGAGCATACCGCAGAAGTCTGGGAATTATATCGCACGTTACGAAAGGACCAGTGACACTTGGTGCAAACAGACAATTTAAGTGCTCATATTGACAACTATTTTGGAATCGATGCCCAACTTTCCTCGGACGAGATTCAGGTTCGGGATGCGGTTCGACGTTTCGTGGATGCTAAGGTACGGCCTTACGCTGGCCAGTGGTGGCAAGACGGGATCTTTCCGACGGAGTTAGTTCCTCAGTTGGCCGAACTGGGGGTTTTTGGCCCGACATTGCCGGAACAGTATGGGGGATCCGGGCTGTCCCCGATTGCTTACGGATTGATGATGCAAGAATTGGAACGCGGAGATTCCGGGTTGCGGTCCTTTGCATCGGTGCAGAGCGGACTGGCGATGTATGCCATTTACAAATATGGCAGCGAGGACCAGAGGACAGCTTACCTGCCCAAAATGGCATCTGGAGAAATTATCGGATGCTTTGGCCTGACAGAGCCAGACGCCGGATCGGATCCGGCTTCGATGCGCACCGTGGCCAAATCGGTGCCGGGGGGAGTGCGCGTAACAGGTGTCAAACGTTGGATTACCAATGGCAACTTGGCACAAATTGCTGTGGTGTGGGCCAAGGATGATCAGGGCGTTATAAGGGGCTATATCGTACCAACAAACAGCGAGGGATTTATCGCTCGCCACATCTCCACTAAAGCGTCGATGCGGATGTCGGTGACGTCGGAACTGTATCTGGACAATGTGTTTGTTCCTGAAGACCACGTCCTGGTATCTTCACGCGGGCTCGGGTCGCCGCTCGGATGTTTAACCCAGGCCCGTTATGGCATTGCCTGGGGTACCGTCGGTGCCGCACTCGACTGTCTTAATGAGGCTGCCTCCTATGCTCAAACCCGAATAGCATTCGGTAAACCCATTGCCGCCACCCAGTTGATGCAAGAACGCCTCGTGGATATGCTTTCAATGACCGTCAACATGCAGTTGAAAGCCTTGCAGTTGGGGCGTTTGTACCAAAGTGGGTCGATGCGCTATCCCCATGTGTCGCTTACCAAACGGGACAATGCGCGTGCGGCTTTGGTCGTGGCCCGAATGGCCAGAGAGATTTTAGCTGGCAATGGGATTAGTGTCGATTACCCGCCGATTCGGCATATGGCCAACCTGGAAACAGTAGACACGTATGAAGGAACCTATGAAATCCACACCCTCATTGTAGGCCGCGACTTATTGGGAGAGAACGCTTTTTAGACGTCAAACCAGGTAAGGGGATAACGCATGTGAACAATCAGGGTTGGCTGCGCCGACGACAAATTGCGGTAGCCGGCGGGATTAATTCGGCTTTTCCGGTGTTTGTCGACCGGGCCGAGGGCAATTGGGTCGTCGACGTGGAGGGACATCGCTACTTGGACTTTATCGGCTCAATAATCAGGGCAG
>JAMDDZ010000094.1 GCA_023488565.1 Bacillota bacterium | reverse complement strand
CGCGCAAGGGAGATTTCCGCAGGCTGTGGATTGCCCGTATTAATGCCGCAGCGCGAATGAACGGAATGTCGTACAGCCGGTTTATCAATGGATTAAAGCGGGCAGGTATTGGCCTTGATCGCAAAGTGCTTGCGGACTTGGCAGTGCGAGACATGGACACTTTTAAGGTTTTGGTTGATAAAGCCAAAGCGACATTGTAAAGTGCCACGTGATTTTACATCCTTTAGACTCGGCGGACAATAAAATCATTCGAAATCTCAGGCGACTCATGGCCAGTCATGGGGCTCGGGAAAAAACCGGTCGGACCGTGTTAGAAGGGCGCCGTATGGTGGCAGAGGCGCTGTCTTCCGGGGTTTCTTTTCGCCAAGTGGTGTACAGCGCACGGTTGTTGCAGGATGTTGAGGGGAAAAACCTTATTGCTCGACTGCAAGCCGCGTCAATACAGATGCTGTATGTAACGGATCGACTAATGGATGAAATTTCTGGCGTAGAAGCTCCGCAGGGGGTTATGGGGGTAGTATCGTGGGCTATCGGAGAGCGTGACGCCTTCCCGTTGCCCCACGGTGGTCCTGCCCTTTTTGTGGTGGCTGAGGAAATTCAGGATCCCGGTAATCTAGGAACCTTGATACGGGCTGCTCAAGCGGCGGGTGCGCATGGCGTCGGCGTTACCAAAGGAACGGTAGAGGTTATGAACCCTAAGACATTGCGCTCCTGTGCCGGCAGTATCTTTCGGATTCCGGTGTTTCGCTTGTCCTCGGGGTGGATAGATGCGGCGCTGGCTCAAGGCTTGGCAGTGTATTCTACGGTAGTGGCTGAAGGACGTCCCTACGACCAAGAAGATTGGACCCAATCGGTTGTCGTGGTGTTGGGAAACGAAGGCAGCGGGCTCGCGGAGGTTCCCGGGGCAAAACCGATTAGCGTGCCAATGGTACCCACTGCGAATTCACTCAATGTCGCCATCGCGGGGTCGGTAATCTTGTTTCACGCAGCCAGTCAGAGGCGGTCTCACGGTTTGTTGCCGACGCCGCCGCATATGGTATAATTTGACGATAGACGACAGAAGCGATGATCCAGCAAAGTACTCATGAGGTTACGACGCAGAGAGCGAGCTCAAGGCTGAAAAGCTTGCCGTGACCAGTGGGGAAGGTTCGCTGGGGAGTGCGGTCCTGAACTAGGCGTAGATTGTAGGGATTGCCGGTATGATACCGTTACCATCATCAAGTGAATGTGCTGGCACATTCGATGAAGGTGGTACCGCGGGAAGTCTCGCCCTTTAGAGGGGGAGACATTTTTATTTTTAAAGGGGGTTCTTGGATGGGGTTGCCCGATAGTAATGAATTGAAGGATTTGTCTGACCAATTGGCGGCAGCAAGCACATCTCTCCAAGTGCAGGAGGTGCGTGCCGAGTGGATTGGGCGTCGGGGGCGTATTACTTTAGCGTTGAAAGGCTTGTCCAACCTGGCCCCCGAGGAACGGCGCCGGCAGGGACAAATCCTAAACGCGGCAAGGGAACAGGCTACGCGACTTGTCGACGAGCGACTAGAACAATTGCGGCAACAAGAAGAAGACGTCCAATTATTGCGGGAACGGTTAGATATGACGATAGCCGGCGTTGAGCCAAAGGTGGGGTTGCTGCATCCCTTAACCCGAGTACGTCGTCTGTTAGAGGATTTATTTTTGCGCATGGGGTTCAGTTTGGCATATGGTCCGGAAATTGAGACGACATGGTATAACTTTGAGGCTTTGAACATTCCGGAAAATCATCCGGCGCGCGATATGCAAGATTCATTTTTTGTGGATCTACCCGGCATGGTTTTGCGCACCCACACCTCCCCGGTACAAATCCGTGGCATGGAAGCAGCGAAGGGGTTGCTTCCGGTAAAAATTATCGCTCCTGGCCGAGTTTACCGCCGGGACGATGACGCGACCCATGCGCCTATGTTTCACCAAATTGAGGCCTTGGTGGTGGACCGCGGGATTACCTTGGGGGATCTAAAGGGCACTCTCATGGCGATGGCTACGGAACTTTTGGGGAAATCCATAGCAACCCGTTTTCGACCTTCATATTTTCCGTTTACGGAACCTTCGGTAGAAATGGATGTTACGTGTGCAGCATGTGGCGGAACCGGGTGCCGAACATGCAAGGGAACTGGGTGGGTGGAAATTTTGGGATCAGGTTTAGTGCATCCGGTGGTTTTGCAAAATGGGGGATACGACCCGCAAGAAGTCAGCGGCTTTGCCTTTGGGTTAGGAATTGAGCGGTTGGCCATGAGAATTTTCGGTTTGGATGATCTGAGGCCTTTATATCAAAACGACTTGGAATATTTAATGGCGTTTGACCGTTACACAGGGAGGCCAATGTTATGAAACTGAGCCATCGGTGGCTGGCACGACATTTGAAAGAGGTACCAGAGCCTGCGCAGGTTGCGTCAGGCTTATTGCAAATGGGCATCGAAGTGGGCTCTGTAGAAACTTGGGGAGAGATTTACCGAGAGATAGAATTAGTGGAAGTGGTAGAACGCAGACCGCATCCCCATGCCGATTTGTTGTCTTTGGTGACTGTGAGAAGGGCTCTGCATGAACTAGTGACGGTAGTGACCGGGGCTAATAACGGCTTTACCGGAGATCGGTTGTGGTATGCACCACCTGGGACTCATTTGCCTGATGGTCGGGTGTTGGAGACTGTCACAATGCGGGGAATTCCTTCTCCGGGCATGTTGCTGTCCGCCGCTGAGTTGGGATTTCAGGACACCACCGGCGATTTATGGATATACCATGGCGATTTGCCTCTAGGATCTCGCTTCATTGACGAAGTGGGGGGTACTGACACGATTTATGAGTTGGAGTTGACCCCTAATTTAGCAGTATTTGACCAAAGTGTGCTGGGCATCGCCCGCGAACTGGCGGCGGTATTGGAACTGGAACTGACTCCGCTAAGCGCCCCATTGGAGTATCGCCAAGATCCGGGGGTGGCTGAGGTTAAAGATCCTTTGGCGTGCCCGGTTTATGGCTTGTCCGGATTCGAGGTGGCTGGCATTCAAAATTCGCCGTTATGGATGCAGGTACTGTTGGTGGCCATAGGACTTCGCGTCATACATCCCGTGGTGGACGTGACGAATTTCGTCTTGTGGGATTTGGGTCACCCAATGCATGCATTTGATCAACAACGGGTAGTGCTGCCTATCGAAGTACGTAAGGCCGCCGAAGGTGAAGTCATGATATTGCTAGATGGCTCGGAGTGTCAGTTAAGAGCGGATGATTTGGTTATTGCCGACCAAATCGGCCCCATTGCGCTTGCCGGGATCATGGGCGGGCAGAGAGCCGCCATTAGTGCAGAGACTCGCCAGGTATGGTTGGAATCAGCATACTTTAATGCTTCGGGAATATTTCTCAGCATGCGCACACATCGTTTAAGTACCGATGCAGCAATTCATTTTGGTAAGGGAACTGACCCCGAAATTGTTCCGGTCGCGGCTCAAGCGACGGTGGATATTTTGAGCGACTGCGGTGCGATGGTGACTAAGGGTTCCAGCACTATAATAGGGCAGATGCCAATGCGCCGACGCATTCGATTTCAACCGGATCGGATTCGGTCTTTATTGGGAGTCGATTGGACGAATCAGGATATTTCGCAGGCACTGGACCGCTTGCGGTTTCAGGTGGACGGGGATTGGATTTCAATTCCTAGCAACCGCCATGATGTTACTGCCACCGAAGATTTATGTGAAGAAGTAGCCCGGGTAATAGGGCTGGACATGATTCCGGTGACCGTGCCCCATTCCCCTAATGTTCCTGGGGCCCGCAACCAAGAAGTGGAATTCCAAGAACGTCTTCGGGATTTGTGGGTTGAATCCGGTTACTGTGAAGTGGTAACGCGCCCATTTTGGTCACCTAGCCGAGACGTGGTAACGATGGCGGATGTTCCGGATCCGGTCCGCATTAGCAATCCACTCCGCGCGGAAGAAGAAATGCTCAGGACATCGTTGTTGCCTCATCTTCTCGAAGTGGTGGGCTACAACCGCTCACGACGAGATCAGCCCGTTGCCATCTTTGAATTGGCACCGATCTATGCGAGGAAACAGGATCGTGCCGAAGAACCAATGCAATTGGCAGTCGCTGAAATTTTGGACGACTACCCTCAATATCCCAAGGGATTACCGGAAAACCTAGCAATTTACCGACTAAAGGGGACCTTGGAATGGGTCATTCGGCGTTTAAATCTTGAGATATCGACGGTGACTGACAGGGATCTGCCCGCTTTCATGCACCCAGGACGTTCTGCCACTGTGTTAAATACAGAAAAACGCACGGTGGGGTTTTTAGGAGAGTTGCGACCTCGCGTGGCCTCTCGCTACCATGCTAAACGAATCGGGGTGCTCAGCCTCTTTGACATCCATCACACCAAATCCGCAATTAGTGGTGTGGTTCCCAGCCCATCCAGGTATCCCGAGGTAGTCCGTGATCTCTCTTTAGTGGTCCCCGAGGCGAGCACGGTGGGCACATTAAACCGTATCGTCCTGGATGCTCATCTGGCAGATCTCAAGAACCTGCGCTTAATCGATGTGTTTTCGGGACAGTGGGGACGATCGGTGACTTTACGGATGGTGTTTCAATCGAATACTAGGACTTTGACGGACAGCGAGGTGGATATCCAAATGGGCCACGCGATTGAAATATTACGGGGACAAGGCATGATGATGAGAGAACGGTAAAAATTTCTTTTGGCCCCCATTTTTGCAGGATTTCTACCCTTATGTCGAGAAATAGAGAAATATAATTAGGGGGGAGGGATCGGGGTGGCAGATCCAGTACGCACAACGGTGACGATTTATGGGGAAGAGTATCAGTTGAAAGGGGATCTACCCGAAGACGTGGTGCAAGCACTGGCGCATCATGTCGACAATAGGATGCGAATACTGGCATCGAAAAGCCCTAGAGTGAGTCCTACTCGGTTGGCAGTGTTAACAGCATTGAACCTAACCGAGGAATTGTTTCGGGTTCAGGCAGAGCGCGACGAATTGGTGCAGACAATGCAGCAAAAGTGGCGCAGGCGGGATGTGAAGTAACCGAACTGCCTTCTTGTTTTTCAACAGGAAAATATTGCAAAATAACGGTTCCTGGTCGCAGAGTTGCGGATCCTAGGGGTGAGTGGTAACCTGGGGTGTATCATATTGATCGGCGCCGTATATTTATTACCCGCATCGCCCAATGCAGCTGGGGTGCGGGAGAGCTTTGTGTGTGGGCGATCCTCAAAGAGCGCCATAAGGGCAGGGCGTTGGGCTTTGTCCTGCAAAGGCCAAAGACATGGGGGGACTTGACTCTGATTAATGATGTGAGGGATAGACTCCTTCAGAGTGACCTCAACCTTTGCCATAAGAACGCGTTAACCGCGTTGGAATGGGATTCGGTGTTGTATCTGGCGAGTAGCCAAGCTGACACCGTTATGGGTCACGAAGCGGTGAAGCAGTTAGCGTGGGCTGAAAATCCCGAGGTGCTTCACCAACAGCAGATATTGCTGCAAGAAGTACTCCAGTGGATAGCCTGGCAACCGTTAACACTAAGAGGGGCGGGGCCTGTTGGAACAGTTGCCGAACAGGCACGCAAGGGTCATGTGCTTACACCCGATGAGTTGTGGATGGTGGCTGACACACTCCTGAGAGCTTATGAGGTGGTCACTACCATTCCTGAGCCACAGTGCCCAGTGTGGCGTGAACGGGTAACCCATTGGGTTGTGCCTCGTGAATTGGCTACAGTGATCCGGGCAATTTTAACCCCTGAAGGCGAAGTTCGCGATGACGCCAGCCCTGCTTTGCGCGATATACGCAGGAAACGGCGGGCAACATTGGGAGAAATCGACACCACGCTGCACCAGCTACTTCGCTCGCCGCGTTGGGCGCCTTATTTACAAGAGCCGGTGGTTACGGTGCGATTTGGACGGCGGGTGGTCCCAGTAAAATATATGTTTCGTAATTCGGTGTCAGGCATTGTCCATGACCAATCGGCCAGCGGGCAAACCGTGTTTGTTGAACCCCTTAGCATTGTAGAACGTCAAAATGCGGTTGTCTCCTTGGAGCGTGACGAACAGGAAGAAATTGAGAGAATACTACAGGATTTATCCCAGCGAGTGGGATCGTTCAACAGCGATTTGGCATTTTTGCAACAAGAGCTCACTGATTTGGACCGTGTTTTAGCCTTGGCACGTTATGGCACTGCTCATGGGGGCGTGATTCCCCATGTCGGCGGCGAGAACCTTATTTTGGTTGATTCACGGCACCCACTGTTGGATAATCCAGTGCCCCTCAGTTTGCGGCTCGATGCCGAGAAGCGAATCTTAGTGATCACGGGACCTAATACCGGTGGTAAGACGGTGGCCCTGAAAACCGCCGGACTCATGGTGGCGTTTGCGTTGTCGGGTATGATGGTACCAGCAAGGGAAGGAACTCGAATTCCCTTCATAACAGGAATTCTGGCCGATATTGGCGACGAACAGAGCTTAGAACAAAATTTGTCGACATTTTCCAGCCACGTTCGCCGATTGGTGCCTATGGTGGAGCGAGCTGATGCACGTACACTGTGTTTAATTGACGAATTGGGTGCGGGCACTGATCCAGAAGAAGGCGCGGCGTTAGCAGAGTCCATTTTAGAACGCTTAAGTCAGCGTCAGGCATATGTAATGGCTACTACCCATTACAATCGACTCAAACTCTTGGGGTTTCAAGACCCGGGAGTGGTTAATGCGCATGTGGCTTTTGACATGGAAACACTAGTACCGACCTACCATTTAGTTATGGGCCAGCCGGGCAGTTCCCACGCTTTTAGTATTGCTGAACGCTTAGGTATGCCTCGGGCCATTGTTGATCGGGGTCGCGAACTGATGACCGCGGAAAGCCTGGCATTGACGGAGGCGATTGCTGCGGTCAATCAGCTTGACCAGGATTTGCGTGAGTCACGGCGGCAATTTGAGATGGACAGGAATCAATGGGAACTGGCTAAAGCTCAAAAGGATCTGGAGCAAACCAAATTACAGGACCGATTGGAACAAGATCGCCGAAGACTGCGAGAAACCTGGACAAAGGCACTGGAGCAGACGAAAGTCGAAATTGATCGGCTTATGGGAGAAGTGCGTCGCACTGAAGGCCAGGAACGAGCGCGAGCAATCGAGCAGCTGCGCAGTACTTGGCGAGAGCAAGGCACACTGCCCGAGCCTCTAAAAATCGTTCCGACAACCACCGGACCACGTCCTACCGCAGTGGACGATTGGGTGAAAATTCGTGGGTTTTCGGATTTTGGCCACATTCTCGAAATTGAAGGGCCCACGGCGCTAATTGAGGTAGGTTCGCTCCGCATCCGGTTGCCACTCAATGAGTTAGAGCGCGTTGCGCAACCTAAATCTACTGCTCTCCGACGACCCGCGGCTAAACCCGCCGGATCTCCCGGCGGCCATATTGAGGTGGATGTACGAGGTATGACCGCAGACGATGCCTGGGACGTGGTGGATCGGTTTTTAGACAATGCGGTGCTGTCGGGGTGGCCAATGATTCGCATCATTCATGGTAAAGGAACCGGTACTTTGCGTCGAGTGTTAGGAGAAAGGTTGCGGCAGGATTCTCGCGTTGTGAGCCTCCGCCTTGGAGCACAGGGTGAAGGTGGCGATGGTGTGACCGTTGCCTGGCTCGATGATGAACCGTCCTAAGTCATGTCTTTTCAGGATTTTCTCGGGTGTGATATACTCACCGCAGAATTGTAACCATGATTCGGAGTCTGGGTAACCTCCTACACTCTTAGAGGCAGGGGAGGGATGGTGTATATTTCAGGCCGGGATCTCGTGCGGGATCCGCCTATAAGAATTTGAAAAGTATTGATCAGAGGAGACGGATTGTGGAGGATCTAGCAAAAACTGTCGACCGCTTAGTCGACGGGACCGATGACGTGGTGAATCCAGAGCTATTAGCGCAAAAGTTGGGCAAGTCTCAGAAGACCGGAATGCCATTGATTGTGAAGTTGGGCGTGGATCCGACGGCCCCGGATATCCATTTAGGGCATACCGTAGTAATGGAGAAATTGCGGCAGTTTCAAGATTTAGGCCATGTGGTGGTATTTTTGATTGGCGATATGACCGGACGAATTGGCGATCCCACTGACCGGGCGGCCACGCGAAAGCAGTTGAGTAAAGACGAAGTCGACCAATTTGCCCGCACTTATATTGAACAGGCTAATCATATTTTGAAAACCGAACGCATGCAAGTGCGATACAATAGCGAATGGTTTCAATTCTTGCAACTGCCCGATATGATACAGCTTTTGAGCCATATCACCCTCGCCCGCATTTTGGAACGTGATGATTTCCACAGCCGTTTTGAAGATCATGCCCCTATTCACCTCCATGAATTGCTTTACCCTTTAATGCAAGGCTATGATTCGGTGGCCCTGCGAGCAGACGTAGAACTCGGCGGAACAGACCAGCGTTTTAACATTATGACTGCCAGACAAATTCAAGAAGACTACGGAATGGAACCCGAAGTCGGAATTTTTATGCCGCTGTTGGAGGGCACCGACGGGGTGCGCAAGATGAGTAAAAGCCAAGGAAACCACATCGGCATTACCGAACCTGCCCGTGACATGTTTGGTAAAGTGATGTCTATCCCCGACGGCTTAATCGCTCGTTGGGCCCATTTATTATTTGGCATGGATTTTGCCCAATGGCAGAAACGGGTAGAACACGAAAATCCTCGAGATGTCAAAGCCGACTTGGCATTACGGATTGTGGAGCGGTTTTGGGATCGTGAACATGCTGAGCGGGCGGCAGAAGAATTCTCTCGGACATTTAGCCAACGCGGGATACCTTCGGAAATGCCGGTGGTTCGCTTAGATCGGGATCCATGGGAGGTGTCCGCCATTGAACTCGTAGCATTTCTTCCTGGGGTAGCAAGTCGGCAGGAAGCGCGGAGATTTTTGCAGCAAGGTGCGGTGGTATTGAATGATGAGCGCCTAAGCATGGATCAAACAGTGCGGGTGGTGAGTGGAGACTGGATCCGGGTAGGCCGGCGCCGGTACTATCGATTTGAGGAGTGAGGATGTGTTAGCCCAAGAAGAAGAGCAACTAGGGTGGCAGCATATCGAAAGTGGGCAGTTAGAACATGCGGAATCACATTTTCGGCGAGCATTGGAATTAGATCCATTTCGCGCTGATGCACTAAATGGGCTAGGCACGGTATACTTGAAGTGGGGGGAACTGTCGCAAGCGTTGGAACTGTTCCAAATGGCCATTGCCCAGGCGGAATTGGCTCTGCCCCGCAAAAAACGCCACACCGGATGGCAGGACGAGTCGATTCGCCCTTATTTGCGAGGACTTTATAATTTGGCTACTACGCTGAGCCGATTAGAATATTGGGATGGCGTCCGCGAATCGCTTGAGGAGCTCCTAGCGTGGGATCCCGCAGGAATGGATGGAACCATCTTCTATTTATTAGGCCATGCGTATCATCGTTTGGGTCGTCTGGCCGAGGCATTGCATGCATATAGGGAAGCGGCAGGCACTGCTGAGGTAGATTACAGCATAGGATTACTCTATTTAGAGAGTCAACGGGTTCGTGATGCAGAGAGAGCATGGACTCGCGCCATTCGCCATTTGGCCGAAGTGGTGCCGTTATTGCGGTATTATCCGCGCGTGCAGCCCATTTCCAGCGTCGGTGATACCACGTTTAGCCGTGCGGCACGTTATGTGGAGTTACAGCGGGATTTATGGAATGAGAAGGCTTGTCAAGCGTTGGGGCGGGTGGCTGATAGTTTGGAGGAGTAACCATGTATCATGTGGCGGTAGTGGGGGCTGGCGCCATTGGCAATCCGGTGGCGTTTGGCTTGTCCCAGCATTGGTCCGTTAGCCAGATCACCGTCATTGATGCAGATCGGATTGTTCTATCCAATCTTGCGCGCCAGCCATGGTATCAAGCCCCGGATATTGGTGCATACAAAGCTCCGATGTTAGTGGAGCGCGTCGGCGGACATAATCCAGCCGTGAAATGGCGTGCCGTCACCGAGATGTTGCGTGAGGGTAATGTTGATGACCTACTCGCTGACGTAGACCTGGTGATCGACGCTACTGACAACTGGGAAACCCGTTTGACTATTCAAGATTGGGCCGCCAAATGGCAGCGGCCATGGATTTTTAATAGCGCAGTGCGTTTGGAGGGAATGAGTCTCGGCTTAATCCCTGGTGGCCCTTGCCTCAGATGCTGGTTTGGTACCAGTCAGACGGAAGGTCCACGCTGCTTTGAGGCGGGAGTACTAGGTTCGGTAACGTTAGCGGTGGCGGGACAAGCGATTACCTTGTTCGATCAGTGGGTGAGACATCCCAAGAAGCCTAGTGGACTATGGCTGGTTGACGGGATCGACGGGAAGTTTCGGGTAATTTCCCCGACAGCGATGAGGTGTTCTCATTATGGAAATGGATGATGCCACCCTAGAGCAATTCGCGCGCCAGGTGTTGGTAGACGAGGTGGGGTACGATGGGCAATGTGCCATTTTGCAAACTCCTCTACGAGTCACAGCCCCTGATGGGATATGGCGTGATTTAGCGTGCCGATATCTTTCTGCTGCTGGTTTTCCGATCGCCGTGGCTGATGGTGCAGACCCGACCTTAGTCGTGTCCGGCGGCAAATACTGGCAGGAGATTCCGCTGGAATCTGACATCGGACGCCTAATGATGGAGATTGGCCAGACGATAACCCAGGTGATCTTAAGCATCGCAAGCCAAAAATGAAGGACAGATCCGGGAGGACGCGATGGGGGAAATGCGCGAGTTGACGGTAGCCTTGGTTCAAATGAATAGTGTGGTGGGAGACGTTGGCGGGAACCTGGCCAAAATGACATCGGCCCTTGAATTCGCACGGGATGGCGGCGCTCAACTTGTCGTATTTCCAGAGATGTGCCTGGCGGGCTATCCGCCGGAAGATTTATTGTTTCGATCCTCATTCTTATCGGAATTGGCTGACGCTAACCAAGACTTCATTGCCAAAACCCAGGACGTTCTGGCGGTATGGGGTTATGCCTACGCGGAGGAAGCGTTGTATAACACGGCGGTAATAGCTTTTCAGGGCACACTGGTGGGCCAGTTGCACAAGCACCATCTGCCAAACTATGGTGTTTTCGATGAAGAACGATATTTTTCACCTGGAGACACGACTGCTATTGTTCGGTGGGATGACTGGAAACTTGGGGTATCCATTTGCGAAGATCTTTGGTATCCCGACGGGCCCTATTTGGTCCAGGCACGACACGGAGCCAATCTGTTAATCAACATCAGCGCATCGCCGTTTTCCCGCGGCAAGCAGCAAATGCGAGAGCAAATGATGGGAACCCGGGCTGATGATGCAGCAGCCTATTTATTGTGGACAAATATGGTAGGGGCGCAGGACGAATTGGTGTTCGATGGACAAAGCACGATTTTTTCGCCAGGCGGCCAGGTCTTGGCACGAGCTCACGCGTTTGAGGAAGACGTGTTGCAGGTGACCTTGACGCGGACACCGAGTCAACATCGCCGTTGGATTGATCCCCGATGGCGTCTGAATGCAGCTGAGGAACCGGTAGTGCAGTGGGTGGTTACCGGCAATCTAGGACGCGCTCATTCTCCGCAACCGCCACGTTTGACGGCCATGGTATCAGACGACGAGGCGCTATATCGGGCACTGGTCTTGGGGGTGCGTGACTACGTTGAAAAAAATCGCTTTAGCGATGTGGTGATTGGATTGTCTGGGGGGATCGATTCGGCGCTGACCGCATGCATTGCGGTCGACGCGTTGGGAGCCGGTCGAGTCCATGGTGTTCTCATGCCGTCATCAATTACCTCCCACAGCAGTCGAAAAGATGCTTTGGATCTGGCGCAAAATCTTGGCGTCGAAACACGCGAACTCCCCATTGCCGATGTGATGGCGGAGTTTATGGAGGTGCTGCGAACATCTTTTGGCAATCGTCCTATCGACTTGACTGAGGAAAATCTTCAAGCACGAATTCGTGGCACATTGTTAATGGCGTTGTCCAACAAAATGGGATGGTTGGTGCTGACGACGGGGAACAAGAGCGAATTGGCTACAGGATATAGTACGTTATACGGCGATATGGCTGGAGGATTTGCCGTGTTGAAAGACGTATTGAAGGTGGAAGTCTTTCGATTGTCTCGCTGGGTCAATAGTGCGGGGGAGCGTATTCCTCACAATGTGCTGATCAAACCACCATCAGCAGAATTGCGTCCGGATCAAAAGGATGAGGACAGCCTTCCACCTTATGAAATTTTGGATAAAATCTTAGCAGGGTATATTGAAGACGATTTGACGGCAGATGAATTGATTCGGGCAGGTTTGCCCCAGGATGCGGTAGACCTTACGTTAAAGCTGGTGAATCGCAATGAATATAAGCGGCGGCAGGCACCAGTCGGGATCAAGGTTACCCCGCGGGCGTTTGGCCGGGATCGACGAATGCCTATCACCGGACGGTTTTAAAAAACAGGCAAGGGGGCGGTAATGTGTCAGGGCACTCTAAGTGGGCCAATATCAAGCGTAAAAAAGCCAAGGTGGATGCCGTTAAAGGCAATGTCTTTTCCCGATTGACCAAAGAAATTATGGCAGCTGCCAAGCGTGGGGGAGGCAATCCTGATCATAACTTCAAACTTCGCCTGGCCATTCAACGAGCCAAAGAAAGCAACTTGCCCCAATCCAACATCGACCGCGCGATCAAAAGAGCTACCGGACAAGAAGAAGGGGTTCAATATGAAGAGATTGTGTACGAAGGTTACGGTCCCGGTGGTGTTGCGGTGTATTTGCAGATATTGACGGATAACCGCAATCGGACTGCGGGAGAAATCCGCCACATTTTTTCTCGTCATGGAGGATCATTGGGAGAAACTGGCTGCGTGGCCTGGATGTTTGAGGCAAAAGGCCGTCTTACCTTGGGACCTACCTCTCATTCTGAAGAAGAACTGTTGGATATCGCGATTTTGGCGGGAGCGGATGATTTGCGACGCGAAGACGATGAGTATGTGGTGCTGACGGAACCAGAGGCCTTGGATATAGTGCGTCAAGAATTTGAAAGCCAGGGCATTTCCGTGTCGGAGGTGGAATTGGTGCGGTTGCCCAAGACGCTAACCGCGGTGAGCGAAGAAGATGCAGTGCAGTTGGAGACCTTGATAGATTTGTTGGAAGACCACGACGATGTGGAAAGAGTATTCTTCAACGGGGAGTTTCCCGAAGGGTTTGGCGATGAATAGGAGATTTGGTGGCTCGTCCGGTAATCAGCGGGACTAGCCAATTGGTTGAAATATATTGGAATTGGTCGATCACTAGGCCCTGTGCCGCGACCGCATCGACGATAGGGCGGGTCAGATGGCATCCACCACCAACTCGTTGCCAGGCGGGATCCAGAGCCGCCTGCATTCGGGCTGCGAGTTTGTTTCGGTGGATTCCGTGCTCCAAAAACAAAAATTGTCCATCTGGTTTCAGTACCCGAAAAATTTCTTTTAGGGTTTGAGATAAATCGGCGACAGAACATAGTACCAGACTGGATAACACAGTATCAAACGTATTGTCCGCAGCAGTGATAAATTCGGCAGGTGTAATCAGCACAGGCAACTGAGGATATTGCCGCAACAGGTGGCTGGCAAATGTGGGGTCCGGTTCAAGCAGTGTGAGAGTTTTAGCGAACGGCAACACAGCAGGAACGTCGAGCCCGCTGCCAGCACCGATAATTAACGTTTTCCCGGTGACCAGCCGTCCTTGCGCTTCTCTGGCTTGGCCCAGAAACAGGTTTAGTACAGGTCCCCCCCGAAGATACAACCGGGAAAAGTGGGGATGAGCGCGAAATGCGTTAGATGGCTTCGACATACGCGCCCCTTTCGTTTTCTGTGGTCCTAGGCGCAGGGAAATACCCTGCCTCTGTCGTATAGTTAAAGAGTATCATACCGATTCGGGTAGCGGATCCCAGGGGAGGGTTTCATGAGAATATTGGGGGTCGATCCGGGCACTGCGATTTGTGGGTGGGGCATTGTTGATCGCCATGGATCCAAGACGGTGGCTGTGGCATATGGTGCCATCAGTACCCCATCGGGGGTGGCTATGGAAAAGAGATTGTTGACCATCTTCGAGTCCATTACGGATCTAATTGCCGAACACCAACCGCACTGGGCTGCAGTGGAAAAATTATATTTTGGTCAAAACAGCGCTACAGCGCTGGCGGTTGGTCAAGCTCGAGGAGTAGTGTTGGCGGCCGTGGCAAAAAGCCACCTAAACTTGGTAGAAATGACGCCCAATGAGGTCAAACAAACCGTTAGCGGTTATGGCATGGCATCCAAAGGACAAATGCAAACCATGGTCCAGCGGCTGTTAGGACTGGAGAAGAAGCCGACGCCGGACGACGTTGCAGACGCTCTGGCGATTGCATTAACAGGACTAGAGTACATAAGGTTTAAAGGAGTCATCCATGATCGTTGAACTACGTGGTCGCCTCATGTCCAAAGACGCTGAGTCCTGTGTAGTGGATGTCGGTGGGGTGGGGTATGGGGTCGAAATGACCAAAGTGGGCCTGGAAAAGCTAGGAGAGGTAAACTCTCAGGTGCACCTTTATACCCATTTGGTAATCCGTGAGGATGCCTGGCGGCTAATAGGGTTTCTGTCCAGAATTGAACGCCAGTGCTTTTTGGATATGCTGGCGGTTACTGGGGTAGGAATTAAGGGAGCATTGGCCTTGCTGGGTCATTTGGGAGTAGAAGGTCTTCGGCAAGCAGTGGTCCATGGACAATGGAAGCAGTTGAAAGAGGCGCCGGGAATCGGGGCTAAGTTGGCACAAAGAATCCAACTGGAACTGTCTAGCAAGTGGGGAACCTTGGACGATGGCCTGTTGTCTCCAAATGCTGGCAAATCTCCGACGCTATCGTCCGACGAGGTTTTGGAGGGTTTGGTTAGTCTGGGGTACACTGTGGACGAAGCTCGCTCCGCATGCGGACATATTCCCGACGAAATTAATGACATCGGGCAACGCCTCCGATTTGCGTTAAAAACATTGGATTCGGGTAAAGGGGAGCAACATCGTGGCCAATGATTCGTCGCGGATTATGAATCCTAGCAGTGACCCAGCAGGAGAGTTGGAAAGGCACTTAAGACCTCAGTCATTGGCCGACTATGTGGGTCAGGACATTGTCAAAGAACGGCTGCACATTTTTATTCAGGCGGCTTTGGCACGTCGGGACGCATTGGACCACGTTTTGCTATATGGCCCGCCTGGGTTGGGAAAAACGACTTTGGCCCATATCATTGCTAACGAATTGGGGGTCAATATTCGTTATACTTCGGGTCCTGCGATTGATCGGCCCGGCGATCTTGCTTCCATATTAACAAACCTGGACGACCGCGAAGTATTATTCATTGATGAGATCCATCGGCTGTCACGTCCGGTGGAAGAAGTGCTGTATCCGGCTATGGAAGACTTTGCTTTGGATTTGATTTTGGGGAAAGGCCCTGGAGCTCGCTCGGTACGATTGGACCTGCCGCACTTTACCTTGGTGGGTGCTACCACCCGAGCTGGTATGTTAACGGCCCCACTGCGTGATCGATTTGGGGTAATCACCCATTTGGATTTTTACACGGCTGACGACCTGGCTCGCATTGTGCGTCGCTCGGCAAACGTTCTGCAAGTGGAGGTGTCAGACGAGGCAGCAGTAGAAATAGCCCGGCGCAGTCGCGGTACACCGCGTATTGCTAACCGACTTTTGCGTCGATTGCGTGACTATGCTGAGGTACGGGGGGACGGAACGGTGTCGCTTCTGGTGGCGATGGAAGGACTCAAACTTCTGGAAGTCGACCCTCAAGGACTTGACGCTGTTGACCGACGAATCTTGCAAGCTATCTTAGAACGCTATGCTGGGGGCCCGGTGGGGCTAGAGACCCTGGCAGCGGGAGTCGGAGAGGAAGCGGGGACTATTGAGGATGTGTATGAACCCTACCTGCTCCAACAGGGGTACATTCAACGTACTCCCCGCGGACGCGTACTGGCAGTGCGCGGTTACCAAATGCTTGGAGTCCCGGTTCCTGCTACGCCAAACCTTTGGTCCCAGGAACAATTTGAGCCCGATTCTTCGGTTTGACCCCCCACAATTGCTACTAACCCGACGAATTCAATAGAAGCGAGGTGAAGCAGTTTGGGCCTTGGTTTCAGCAAAGAGCTTCCGGCCAAAACTTCGGAGTTGTTGCGGAGAGCACAGCAGGGAGACCAAGAAGCCCGTACTCAAGTGATTCGGGATTTTTCTCCCTTTATTGTGAACACCGCGAGCCACAGTGCGGGAAGATTTTTGCGTGCGGGAAACGACGACGAGATTAGTGTTGCGTTAATGGCGTTTGATGAAGCGATTTCCAGTTATAGAGAAGATAAAGGGTCGTTTGCAACTTTTGCCGGAACCGTAATAAAACGTCGATTGATTGACTATTATCGCCAACAAGGACGTCGTCCGATCGAAGTGCCCTTTAGTACCTGGGAATCTTCTCCGTCTGAGGGAGGGACCAACACGCTTGACCTGGTTTGGCATGATGCCTCTCGAAGAGTGTGGGAATGGCACCAGGATGAAGAGAACCGCCGAAGCGAAATAATTGAATATGGAAACGTATTACAACGATATGGATTGTCGTGGGATCAATTGGTCAAAAATACCCCTAAGCATCAGGATTCGCGGAGGCGGGCCATTCAGATCGGTCGGATTATCGCGGCCAACGATGAATATCGCGATCATCTGTTGGAGAAATCGGAACTTCCGTTGTCTAAC
>JAMDDZ010000150.1:16407-16817 GCA_023488565.1 Bacillota bacterium | reverse complement strand
GACCCCACGCTTGCTGCGTGGCCTGAATGAAGCGGCGACTGACCGTACTTTTACTGGGGCCCGCCGTCTCGAAGGCGGCATCGGCAGGGACCTGTTGCCGACTCGTTAACTCAAACCGCATGCGTTTCCGTACGGTTTGGGTGGCTTGGGTGGGATCTTGAAAGGCATGGTACGTCGCCAGCGGCAGTTCCTCGGCGCTGTCCTGGGTACGAACCCGGGGATGGGTGAGGGGAATTTTGCGGTCGCCCCGATAGACAAATCCCTGTTCGGTCCCGTGCCGGACGGCCTGGTGATCCGGATGATGCCCGCCAGTTGATCCACTTCGGCGTCCATGAGTTCCTGTAAAACGCGGAGCCCGGTGTGAATGGATCATGCGAACAGCCCGGATTCCGCCTCGTGTAAAATATCGA
>JAMDDZ010000150.1:0-16397 GCA_023488565.1 Bacillota bacterium | reverse complement strand
GGACGCCGAAGTGAATCACGTTGCGGGATTGTTCTTTATCCTAGGATTCACTAGCGATTCCTCCTATGATGGGATAAAAGATGGATAGGACCTCTCTAGTAAACCAGAGAGCCTTCGGAATCGCTCGCCTCAAATTCCACGAAATTCGGGGCTATCTCTTACATTGTCCTCAATGCTATCATGACGGACCGACTAAAAAATGCAGCTTCTTTACAGAAAAGAGTTCTCCTTCTCGCCGCCTACAGCCCTTCAGGGCACTTGCGTCAATACCGCGCTTTAAGCTGCATGATTGACATCGCTGAGCAAAAACCGGCCTTTCCCATGAAAAATAGAGGATTATGTAATTACATGTCGAATGGATGAGTATGACGGAGAAAGGGACTTCCCGATGTGCATATCGTTTCGCGTGATGAGTCATATCGAATTGACCAACGATTTTGTAGTGCGCAAGGATGTATTGAATTTGGTTCCGGTTCCCATAGTGTTTCATGGGCAAGAATCAAATATAGTCTGGTGCAATCAAATGGCAAGGGATCTGGGATTTACTCCTGGCGTGGTTGGTGGTCAAATCGGTCGGCGGGCAATGGGATTTCGAATGCAACGCTGGGACGTGGCCGGTCGCACCTATACCGTGCAATTTACGTCTGTTATCAATCTTGAAGGGGAGATGCAGGGAAGCCTGTTTTGGCCCATTGAATTGGGATGGAAAGCCATGGGGGAAGGACTGCATACTGGAATTGGGGTGGCCCAAGACCGACATTGGATTTATTGCAACGAGGTAGCTGACGAGGTTCTTGGACTGTCTTCAACCGATCATTGGACATGGGATGAGGTACCATGGCTCCCAGAATGGACTGCGGTCATATCTAAGGGTGCCCAGGCGGTACTGGTATCATATCACGAACACTATGAAATTCGTATTCATGGCCATGGCCAATGGGTTCTAGTAGAAACCATTCCCCAACCCATCGTGCAGCAAGACATGATTTCTGCCAATGCCGCTGCGGCGTTAATGCATGAAGTGCGCAATCCCTTGACCTCTCTTATGGGATACATCGAATTGGCGCAATTGGAGCAATCGGGACCGCCATTGGACCGATACTTGGAGCAAGCCTTGAATGAAGCGACACGACTCGCGCATATTACTGAGGACATTTTGTGGGCCACCCGCGATACCGAAATTCAGCCGCAAAATGTGCCAGTCCTTCCGATAATTCGACAATCTTGGGAGGAGCTTACACCGCATGCCGACCGCGAAAGCATCGAACTCAAGGTCCATTGTCCGCCCAGCACTATGATCTGGGTCGATCCGCTGCGACTTAGCCACATACTGAGCAACCTTTTAAAAAATGCCAAAGAGGCGATGATGAAATCTGGCAATTTGGTCACGGTGAGGGTGAATCCTCGTGTCGCATGTACCGAGATTGTGGTAGAAGACAATGGTCCCGGAATTGATTCCGAGGTGATGGAGCATTTGTTTCGTACCCGTAGGAGCACCAAGCCGAATGGATCTGGTTTGGGACTGATGATTGTCCGTCGATTGGTGGAAGCCCATGGTGGCAAGCTCAGCATTGAATCTAAACCGGGACACACGGCGGTGCGGATGGAGTTTCCGATCCCTAACCAACAGGAGGAGGGGTAGTCTCCGTTTGGGTACGGAGTTTTTTCACCGTTTTTCTGCGAAAATAGGCCACGGGAAGGAGGATTAACGGAATTCCCACTAGGTAAAAGGTTCCTGCAGGAATCAAGTACCGTTCATTTAACATTTCATCAAATTGGGCGTTGGGAATGACAGTGGAACTTAAAATAAGGGCAAATCCCGACACGGCTAAAACAATATGGTAGGCTAACGCGCCTTTTAGGCGAAACATAGCCATAGTGTCGTGGGTCAAACACCATAGCCGAACTGCGGTGAAACCGGCTACGATGATGGTCCACAATGCGACTACCAAGAGACCGAATTTGTCGATGAAAAAGCCCTGCACCGAAAGAATGCGCATCAAACTAACCAAGGGCCATCGCAATTGGGTAATGTAGGCAGGACCAAATGTGGCGATCATTACTTCATATTCAATCACCAGGATCGCAATGACTATGCCTAGGGCTATGTAAGTGTACTTTTCAGCTTGTTTGCGCTGCTCGTTGCGGATAAACGGATACAGTGTCACGGCGAGCTGAAACCCGATGAAGATGATATATTCCTGCCAGGCGCCGCGCAATATGGGGATAACGGGAAATGTGCTGGGAGGAAGTAGAAGAACCGGATGACGGACCAAAAGACTGGTGGCCAGTCCTGTCAGCGAGGTCAGTATGACAATTGGGGTATATCCTGATTGGAGGGTGCGCGCCAATCCGGCGGTGCCTCCCCACCCCATGTACACTGCGGTGAAAACGAGGGACCCAACAATTACCCAGGTCGGGGTTAACGGCAAGAAAATGTCTCCCAAAACAAATCCAAATAACGTGACCGCTGCTATCGCCAATATGAAATGGTAAATAATGGTATACATGGCCATAACAAATCCGACGGGTTTGCTTAATATTTTGGGAGCGAAACTGGTTAGCGTTTCATTGGGCACCAATCTACTGACTCGAAATATCAGGTGCATCAAAACCCACGTGATGAGTCCATCCAAAACGATCGACCATAAGCCTGCACGCCCAGCATTGGAAATCGCCTGGCGGGGAAAGTAAAAAATGCCTAATGCGATGTAACCGGAGGTAATCATGGTGGCAAACTGCATAGCTGAGATGCGGGGCAGTCGTTCGACAGTGTCTGTGTTCATAGAAATTACCTCCTCTTGATTATTTAGTAGTTCCCACATCAGTGATTTTCACCACGCAGTGCACAATAACATGCACTTTGGGATATTCCTGATGCCAATGGGCGTAATGACTAAAGGTGTCAGGATGTTGCCAGCTCAACATGCGTCCAATGCCCAAGGGGTCAACGTCTTGATGTTGCAGCTGTCGGACTAGTGCAACGCAGCGCTTAGCCAGGGTATCTGATGCCATCTGCGAGATCTCTGAAATTTTTTGGGTGGTTTCGGAGTGTGAGTCCAAACCCATCAGCATTGCGGTAAGGTGCACGTTAAAGGTGGCATGGACTTGGCCGTTGACGACTTGGGTGGTGAGGCGGCTTGGGCCAGTCAGGAATGCCACAGTCGCCTGAAATTTAGGCAAATATAGGCTGACTTTGTGGGCTAGACCTTGCAAAATGCCAAAGGTGGTGGTTTGTGTCGGATCTAGCATGGTGACATAGTGATAACCTCGGTAAAGCGCTATCCGATCCACGCGATATCCTTGGCTAAAAGGCAGCGCTACCGGGATGTAGGGATCTACCCCACGGGTGTCAATGCGGACTAAATACTGCCAAAATCGCATGCCCAAGGCATCGGTCTGGCAGGACATGCAACCGAACAGCGAAATGAAATACAGGCTGGGGAATTTGGCCTGTGGGGAAGTTTGTTGCAGCATCTTAAACGCGGATTCGTTGGCTACGACGATATACGGCGTCTTGTCTAACGTGCCAATGCTTTGCAAGCTGGTAACGGCACGTTTTAACAGCGTCGGTTTTAACTGATTAGATATGACCAAAAGCTGCAGCTGACCCAGGTACAAATCTTTGGACACTTTAGCCTGGGCTTGGTTGAAGGCGGCCTCCAGACTTTGCCCGGTACCTTTGACCGCGAATACCGCCGATTGGCCTCCACTGCCGGAGGACGATCCTTGACTGCTGTTGGTGACCGCCGAAGGTGTTGGGGATTGAAAAGTGACGGTAAATTGGTTGGGAGATTTGGCGGGATCGATTCCCATGGCGAGCACCAAAATACGGTTATTGACCGGAAGGTTGCCCCAACAGCCGGTCAAAAGAAATATCAAACCCAACAACACGGTAATGGCCTTGGACCATACCCTAAACCTCATCATCAAAGTGCTCCTGTTGGGTTTGATGCAATTGCGGAGAGACCATAGGTTTTTTAGGGTTGCGGGTACGCTGTTTGGGGGATACGGTGCGCAGTGAGGTTTGACGATAGACCATGTTGCGCTCCGGGAATCGCACCCAGGAATCCTTAAGATCACGGACTCGGAGTGGTCCAAAAGGCGACAAGTATGGGACTCCGAAATTTTCCAAGCTGGCCAAATGGGCCAATATTACGATTAGCGCGAGGATAATGCCAAAAATGCCCAAAAAGTAGGCGGCAATAATGATAAACCAAAATAGGATCCGCCAAGGCACTGCCATTTCATAAACCGGTGAAGTAAAAAGCCCGAGGGCAGTGAGAGTGATAATGACAATCATGATGTCTGAGACCAAAGCCGCTCTGACGACAGCAGTTCCGACGACAATAGCACCCACCGTGCCAAGAGTTGTCGAAAGTTCCTTAGGCAATCGAATCGCGGCTTCACGCAAAATTTCAATAATGGTCCACATGATGATGACTTCAAAAATGGGTGGGAAGGGGATGCCCACCCGAGATCCGGCAATGGTGATGACGAGTTTGGTTGGCAACAACTCCGGATCCACGGAACTGAGCGCGATATAAAGGGAAGGCAGCAACAGTCCTACAAACAGTCCAAGCAACCGAACCAATCGCTCTAGAGAAGCCTCCCAAAAACTGGCTGTGTAATCGTCGGTGGTTTGGTAGAAATCGATAAAAGTTGCTGGCAAGGTCAGGGCATAGGGGGTGTTGTCCACCATAATCGCGACTTTTCCCATGGCCAAATCGCGTGCCACAATATCGGCCCGTTCGGTGGACCGAACTTGGGGGAACAACGAACGAGAATTGGACAAGGATTCGGACAGGGTATTGGAATATTCTAAGTTAGCGATTTGGATTGAAGTCAGGCGGCGTTTTACTGCCATCACCAATTCGGGATTGGTAACGCCTTCCACATGCGCCACTACCACCAAGGTTTGGGACAACTGGCCAACCTTCACAGGATCGAAATGTAAATTTGGACTTTTAATGCGACGGCGAATCAAATTCATTTGGGTCAGAATCACTTCGTTAAAGGCTTCTTGCGGGCCTTTAACGGCACGTTCGGTCATCGGTGCAGAAATCGCCCGAGCCGGGTACTTTACGGTGTCGAGTACTAGAACTTCGGCACAGCCTTGAATAAACACAATGGTATTGCCACCCATTAAGTCGATGATTAGCTTGGACCATTTGGTTTCTACGGTGGCATGCCCCACGGACACTACGGAGTCATGAATGATTTGATGAGCGGTCGAGGGGTTTTGCTGTAAACTCTTGGTTCCTTTGTAGCTTTGCATCAAGGTAACAGTGTCTTGATCAATCATTTCGTTGCTAGCCAAACCATCCACAAAGGCCAAGAGTGCCGGCACTTGTTGGCTTTGCCCGATATAAAAGCGTCGGATAATGATATCGGGCGATTGGCCTACAGTGCTTTTAAGGCGGTCATAAGCTGCCTCGACATCCCCCGAAAACTCGTCTAAGGTTTTTTCTGGTATAGCAGACTTCCCTTGCGTCAAATCTTGACCTAGTGCTTCCAACCGCTTGGAAAAGGTTTGGGTTTCCGTAATGAGGTCTTTCAGTAGGCCTAAGTCGACCCCAGTGACATGCTCTAATGTTTCTTCGGAGGTCTTTAGCGTCTCCATTAACTTCATTGCTGGACTCTTCGGCGGTTCATCCAGATGCTGGGCAATTTCGGGCCTTTTCGCGTCAAATTTTGGCTTATGCCGAGAAAAGGGCCACATGGCAACAAACCTCCTTTCGCCGAGCCGGGTGTGGTCGCAAATGCCAACCTTGGCGAGTATCCTGTATCTTGGTACAATGTGGCCAAATATCTGGACCGTTATGCGTCGGAAGGACAGGACCCATGGACATAGCCGAAGCGATGGCGGTGGCGGAACGGGGAACCTTGGAAAAGGTTTATTACATTATCGGTCAAGAGCCATATTGGGCCTGGCAATGGATTTTCAAAGTCCGCGATCGTCTATTGGGCGACCGTGCCGCTCGGGACGGCTATCTGGCAGTGGATGAATCTTCTGTTACCTGGCCTGATGTTAAGGGATTCTTACAAACCCCTAGCCTCTTCTCTCAGGGACGAGTGGTGTTGGTGCGGGATACTGCAGCCTGGAAAAGCAAAGAAAGCGATGTTATGGCTTGGTTGCCCATTGCTCTTGACGCGACTTGCCTAATTATTTGGGATAAAAAATCTATGCCGGGTTTGGTTAAAGGTTTGGGCAGTACTCGGGTCATTGAGTTAAAGCCATTGAAACCCGCGATATTTATGCGATTTGTGGAGTCTAGCGCCAAAAAGCGCCGATTGAAATTGAAATCGGGTGCCGCGGAACTTTTAGTTCAGATGGTTGACGCCAACGAATATCAGGTGGAACAAGAACTCGACAAAATGGCGCTTTATGATGCACAGACACCATGGGATGAAGCGCTTGTCCGCGATTTTGTGGCTCCATTGGGCAGCACAGCCTTTTGGAAGCTGTCGGATTTGGTAGTCCGCCGACAGAAACGGGATAGCCTGCAGACATTACAAGAGCTGCTTATCCAGGGCAATGAGCCTCTCCCCATATTAATCACTGTTGCACGGCAACTGATTCAGGTAGGGCACGTATTGGAAGCTCAGCGTCGCGGAATATCGGCCCCAGCTTTTGCCCAACAAGAGGGATTAAAAGATTTTGTCGCCAGCCGACTTTATCAATCGGCCAAAGGATGGACTTTGGAACAAGTCAGTGAAGGTATTCGCCGCGCACAATATATCGATCGTGCCATTAAAATTGGTCGGGGTGATCCGGAAGTCTGGCTCACCTTATGGCTGGCGTTAATGTAGGGGGTGGATTTGGGCATAAAAAAGCCCCAAGCGAGGTTGGGGTTTTTATGAAATATCGTTAACCAACCTTGGCCTTATTGAAGCGAATGGTCAATCGCGATTTCCTGCGGTTGGCGGTGTTGCGATGGATGGAACCTTTTTGTGCAGCACGATCCAACCGTGCATAGCAAAATTTTAATGCGCTCGCAGCAGAATCCATGTCCCCGTGCTTCAAAGCGTCTTCGAAATGACGAATGGCCGTGCGTACCATGGTTTTGCGAATTTTGTTGCGCAAGGTTCGTGTTTCGGTTTGACGAATACGCTTTTTGGCAGACTTAATATTAGCCACTCAGATACCCCCCGTTCTCGGATTATAACACGGGACAATCATGGGGTAAAGGGGATGTGAGAAGGGGTGACACGGCATTACTTACTACGATTTTGGCTGGTGGTCACAGTGCTCTACATTATTGCAGCCGTTGCCCCGGGATTTTCGGTTCCCCCGCTCACCTGCATTTTTTAGCTGTGTTTTTAACGATGGCGACCTCGTTTCTTGAATTTTTGCTGGGAACCCGAGCCTTTCCGAAGGTGCCAGCCATGGTAGCCTGGGCAATGGCCGCGATATTGCTGTGGGTTGCTGGCTTTGTGTTTCCCCGGATTTGGGGATAAATACCAGAAGGGGTCTAAAACGAAATGTTTCCCATACTATGGAAATATACCTAACATTAGAGGGTGATTACGGTGCATGGCAGACGGCGATGGTACCGACCGCGAGTAGTATGGTTTTTTGGACGGCGGCCTCGATTTCATCGCCGCCGTCACATCCCGTTGGCGGGGACTCCAACGCGGCCGACTCGGCGTCCCTGGCCACGACCGCGGCGGGTTCCTTGGACGAGCGTCAGCCTTTACGGTGCGGTGTTAGCTATGGCCCTGATTGTGCTTTGGCGAGTGCCGCCAAGGCATCCGGGTCCAGCGGTTCCGGTGCTGGGGCATCTCGGATCTGATGGCCGGCACTCCTGGCTCCAGAACAGTCTCAGCATATTGCAGCAAAGTCCGGCATCGCTCCGAGATTGGGTCAATCAGGGGATTCCCCTATTGGGGATAGTGATGCATCCTAAACCATTTTCCTGGCACTGGAAGTCACTGATCATAACGGGATTAACCGATATCTCCGGAGTTCGGCTTAACAGTCTTAATGCTTTGATGGCAGTGGAAATTCCCGCGCTTAACGCCATACCTCCGGTTACGGCACCTTCACGTTCCAAACCGCTACCGACGCCGGTAGGGCAAGATGCGGTAATGGAAGGACTGCCGGGAGACGGATCCCGAGTATGGGCGCAACTCGGCCACAGTCCCTTGGTCGGTATCTACCAAACCCACAGCCGGGAATCGTTTTGGTCGGAATTAACTCCTGGAACGCCCATGGCCGATTCCACGACGTGGTCCAAAACCATCGTCCAAGTGGGCTGGTGGCTGAGTCAGGATTTGAGCCAATTGGGTGTGAGTGTCGTGCAGTCCCGGGTGGATAACATGAAAGACGGACTTTTGGCAAGCTACAATACCTCATACTACACAGCCAAGCAACTCCTGCGCTGGTATCCCTCAGTCAAGGTGCTAATCGACCTTCACCGTGGACAAGCTGGTGGCAGCGAGACTACGGGAATTGTCCATGGAATCAAAATGGCACGCATTCTTATTGTGGTAGGGACCAATAAACTGCTTCCTGATCCCTATTGGCACCAAAACTTAGCGTTTGCCATGCGATTGGCCAAAGAGCTTGGGGTAGTTGCCCCAGGCATCCTGCGGGGCAATGGCATAGACATGGTGCCATATCGTTATAATCAGCAACTAATGCCAAATGACTTGCTGATTGAAATTGGAGGGCCCGATAACACGTTGGCGCAGGAACGCTATGCCGCGTATGATTTGGCAGAGGCCCTAGCGCAAATCCTGCCAGGCCACCAGCGGCAGTAGCTGCCAACAAACTGTTATAATTTAAAAATCTGAGGGGGATTGCTTACCCTCGTCAGAGATATCATAACCGCATGGTAAAGCCAAACCGAAAGGAAGGCGCCAAACATCATGGTCAGTTTACTGGCAATTTATCAGACTCCGTCTGACCCCGAGCAGTTCTTGGCTCACTATACGGCGGTACACGCACCATTAGCCCAAGCGATGCCCGGGCTACAAGGCCTGTCTTGGGGAAAAGCGGAGAACTTAGGCGGGAAGCAGGATGTTTTTTTGGTGGCAACCATGAATTTTGCCGACCGGCAATCACTGGATCAGGCGTTGGCTTCACCCGAGGGACGGGCGGCAGGGCGGGACTTAAATGGGTTCGCAAAAGGGATTGTAGAACTAAAGGTGGTGGAGTGGCAGTCATGAGTGAACCGGTATTATTGCTAGACCCGGGGACTGGTCCGGTGCGGATTTTGCGGCTAAACCGGCCGGCGGTATTAAATGCGCTGAACAGTGAGCTCATGGAGGCCATTGTGGCGCATCTGGACATGTTGGATAAGGATGATGCGGTCTCTGTAGTCATCATCACCGGACAGGGCAGAGCTTTTGCTGCTGGAGCAGACATTGCCGAACTTAAGGAACAAAACGCGGTGACCATGCTGACATCACCGCAAATTAATCGCTGGGAGAATATACGGCGATTTTCCAAACCGCTGATTGCCGCCGTCAAGGGATATGCGCTGGGAGGCGGAATGGAATTGGTCATGGCTTGCGACATGGTTATTGCAGCAGAAGGAACCCGTTTTGGGCAGCCTGAAATCAAAATTGGGGTCATGCCGGGGGCGGGAGGAACCCAACGGCTCACCAAGGCCATCGGCAAGGTGCGGGCGATGGAAATGGTGCTGACGGGCAAGACCATGACCGCTGATGAAGCTTATGCCTATGGCTTAATTAATCGTGTGGTTCCGGTGGATTCATTAGAACAATCCGCACTGGAACTGGCTCAGGAGATTGCTGCCATGCCTCAAGTTGCGGTACGGTTGGCTAAAGAATCGGTACTCACCGCAATGGATACTCCTTTGGAAGAGGGATTGAAACACGAGCGCAAGCTGTTTAGCTTGCTATTTGCCACCGAAGACCAACAGGAAGGCATGGCTGCGTTTTTGGAAAAACGGGCACCACAATTTCGCGGTCGTTAGGATTGAATACGCTCTGGGTAGCTATAAACACTGAGTTCATGGTTGCGAACAAAGCCGACGGTGGTGATGCCGAGCATGGTGGCCAGTTCAATGCCGAGGGAGGTCGGCGCCGCATTGGAAATCACTATGCCAATGCCCATGCGGGCTACTTTGATCAACACCTCGCTGGAGAGGCGGCCGGAAAAGACCACAACCAGCGAACGGATATCGTGCTGGTGGATCAGGCTCCAGCCGTACACCTTATCCAACGCATTGTGGCGACCCACGTCCATGCGCGCTACCTGGAGCGCCCCGTCCTGACTGCCTAATCCAGCCGCATGCAGCCCTCCCGAATGCTGCTGCTGTGTAACCCGGTTTAGCCGGGAAAATAAGGTGGCGACGGTGGCTGGTGACAGGTGAGGGGTCAGGTCCCCGTTGATCGGTGTTAAGTCCTGATCATTGGCAAAATATAACGAAGGACGTCCTCGGCCGCAGCAGCCAGATAATGTGGGCCGGGCAAAATGCAACAACCGTTCCTCGTTGACTTTGGGAATCCTGACCCACACTTGTTGATCGTCTTCATGATATTGGAAGATTGTGATCTGATTGCGTTGGGCAATAATGCCTTCCATGGCTAAGAAGCCACAAATTAACTCTTCGATGTCGTTTGGGGTCGCAATAATGGTAGCGATTTCGCGCCCGTTAACCCATAGTGTGATGGGTGCTTCGCGAACGACTTCTGCTGGTTCCTGGGACCAGACGCCGTTATGGAACCGGTATCGGGTTTGAGAAATTACTTCAACCATGTCATCGCCCTGCTTTCCCAAACAAGCGCATAAGGCTTGTGCCGAAGATTTCCGCAGTTTTGTGATTAGTATATCATCATTTTTATCCAGCGCGCCGTAAAACCCCTTGCTTTAGCGATGGGGATATCAGGCGAAGGTTTGTCGTTCCCAACCTATACCTTGCGTGCTATAGTTCGTCCTTTGACCAATGGATACGTTGGCGGTTGTCTCTCGCAATCGTGGGAGACGTAAAATGTATCGCGTCGTCAAGACCAGACGTTCACAGGATTCGGCGAACCATCACGTCAAGTAACCAGAGACCTTCGGGCGACTGGATAGGGGGTGTTTGGCTCACCCCTTGCGAGTAAAGCGCACCGGAGTGCGTTCCTCGCAAGAATCCCCGGCGTTTACGCATGGGGAGTGTCAACAGTAAATCTTGGTGCTTACCGCGGATACGCTGCTGTTGGGAAAACCCACGTGCCAAATTCAATAAGATCACGGGGTAAAGAATCGTGGCAATCCTGTCGCGATCAGAACAATGGCGAAGATATTGGCAGGGCTTAGGCAGCCCACCGGAAGTCTAATGCGAGTTTGCTTCCCCGCCACTACAATCCTACAATCAATTCCGCCGCGGCTCTGCGATCAATCGTCTGACAAAATCTCATCGGACTGATGGGCCTGTAAGGCGCGGCTATACTGACGGGCAATTTCTCGATTGATTTCACCGCGATGTCTGCCCTCGGCTTCTAGTCCAAACACATATGTTGGGAAACCCGTCCGCCCAATTTTTTCGTGGATTGCTGTCGACCGATCCGGAGAAAACACTTCCCCCGGTTGCCCAACGGCGATATGGCCTATGGGAATCCAAGACTCCGTTGGTAGGGTGGTGTTAATGGGCACAATCCCCCCCAACGCTACCGTGGACCCTTCCCCCAAGAATGCACCGTTAAAAACCATAGCTCCCGTTGCGATAAAGCAACTGGGACCAATCTTGCAGCCACTTAAGTATGTGTGCGGTCCACCCATGGTGCCGTCACCTACGGAAAGCGAGAATCGCCCAGAGGCTCTCAAAACGGCCTGCTCCATGATAACGCAGTCCGATCCTATTTTCAGTTCGGCCCGACTCTCTGCAGTTAATACAGCTCCATACAAAATTCGAGACCCAGGGCCCACCACGACCTTGCCTGACACTACGGCATTCGGTGCGATCCACGCGGTGGGGTCAATTTGTGGCACAGAGTCCCGATGGTTGATACGCATGGCAATCGTTTCCTTCCTGTGTAAAGTTTCCGGTTTGCGATTCCCAAAAATTCGCACAAAAGCCACGATCCTTTTTTACCGAATGCATCCAGCGAACCTACGATTGATTTAAAAAGGGATTTTCCAGTAATGCAGGGGATATACGCTATGCAGTCCCGATCTCCTGCTGCAAGTGATCAATACCAATGGGGCGCAGCAGCAACCCGTGCCAAAGCGACGTATTCTCCACAGCAAAATTTTGGGATGGCGTCAAAGTGATGACCCTTTTAAGCTAGCCCCGAAGTGAGGACTGCGCAGAGATTTGTGTTCAAGGCGTCAAGAGATTGCTCGCATTACCCGGCTGTTCCAGATCAATCTCTAGCAGTTGACTGAGTTTGTGCCGACCCGTGTCAGTCAGTTGCACGGTCCGCTTGGCATAAGCGCGGTCCACCCAACCGAGATCGCCCAGAAGCTTGAATAACGCGGCGCCCAGCGCCCCGGCCAGGTGCGGTTGATTTTCACTCCAGTCACGGCAGGGATAGGCGAATGCTCGGCGAGTGCGGCGGGCCACTTCCACGGAGATCCCCATGTCTTCGAAGCCATGGATTCCGGCTTCGGTGATGTCATAATCTTGGCCTTGATCCAGCAGCCATTGCTTCACCAGGAAAGCTTGAGTCAGGCAAACGCCAACGTAGCCAGCCAAGTGGTCATAACAAATGCGAGCAAACCTTAAGGACGCCAGCTCCTCAGAGGTTCGCAGGGACCCGACCGTTGCCGGTGGTGCGATGCGGGCCAATGTTTCCAAAGCCTGCCCGACCTCCGCGTTTTTCAATCGATAGTATCGGTACCGACCTTCCGAGGCGACTTCCAGAAGCCCGCCTTCTTCCAGTTTCGATAAATGGGCGCTGGCAGCTGGCCGCGACACGTGAGCGATCCACGCTAACTCACTGGCAGGCCGGGATCGCCCATCCAGTAACGCCACTAACATGGCTGCACGTGCAGGATCGCCAATTAGTTTTCCGATCGTGAGAATATCCGGATACGCATCCATAGTTCCATCGTACATGAATCGTTACCATCGTACAATGCCCTGGAAGGAGCATTTTTTAAAACGGGCAGAGTTCACACCCTAAGGTTCCTTCGAATCCATCGCAGGAAAAGAGGCGGTGTTGGTTGAAGCGTAACGCTTTTATTTTTGGGGTGGTTGCGACGACGGCGCTGATGGGATCATCCTTTGCCATCGGAAAAATCGGGTTGATTTATGTCTCGCCGTTGTTACTGGTCGGGGTACGTTTCGTTTTGGCCGGGATCTTGATGGTCATCGCGGTCCTTACGGCCAGGAGACCCCATCCTCGAGGAATCACGGATTGGCTGCGTCTCGCGGCCGTTGGCTTGTTCCAAACGACGGGCGTGATGGGATGTATCTTTCTTAGTCTCCGCACCATTAGTGCGGGGGAATCCTCTATTCTCACGTTCGTGAATCCTCTGTTGGTCGTGGTCTTCGCAACCGTATTTCTTGGAGCCCGTTATCAGAAAACGCAGTGGTTGGGTGTTCTGATCGGATTTCTGGGCGTGGCGCTGTCCTTAGGGTTTGACCTCCGGATCCAAGTGGGCACGGGCATTGCTCTGGCCGGTGCCGCATCCTGGGCGGTGGCTACCTTGTTGATTCACCGTTGGCGTGATTATTTCGACGTATGGGTGCTGACGGCCTACCAGATGTTATTCGGGGGCGTGTTGCTCTTGGGTGCCAGCGCCCTGTGGGAAAAACCCCAGTTCACCATGAATGCGATAGTGTTCTTCGTCATTGTCTGGCTTGCGATCGTGGGGTCCATCGTTCAGTTTGCGATATGGTTTTGGCTTTTGCAACAAGGCGACCCGGGAAAGATCAGCGCTTTTCTGTTTTTGGCCCCGTTCTTTGGCGTACTTTTCGGGTGGTTCCTCTTGCGAGAACCAATTACTGCCCAGGTGGTGTGGGGAGGTCTCTGTATTTTCGTCGGGATCTTTTTGGTCAATTGGGTCGCCGTCAAGCAGAAGTCTGTTTCGGACACCAGACGAACAAAAAGCGTTTCTGAGTGAAAGCCTTCAATGTCCTATCCCGTGTTGGCGCGCAATCGGTTTACGAAAGGAGTAGAAAGATGTCTCTATTCTATGAAGATTTCACAGTCGGTCAGGTTTTTGCAGGCGGAGGGCGAACGATTCCAGAAGCCGAAATGATTCAATTTGCGCACATTTACGACCCCCAAAACATGCATGTGGATCGCTTACATGCCGAAGAGGGCCCGTTTCACGGGCTCATCGCGTCAGGCTTTCATACGATATGTTTGGCTTGGTGGCTCTTTCTTCAGTTGGGTCTGGTGCACGACTCAATGTGGGTCGGAATTGGCATCGATGCGTTGCGCTGGCATCGTCCCGTGCGACCTGGTGATACCGTATCTCTTCAGGTCGAAATCGTCGACAAGTCCCCGTCATCGGCTCCAGATCGTGGTCGCGTGACATTCTCCCATACGCTGACCAACCAGAACGGTGAGGTGGTGATGACGTATCACAGTTTGAACTTGATTTACTGTAAAGTGGCTCCCTAACTGTACGTCTGGTAAATTCTTAAATTGAGACCCCTATTCAAGGGGTCTCTGAAGTGTGAATGGTTGTTGTTCCGTGTGGAAGACCCGCATGTCAAAATGCTCAATCCGGGGGATGCAAGGACCGGTGGTGCCAAATTTAAAAAAATTCAGGTTTGGACCGATGCCTTCTAATGCTACCTCCCTCTTGGCGAACTGGGTTACCATCTAAGAATGACCTCCACGGACAATAGTTTGGCAGTGTGATTGTCGGGATCGTAGTTAATGCCAGTGTTCCCCCATACTCCAAACGACTTCCTTTAGCGGTGCAGCACGGGACAAAAAACCGTGTCTCAAATCCGCGCTGGGCCTCATTAGCTGATCGCGGAAATGGGTCATATGCACTAGTGAGTCGTCCGAGGACCGACCGCGCTGCAATGCCCGGGGACAACATGTAGGGGTGCGTCTATGGCGAGTGCCCCGGAGACCTCGGCGGAGTCGTAGAGTATAGCAGAAAACGAAACGAGGCGGAACTGGGGAGAAGCTTCGGAGGCGCGCAGCACACGTACCCGACCACCTGATAGGTGAAGAGCCGAAGGGATCCAGTCTCATGACTGGTCAAAGGCGTCGGGTCGTGCGCTCTAACCCATCGTCCGGACGGGTTGCCAAAAGGGACGAGCGTTGGATGATCGTACGAGGGAGGCTCCAGCACATTGCGCTGTTGCGTGAGATTCCGGCTACTCAAAACTTGTTCTCAAATTTGATGGTTTTCAAGATATTTACATGCAGAAGCTGGATTATAGCCTCAACTATCGGTGTTTAAATACTGCGCCATCGATTGTAATCCTAATCGCCCGGGTCCGGTGAATCGATTGAGCATAAAAGAGGAAGAAGCAAAGAGTCCTGCGGACACATTAATGGGCACGGTGCTCATCTTAACCGACGGGTCTTTGTAGCACCAGCGGCTGGGTTCCACATCCAATTGCTCGCCGTGCCCCAAAACCACTTCAATGAGATTGCCGTGCGCGTGAACCCACACGATGCCGGATTGACGAGATCCGTGAAAGGTATCAACGAAGAATCCATTGCCTCCAAATAGGAGATTGGCGACGCCTTTGACGCGTGTAAATCCATATTCCAGCGTATTTGTTGCCGCCAGAAATTGATGCTCACGAACCTCCAGGGTTTGGCCTGCCGCCATTGGTATGCCCACAATTTCTCCTGGTACGCTGCGTCCCAATGCTAAACGTCCTTGCCCATGCGCCTTGGCCAAGATAACCGGCATATTCCCAATCATCCGCTTGAGGGCACCCTTGGGAATGGATCCGGATACGACCACTTGAGGATCTCGATACATCAGCACATAATGCTCGAAAAATAGTTCAAATGAGTCATCCATCTCCCATTCCACCACCGGAGCCAATCCACCGCGGATGCGAAAAGGTATTTGGTGAGTACTCTGTACGGCTTGGTCTTGCGACATTTCTCGAAATTCCATCGTAAACCCCCCTTTGCTAGAGTGTAGAGGGTTTTTGCGTATATTGCGAGGAATAGGTGGTTGAAGGCACCTGTGTCACGCTCAAATGGCCGTTAAGCCGATGCTCATTTCGAGCATCTTCGCGGCCTTGCCGATACTCACAAACTGTTCACCCATTGAACTATAACCGAGAAGGATTATACGCTATTACCAGGGCTAATCATCTGTCTGGCTCGTTGATGCCACATATGGGGATCGGGTTTTTTCGGAACACAGCAGAGGTCCAATATCCGAACAGGATCTGGTCCAAAAAACGGGTACTCGGAATTTGGGTATATAGGGGACGGATAGCGAAATATATTCTCCCACATTTTTTCTACGTGTCGAATTCATGTCATAGATGTGGAATTCC
>JAMDDZ010000122.1 GCA_023488565.1 Bacillota bacterium | reverse complement strand
TCAGCTGGGGCTAGTAGGAGGATATTCTGGAACGATTCACATCTTCGGCCAGAACATTGCCGACGGGGATGGGGAATATAAACGACGCATCGGATATGTTCCGGAAACGGCGGAAGTTTACGAATCTTTGACTGCTGAGGAGTATTTGGGGTTTGTCGGAGGTCTGTATGGGATTGCGGAAAACCGGGTTCAACGTAAGGCGTTAGCGCTTGCTACCCTTTTAGGACTTAAGGATGCCTACTATGCACGTATTGCCTCATATTCCAAGGGGATGCGGCAAAAAGTGCTGCTGATTGCCAGTGTGTTGCATAACCCGGATATACTGTTTTTAGACGAACCGCTCAGTGGTCTCGATGCCAACAGTGTAATGGTGGTCAAAGACTTGTTGGCCCAACTAGCAGAAGATGGCAAAACCATATTTTACTCTTCACACCTTATGGACGTGGTAGAAAAAATTAGCAGCCGCATTGTGTTGCTGAATGATGGCAATATTGTGGCCGATGGCAGTTTTGACCAACTCAAAAGCCTGGCTCAGGAAAAATCGTTGGAAGAAATTTTTGGTCATATTACTGGATTTCTGGAACATCAAGAAATTGCCCAGAAATGTTTGGCCATCATTCAAGGAGATTGACCCATGAAAGACTTTATCTCGTTGCGAGTGTTGGATCGATTGCGGCCTGGATTGGAGATCCTAGGCGCTGACTATCCGACCTTGCGAAAAATTTTGCAAGTAAAGCTGACCATGGATAGCCGCCGGACTCCAACAGTGTTCAATCGCAACCCCCGCCAATCAGGAGACAAAAATGGGTTCATACAGTCCCTCTGGCTTTATGTTTTGATGGGATTGATTTTGATTCCGCTGGTGGTGGCCGGAGACAATTACTTTTTTCAAATGAGCTTGACGTTTGCCATGTTGATGTTTTTCGTCATGACCTCAATGATCTCCGACTTTTCTACCGTCTTGCTCGACATCAGGGATCGTGTCATTTTGCAGACAAAACCGATAGATCGCCGTACGGTAGGAATAGCCCGTGCCATCCACATTACGATTTATTTAATCTTGTTGACCACATCCCTGGCGGGGCCTTCTTTGATTGCCAGTTTTATTTCTCGTGGGATTGGGTTTGGGATGGCCTTTCTTTTAGGGTTAGGGTTGATGGATTTGCTGATTATCGCGTTAACCGCCCTGCTGTACTTATTGTTCCTGAACTTTTTTGACGGCGAACGTTTGAAAGATCTGATCAACTACGTGCAGATTGGTCTCTCTATCGCCATCCTTTTGGCTTATCAACTGATGGGTCGAATATTTCAGGTGTTGAAACTGCGGGTAGTGTTTCATGCGGCATGGTGGCAGGCGATATTACCTCCAGTGTGGTTTGGTGCGGTGTTTGCCTGGGGATTCGGGCACCATACGGAGGGGCCGATATTAGATCTTGCAGTGATGGCCGCGATTGTTCCAGTGATTTTATTTGCGGCTTATCTCTGGACCATGCCGTTATTTGAATCGCGGTTAGAAAGGTTGGCTACAGTGGCAGGGGCGTCCAAGCCGCCAAATCGTGGTTGGAGGCGACTGGCTCGAATGTTTTGCCGAAATCCGGAAGAGCGCTCTTTTTTCGAATTTGCCGGATTAATGATGGCACGGGAACGCGATTTCAAACTGAAGGTTTACCCTTCTTTGGGATTTGCCATTGCGTTGCCGCTACTAATCATCTTCAATCCGGCGTGGTCTCACGAAACCCATCAAGTCAATTCCAGTCACTGGTATCTTGCCATTTACATGATGGGATTTATGATTCCCACCGTCATCATGATGCTGCGTTATTCGGCTCAATTTAGGGCTGCTTGGATCTATCAAGCCACCCCAATTCAACATCGGGAAAATATCTTTAGAGGGACGGTTAAAGCAGTGTTGGTACGGCTTTTTCTCCCTATCTTTGTAATCGAAAGTGTAATTTTTGTCATGTTGTTTGGCATTGAGGTGATTCCGGACTTGGTTGCAGCGCTGCTGTCTATGCTGATTTACGCCGTGCTGGCATTTAGATGGCTTGGCCTTCGATTTCCTTTTTCGGAACCATTTCAAATGGCACAGCAAAGGCAACGTTGGGTCATTTGGATGTTGCTCTTAATGTTAGGGGTGTTGGCCGGCCTCCATTTCATCTTTACTCTATTGCCGATGGGCCTTTACCTCTATTTAGCCATTTTGCTTGTGGGTAATGGGGTGGCATGGATTTGGGGATTTCGCCAAAGTACTCGAAAACTGCTGGCAGAGGAGCATCCCGTGATATAGCTGGGGGACCTGTGGTCCCCCAGCTTGCAGAGTCTTGGGTTTATGATTCGATTGCGGTCCGTCGCCTGACCTCATCTACCACTTGGTCAGCAGTTAATCCCGTTGCGTCGATGACGGGAGCTTTGGTTAGCGGATCTTCGATTCCCAGAAAGTTGTCGTCACTTCCTTGAACCACCACTGCTTGCGCGTTTTTCAGGGTTTGGTCCGTCAAAGGGACCACACGATAACCGGCATCGCTCAAGGCTTGAGAATATGGCGTCAATTGCTGTTCGATGGCAATCGTGGCACGATTCATAACCCTCACCTCCGGTGGTAGTGTCCCACGTAGGTCAAGGAGTCATTCTTTATGGTCGGCAACAAACACCAAACCGACCACAAACGAAATCAATAAAGCAATTCCGCCCAATATCCACATCACCATCGTGTACCTCGCTGGTAAGTTATTGAACCAGGATTAATCTGTCCGATAAAATTCGTCCATATGCTACTCTTGGAGGAACAATGAAGAGACGCCCCCGCAGTCCATTTGCGAAGGCGTCTCTAGACGGGTGCGACGATTGTTATTGCGCGATTTTCTCTTCGGGTTCCGTGATATAATCGTCGGCGGTCGTTTGATCTTTGCCGTTAGAGATTTTGAGCGCATTAAATATCAGGGTCAACACAACAACCACCACGATGTTGGCTAATATCGCCCAGATTCCGGCGTAGCCCAAGATAGCGGAGTGACCAATGGCCAAGGGATATATGGAGGTTTTGAATGATTCCGCCATCGCCATCGCGGTTCCGGTGACCATTCCTATCAACCATCCAATTAAAAGCGCCCAACGGTGGAACCAGCGAGTATAAAGTCCGAACATCACGGTCGGCAAGGTTTGCAAGATCCACAAGCCTCCCAGTGTCTGGAAGTAAATCGAGAATTGCAGTGGTATGGCCACGATAAACAATAAAGCTCCCAAGATCACGATGAGGCCAACGATCTTGGCTACTTGGGCTTCGTTGCGCGGGCTTTCGTTGGTAGCGAAATATTCTCGCACGATGTTGCGAGTAAAGAGGTTGGCGGCCGCGATAGCCATAATTGCGGCTGGTACTAGGGCCCCAATAGCGATGGCCCCAAACCCAAACCCGGCAAACCAGGTGGGCAAGGTTTTCAAAAACAACAGTGGCACTACCAAACTGGTATCCTTGGTGTGGATGCCAGCGGCAATGGCCATATACCCAAATAGCGCAATAAAAGTCAACGCTAGTGAATATAACGGCAGCAAAGCGGCGTTTCTTTGTATGGTTCGACCGCTTCTGGCGCCTAAAGTTCCGGTAACCGCATGCGGGTATAACAACAAAGCGAAAGCGGAGCCCAACGCCAACGTGGCAAATGCACTATAGAGTTTTGGCGAGAGAATTAAAGAGCCTTTAGTCGCTGGCAAAGCGGTTTCCGCTACGTGAAAAATATGACCATAACCGCCGAGTGCCGCGGGAATGGCGATACAAGCCACAATCACCGTAATATAGATTAAAATATCTTTCAGAATTGCGGTGAGTGCCGGGGCTCGCAAGCCACTGGTGTAGGTGTAGGCGGCTAAAATAATGAACGCGATGATTAGCGGCAGATCTTTTAAGATGCCGGTTCCAGCCAATCCCATGGCTTGCAACACGGCTTGGATACCTGTCAGTTGCAAAGCAATATAAGGCATGGTGGCTAAAATTCCGGTAATGGCCACCGCCAGAGCCAGTAAGGAACTATCAAAACGTCCACGGACAAAATCAGCCGCAGTGACGTAGCTGTGCTGTTTAGATACCCGCCACAGTCTCGGCATCACAACATACATGATGGGGAACACCACAATTGTGTAAGGTACCGCAAAGAACCCAAAGGCACCGGCGCCATAGACCAATGCCGGAACGGCTATGAAGGTGTAGGCGGTATACAAGTCGCCCCCGAGTAAAAACCAGGTCACAAAGGTACCGAAGCGACGTCCTGCCAATCCCCACTCTTCAATTAGATTAAGATCTCCGCGATGCCACCGGGATGCCATAAACCCCATTACGGTGACCAGCGCAAACAGGATAAGAAATACGATAAAGGCCGACCAATAGATGAGAATCCACCCCTTTCACTCGAATTAGTTGCGTAAGTCGATCCAGTAGACGACTCCACTAATTAGCGCCACCAGGAAAATCCATAAGATAAGATACCAGTACATAAAGGGGAATCCAGCCAGCGTTGGGCGATAGGACGCGTAAAACGGTGGCCACAAGGTGGCAACAAATGGAATTAAGAATAGCCAGTACCACCGTTTTCCGGCGTGATTAGACATGAGTTTCACCTCCTGACTAATGAAATTATTGAAAATTGAGACGTAATAATATTATGATGGTGCAGCTAAAATTTAACTTGTTTGGTCCTGCTATGCAAGTTATTTGTTTCAGATGGTGATTTCTATATATTGTTCATAGAGGTGTGACATGGGATATTCCTTCATAGACCATCGATCCTGCATGAGCTGGCCCAGTGACTTGTCTCCGGGGTGCTCTTCGTTGTGATCGGGCAGAAATACATAAAATTAAGTACTGGCCATCGTGAACGGGAATAGAGGGGATCCCGGTATACTCGGGTTAATTTCCTGGTTTGACCCCCGTTGGGTTGACTTTAAGAATCACTCAAGCGGAGTATCCTCGTTGGCCAGGATGACAACACTGTGAAAAACAAGGAGTTATAATCTAGATTGCTTCTCTATGCCTAAAGGTGTATAATATAGGTCATGGAACGCACATTAACCAGTCATGAAGTGGCTCAACTGCTTGGGGTGAACATCAAGACGATTCAACGGTGGGATCGGGAGGGCCGACTCCAGGCCGCCGGTCGGACGGCAACGGGCCGCCGCTATTACATCGAAGATCAAATCTTGGCGTTCCGACACCAGCGGCCTGCCACGACGGGTCGTCCTCGTAAGACCGTGGCCTATTGCCGGGTCAGTCGCCAGAGCCAGCGGCCCGATTTGAAGAACCAGCGGCTTACATTGGAACAGTTCTGTACCGCACGCGGACTGGCCAACGTAGAGTTCATCGAAGAGATTGGCGGAGGGATGAATTTTAGTCGCAAGCGATTTCTGGCCTTGATGGATGCCGTGGATGCGGGAGAAATTGGCACCGTGATTCTGGCGCATAAAGATCGGTTAACCCGGTTTGGTTACGAGTGGTTCGAGCGATTCTGCCAGCAACACGGGTGCGAGATTCTGGTCCTCAATCAAGAGCATTTGTCACCCGAACAGGAACTCGTCCAAGACTTACTCACCATTACGCATGTCTTCTCTGCCCGGTTGTACGGATTGCGGAACTATCGCAAAAGCTTAAAGGAGGCCATCCGTGCCGATATTAGCGCACAAGATCCGGCTCGATCCGACGTCGGATCAGATCCAATACTTTAAGCAAGCGTCGGGCACTGCCCGATTGGTCTGGAATTGGGCGCTGGATGAGTGGAATCGCCAATACGCTGCCGGGCAGAAGCCCCAGGGGCCTGCCCTGAAGAAACAGTTTAATGCGGTGAAGTATCAGCAATTTCCCTGGCTCCACGCCATTCATCGGGACGCCCATGCCCAACCGTTTGCCGACTTAGCCGGGGCGTGGCATCGGTTCTTTACGGGACACAATGATCGGCCCGTCTTCAAGAAGAAGGGCAAGACGCCGGATAGCTTCTATATCGCCAACGACAAGCTTCAGCTCCGACCCGATGCCGTGCGGATCCCCCAAATCGGCTGGGTCTCCTTAACCGAACCCTTACGGTTTTCCGGCAAAATCATGGGCTCACGCGTGACGCGCCGGGCTGAGCAATGGTTTATCGCAATTCAGGTCGAGGGTTCCGGATCGGTCTATCATCGTCCCCGCACGGGCAATGGTCACGAAGGGGCCGATGTCGGCGTGAAAACATTCGTCACGCTGTCCACGGCAGAAAACATCGGCGGGCCGAAAGCGCTCCGAAAAGCCTTGCGCCGCATTAAAATGCGGCAACGGGCCATTACGCGGAAACTTAAAGCGGCAAAAGGCCCACTCGGCTTGACCCCCAAAGCGCCGATCCCTAAGGGGACTGTCCTGCCGGTGAGCCACAATCGCACCAAGGCCACTTTGCGTGTGGGGAAGAGTCATCTGCGGATCGCGAATATTCGCAAGGATTTCCTCCACAAAACGTCCGCCCGTCTCTGTCGCGAAAACCAAGCGCTGGGCGTGGAAACGTTATCGGTTGCAGGGATGATGAAGAATCACCATCTGGCGCAAGCCATCGCCGATCAAGGCTTCGGGCAATTCTTCACGCTGCTGCAATACAAGGCAGCGCGTTACGGCACGCAAATCCTCGCCGCAGACCGTTGGTTTCCCAGTAGTAAACTCTGCTCTACCCCCGATTGTGGCTATCTGAACCAAGATCTCACCTTAACAGATCGCGAGTGGACATGTCCGTCGTGTGGGATCACCCATGACCGCGATGAGAATGCCGCGATCAATTTAAAACGGCTGGCAACCGAAACTGCCCTACCTGTGGCGATGCGTTCGGCAACAGACGCAACGGGGTTCGGAGATCCTGCGCTGGATCGGGAGTCGGACTTCGACGGGAAAGTCACGCCTGTCAGATACGAAGCGAGACCCGCTGGCTGCAAGCCAGCGGCTTCGGGGCAGGAAGAAGTCGGGCGCACCATTGCGCACCGATTTTATAGCAGTTAATCATGCCGTCGCTATTTTCAAGGATTGTTCAAAAAGAACTGTCCAGCTATGGAATTTTGGAAGACAAACAATTTTATGCGTTTTTAGACATCCGCCCGGTGCGAGATGGGCATACGTTGGTGGTGCCCAAAGTTGAAGTGGATCAATTCTTTGACATGGATCTTGACTATTTGTCTGCTATTTTGCAATTTGCGAAACCGGTAGCCGACGCTTTGAAGCTTGTGACCCATTGTGACCGGGTTGGTATGGTGGTGGCTGGATTTGAAGAACCTCACGCCCATCTGCACCTGATCCCTGCCGATGAGATGGCGGACTTGGATTTCGGCCGTGCTCGGTTGGCACCAGAAGAGGCGCTAAGGGATATGGCACAACGGTTACGGGAGGTATTGTCATGATATGGGACACCCCTTTGACGAGACTTTTTCACATTCGCTATCCGGTTATTCAAGGCGGGTTGGCCTATTTGGCGCGTGCCGAACTCGCGGCGGCCGTCACTGAAGCCGGAGGGTTAGGGCAGATTACAGCGACCACTTTGGATGGACCGCTTGCGTTAGAGAAAGAAATCCGCAGGTTTCGCGAACTCAGTTCGGGGCCGTTTGCCATCAATTGCGCCATTGGCCATCGACCCATAGAAGAATTGCTAGACGTGGCAGTGGCGGAAGGCGCTCCGGCCATTTCATTGACCGGCGGCAATCCGGCGCCTTACGTGGATCGGGTTAAAAAACGGGGAGCCAAGCTATTAGTTTTGGTGGCGGGGGTGCGGGCCGCCCAAAAGGCGGAAAGTTTGGGTGCTGATGTTGTGATTGCAGTAGGTCAAGAAGGTGGAGGACATATTGGTCGCGATGATGTTGGCACCATGGTGCTGACCCCAAGGGTGGTAGATAGCGTGAAAATACCTGTGGTTGCATCGGGCGGCATTGCCGATGGCAGAGGGCTGGTGGCGGCATTGGCGTTAGGGGCTAGCGGCATTGAAATGGGTACTCGGTTTGTGGCTACGGTAGAGAGCCCAGCCCATGCAAAGTACAAGGCGGCCCTGGTTTCGGAATCTGAGCAGAATACCCGCATTATCGAACGGCCATTGGGGCGCCCAGGCCGAGTGTTGCCTTCTTCTTATGTTGAACAGCTACTGATTGACGAAAAATCTGGGTTGTCTCCAGATCAGTTGCTAGCGCGCGTGGTCGGTGACGTAAACCGCAACGCGGCCATTGGCGGAGATTTGGACCGGGGGTTTGTCTGGGGAGGCCAAGCCGTGGGATTAATTCAGGATATCCCAACGGTTCAAGAACTTGTCAGCACGATGGTTGCCGAGGCCCAGGCTGTTTTGACGCATTTGGCAGGAACAACAGGTTTCGACGGAGAATTCTAAACCTATGACATCGGACCGAAAAGCGTCGGAAACCAGAGCGACATCTCGTCCCTATATTATGGCGGGACTGATGTTGACGATGGGTTTGGCAGCGATGGACGCCACCATCGTGGCTACTGCGATTCCGTCCATAGTACGTGATTTGGGAGGATTTTCTCTTTTTCCTTGGGTATTTTCGGTTTATCTACTGGTGCAGGCGGCTCTGGTTCCGATTTATGGTAAGTTGGCTGATGTCTACGGGCGTAAGCCTATGTTGTTGATTGGCGCTCTGATATTTCTATTGGGGTCCGTGCTATCTGGATTGTCTTGGAGCATGGTTTCCTTAATTGCGTTTCGCGGTTTGCAGGGAGTGGGCGCTGCGGCGATTATTCCTATTGCCACCACGGTGGTTGGGGACCTCTTTACCATTGAAGAACGTGCCAAGATGCAAGGGTATCTTTCTAGCGTTTGGGGAATTTCTGCGGTAATTGGCCCGGCAATCGGGGGGTTTTTAGTCCAATACGCTTCGTGGCGATGGGTATTTTATATCAACGTTCCCATTGGTATTGCTGCTTTGCTGGTGATTTGGCTCTTTCTCCATGAGCAGGTGACTGCTCATCGCCACACCATTGACTACTGGGGCTCCATCTTCCTGATGATTTCGATGGCGGGTATCATTTTGGGATTGCTGGAAGGGGGGGTTGGCTGGCCGTGGGTATCATGGCAAAGCGGGACGGCAATTGGCGGGGGAATGGTTCTGATTGGGGCGTTTATTGGAATTGAGACGCGTGCACCGGAGCCGGTGATTCCGCTTTGGGTATTTGGCCGCCGAGTCTTAGCGATTGCCAATATTGGGAGCCTGGTGGTCGGCGTGCTGTCGATTGGACTTAGCTCATTTTTGCCTACGTTTGTCCAAGGAGTCTTGGGCCGCACTCCATTGGTAGCAGGTTTCGCTTTGGCGACCATGTCCATAGGCTGGCCATTGGCTTCTGCTTATTCCGGAAAACTCTATTTAAAGTTTGGGTTTCGCACTACGGCGCTAATGGGAGCAGTCTTATGCACCCTATCCGGAGCGGGATTTTCGGGTTTGTCATTGCACGCGACCGCATGGATGGTTGCCATTATGAGTTTTATCATGGGGTCTGGATTGGGACTATTGTCGACATCGCTAATAGTGGCAGTGCAGTCTTTGGTGGAATGGAATCGACGCGGAGTGGTAACGGGCAGCAATATGTTTGCCCGTATGGTTGGCAGTACTCTAGGTGTGGCGGTGTTTGGAAGCATGGTAAACGAGACCTTGGTTCACTGGTTTCGTCATACACCTGCCTCCATTGCCGACAAGTTGCCGAAAGGTCTTAATGCGTCTTCGATGATTGGGCGCACATCTACGGCAAAAGTTGCACCCCAGGCATTGCACTATGTCCAACAAGGGCTATATCTTGGTATTCATCGGGTGTTTTTGGGATTGTTCTTTTCGGGAGTCGCAGCATTGCTTGTGGAATGGGTTTTTCCTAGGAAACCCGCACCTTTGGAGAACTTACCCTAATGCAGAGGAAATAGGATAAAATATGTGTATGCGAAGTGATACGGCTATTGAACCCATATTATTTGTTTTTACGGGGCCATCGGGCGCGGGAAAGGGCTCAGTGATGAAGGCGCTTTTGGAACAGGATCCCCATTTGTCTAAAGTCGTGACCTACACTACACGAACTCCACGAGAGGGGGAAGTGGATGGTTACGATTATCGATTTGTCACTGTCGACCAGTTTAAAGGGTTGATTGACTCGGGTGCCGTATTTGAGTATGAACAAGTCTATCAAGACCACTTTTATGGGTCCCCCCGCGAACTTTTTGTGCCTGACCATGATGGCATCATCGAACTCGACTATAAAGGGCGGCTAAAATATCAGGAAAGACACCGTAGAGTGGTCTCGGTGTTTTTGTTGCCGCCGTCGCTGGACGAATTAAAGAAACGCATATTGTCGCGATCCCAAGTAAATAATTTGGAGGCACGGCTAAGAAACGCCGTCGAACAGCTGCGCCATGCTAAGACCTATGACTATGTTGTGAAGAATGATCGGTTAGAGGACTGTGTAAGGACCGTAGCTACCGTTATTGCTGCAGAACGGGCGCGTCGGGCGGGACAAACAGCGCTATCGGAGATGACTCATCAACTACTGGATGCGCAATCCCGATGAGGGTAGCATTAGTGGCGGATGCTGGAAGCATCCACACCCAGCGATGGGTGACAGCACTGGTGGCGCGTGGTGTTGTAGTGGACTTGTTTAGTGAACGCCGCTGGGATGGGTCTCCAATCCCGGTGCACTATCTGCCTAAAAGTCGCCGAGGCAGGCTTCAGATCCCTTGGGCGGTGTCGTTATTGCAACGCCAAATGGCTAACCAGCGCCCAGATGTTGTGCACGCCCATTATGCTTCTCATTTTGGATTGTATGGGGCATTGTCTAAGATTCGACCTCTGGTGGTTTCGGTGTGGGGAGCCGATGTCGAAGTCTTTGGCGAACGCCATCCCTTGGTTAATTCTCGCGTGCTCCGTTATATCTTTAACCAAGCTCAGGCCATCACGGCATCATCACACTATTTAGCGTCGGTAACACAGCGCTATACGCCAAAACCGGTTGCGGTTATTCCCTTTGGCATTGACATCAAAAATTTTCGCGAGTATCCGAAAAATCTGGTTCCTGAATTTCGATGGATCATCAATAAATCACTGGATCCTGTGTACGGGATCGATATTATCTTGAAAGCCTTCAGTATCTTGGATGCTCGAGGGCTTACGAGCTGGCGAGGCCGAATTCTGGGCACTGGCCGGGACTATGATCGACTCGTGAAACAAAGTGTTGCTCTAGGAATTTCCGATCGGGTGGAGTTCTTAGGCCAAATTTCCTCCCCATCACTGCCGCAAAACTTAGCTTGGGCCGACGCAGGGCTATATGCTTCCCATCGCGAATCCTTTGGCGTGGCACCACTAGAAATGATGGCGTTAGGGAGAGCGGTAGTGGCGCACAATATCGGGGGACTGACGGAGGTGGTGTCGGAAGGCTGTACTGGTTTACTGGTCACAAATAACGTACCTCTAACCTGGGCCGATACCCTAGCGCCGTTGGTCGCCAGCCCTGAAACAATCCGGAAATTGGGAAAAAATGGCCCCCAGTGGGTTGCTTCACGATATAATTTTCACGACAATGTTGAGCAAATGCTCGGGGTCTATCGGAAGTATGCTGGGGAAGGAGTTGTCTAGATGGATATTGTGGTGATTAGCGTCGATCGATCGGATCCAGAAAAGGTTATCGCCAATACCTCGGTGGATTTGATTCATTGCCGCATTACCATGCCTAAAGCGGTACTCAAGAAACTTAACTATTATGTGTTTCGTCCGCAGGCATTAAAGCCCATCATTTATGCGCTTATAGAACGGCAAGCCGCACGCCACGGGGGCACTATCCCTATTGGTGGCATTATTTTAAGCGCTGACGATCTGGATGGTTTGCCTGTGAATCCAGATGATGATGATGATTAAGGGGCGAGACGGTGGTATTGGCTCGAATAAAAGATGAGGGGATGCTTGTCGGGGGCTAGTACTTGCAAATCTGCCACCCTGGCCACGACTATTTGGTGGTCGCCGCCCGGATAGAATGCTTCAATCTGGCAATCCAAGTAGGCTAGTGCTTCGGTTAAAACCGGCAGACCTGATGGGGCATAAAAAATGGGCAGTTGAGCAAAAGGATCCGGTGGCTGGTGGGGACTAGCATAACGCCGACTGATTGCACGATGCTCTTCAGACAAAATGCTCACCGCAAATTGTCCTGACGACTTCAAACCGGCTAGGGTATGCGCTTTGAGGTCAACGGCTACGAGCACCAATGGAGGAACCAGAGACACCGAGGTCAGAGAATTCGCCGTCATGGCATACCACTTTTCGGTATCACGGGTGGTAATTACTGTTACACCGGTAGCGAACCGACTCATTACGGTGCGAAAGATATCTTGATCCAAACAGGTACCTCGCTTCCTAGTAGTTGCAGTGTAGCATGAAGGAGGCTATCTTGGAAAGACACGGCGCCTTTTCGTTCTGTGGTGTTTGCAGCTAATTGATGATATGGTTGGGACAAGTCAACAAAAGAAACAACGTCGGAAAGGCAGGTCAGGAATTACGCGGCAATTAGTACGCATGCCAAAAACATCACGACCCTGGTGGATAATCGGGGGACTCGCCATTGTATTTGCCGTAGCCGCGTTTTGGCTCCTCGGGCGCAATCTTCGAAAAGTTGGAGTGCTGCCGCAATCATCTTATGGCATTGCGGCGACCAAGCCGATTCGTTATTTTGGTGACGCGGCTATGCACCGGGACTATCAAATCACTGCAGAAACCTTGCACCAATGGCTAGCCTTGGGAACGCCGATCACGATGATCGATGTGCGACAACCATCAGGGACCGAAGGGTTTAACTTCGGACATATTCCGGGGGCTCACAACATTCCTCTGCAATGGTTCGGCACTGAATTGATGGCTACCCACAGCTATACCAAAGTCGTTGCAGTTGACGGCGGGGTTACAGCGCCAGTTCACTTTTTTCCATTGCCGCGCCATACTCCGATTGTGGTCATGTGCTATGATGGCGACGGTGGAGAAATGACGCCCGCGATCCTGCGGTTGCTTGGCTATCAGGCGTATGGCCTGACCGATGGTGTCTCATCGTGGAACCCGTTATTGAATGTGTGGCCGCCGCCGTCTCAGGTTACGAACTTGCCGTTGACTAAAGGGGCGGCGAATTCTCCACATTTGAATGCTCCCGTCACAGGCAATGACGTGTTGGGATTTACTTGGGCATCCAAAGTCAGGAATTACTGGACCAATCTCAATCGTACCTATCCAATCGGCTATTCGCGTCCTTGGACGATTTCGCCGCAAGCATTGCTTGCGGCATTAAGCGGCCGTAATCCGCCCCAAGTTATTGACCTGCGATCACGCTCGCACTTTGCCCAGGGACATATCGCGGGCAGTGTAAATATTCCATTTGCTGATTTGGGCGCTAATTTGAGTTTGTTGTCGCCTACGCGCCAAGTGGTTCTGGTATCGCGTACCCTTCAGGATTCTGCTCAAGCCTGTGCAGTATTGCGCCTCTTAGGCTATCACGCGTACGTGTTGCAACGTGGCATTGTGACCTGGAGCAGTATGCTTGGCACCATTCCTGCTCCTCATCACTATCCTGTGGTTGCTGGCCCCTAATGATCGGCTTTAAGTACGTAGATGGTGGAACTCAGGCCTTGGGGGCTTTGTCCTCCTAAAATCCAGATAGCGTTGCCCACGGGCGCGGTAGCAAAGCCGTCCAGCGGCAGCGGCAGCGGCTGGCTGGGGATCAACGTGTGATTTTCTAAAATCCAGACGGCATTGGATAAGTGAGACCCGGCAGAGCCACCGAGGATCCATAAGTGATGGTCTAGCAACACCAGGGCACCGTTTGTTAGGCCAATGGGCATGGTGGCCCAAGATTTTGGCCGGCCATTGGCTAAGGGAATTCGATAAATGGTTGAGGAAAGCGTGCCGGATGCGGTAGTTCCTCCCGCGACATAAAGGGCGCCTTGAAAAATTTGCGCCATGGGGTGAACTAGCGCCGTAGGCAGCTTGCTCCAAAGAGATGCCTGACCTTGGGCCGTAATCCGGTAAATGTCCGGGGAAGCGCCCGCGTATCCTAAGCCGCCTACCAGATATGCAATATCCCCATCATAGGCGGTGGTAAACCGGGATAAACCCTGAGGCAAGCCGTTGCTTGTCTTTCCCCCACTAAGCGTTTCAGCAGCAGACTGGATCATGCCATTGGAATTGATTCCGCCGATGTATACCGGGTTGGCACTGAGGTCCAGCAATCCGCCATCTTGGCGGGGTTGAGCCAGGTTTCCGCTCATTACCGCCCCATTCTCGGTGAGGGTATAGACGGAGCCATTAAGACCTGTGGTGGTAAGTCCACCGGCTAAATCAAAAACACCGGGCCCGATGCCAATTAACGAAAAATTTTTTAACGGTTGGGGCAATCCAAACGGCGTTAAGGTATAGAACGCATGGGGATGCGGGAGCACCCGCACCAGATGTCGGACCGGGGGATCGGCAGGTATTGCTGCAGGAATTCCGGGGCGCAAAAGGAAACTGAAGATGGCGACTATCAACATAATGACCAATGCTAGAAAGAGGAAAAACCGAGGACGGATACGACGTCGAGTTTTCATTGGGCGCCAGGCTCCACCAAGACGACTTTGTGGAGAGGAATGGCGAACGCTTGTTGGTAGATGTCCACACCTTGTAGTGTTCCTTGAGTGATATATCCCGATATCACCGTAATCGTTTTCGCTTTAGTTTCCTGTGGTTCTTTGAAATATACGGTAATTACTTGCTGGTTGGCCAGGGCGTTGTGTAATACACGTTGTACCGTGTAACCATCCATGGTGGCCAACAGCAGCGCCTCAGGCACTTCTACCGCCAAGAGCGGGGGATCCACGGGCGGCTGGTTCGCAGCATATGGTTCCGAGTATTCGGAATTCGATAACCTGGTTGCGCCTGGAGCGTAAACGGAGGGCAGCATCGCTATCCCGGCATGTTCCAGGGATTTTTTCACAGCGTCCAGACGAGTGTCGTCAATAATCAGATCTTGTGGAGACAGTCGTTCGAGGAATGGCTCTGATTTCCCCAGCACTTGTTCGATTTGGTGTGACTCAACGGAATCTACACTGTGAATCAATGTTGCACGGACCATGCGATGGCGGCCCAACGCACGGTACCAATCCCTGACGTTGGCTTCCACATTGCCAGGGATTTTGGTTCGCGATATATGTGTCCACTGGCTTATGTAGTTATCGACAGAAATGCCGCGCTGGATCGAATCTGCCACACTCTCACGATCAATGCGATACACAGCCATGCGATCCCATTTGACTGGGCTGGCATGCTGGTCCACGATCCATCGGTCATAGTATGAAGTATTAGGCGGAACGAGAACCTCGCCGGTAGGCTGTATCACCACGGCTTGAGTTTCCGTGGGTTCATAGCGCCGACGCCAAGCCCAATATGCTGCATCGGACAGCCGCAACAGGGATCCGTTTTTTTCAGTCAACCCTAGTTCTGTGGTGAAGTTCACAAAGGTGTCGATATTGTACACTTTCAATCCGGTGGCTTTTTGATGTTGCGCCCAGGATTTCATTTTTGGCAAATCAAGCCACTGATCGGGTTCCAAATGACCTGCCAAAGTCCACAGTAATTTTTGCAACACCATGCCGTAATAAGTGGCTAGGTATTGTTCCATGACACCGAAAATTCTATTGGCACCGAGCTGCCAAAATTCCCCCGCTTTTCGGGACACAGAAAGAACACTTTGATTTGTCCCGGTAAACAGCAAACCTAATCCACTGGCTGCATAAATCGTGGATTCTACAGTATGGAGCTGGCCTTTGTGCCAAGATTTCTGGCCTAGTTTGGTGAGCACACGCCGATAAACCCGTCCCTCTTGGGTCAATAGCAGAGGATCCCGGCGGGCATGACTTAGCACCATGAAAAAATCATGAATTAAGGACCACCACACCGGAGATTCGGAAGATTCTCTGGGGCTGGACTCGGGATGTGTGATCTCCTGCAGCGCCTTGCTCGGCCGGATGGCCAGGAATTCCAATAAGGGTCCGACAAGTTCATGGGGAATCACATAAACCCATGACTGAGGATGAGTCTGCACTTGATAGACAATGCCCCATTGCCCCAACTTGGTTATTAACCCATGGCGCGATGGTCCTACCATCGACACCGGAATTAGCATGTCTTCTCGCCCTTGCAATATCCAATGCGACAACTGTTGTCTTTCTGGGCGGGTCAGCTCTTTGAGCATTTCTGTAATGTACTCCGGGCTTGTCAGTCTAGCGGCCAACTGTGGTAGGTCGACTGGCGGTTTGAGATTAGTCATTTGATAAAAGTGGCCCAAGTCAGATTCTTTAAGTTTTGAAACCACTTTGGACAACGAATAGATCACGACTGAACCTCCCTGGCGGGAAACGGTATCACACGGCCACTAGTCATGGGCGCGCCGTGTGCGTCGGCGTGGGCAATTTCATACCGGTAGCCTTGCTCACACAAGAAGAGTTGACGTTTTTGCGCAAAATCCTGTTCCTTGGTGTCTTCAGACACTACCGAATAAAAGGTCGCTTGGCCGCCATCGCTTTTGGGACGAAGGATGCGTCCTAGCCGTTGAGCCTCTTCCTGTCGGGAGCCAAAGGTTCCACTGATTTGGATGGCAACGTTAGCATCCGGCAAATCAATGGCAAAGTTGGCAACTTTAGACACAATGAGCACTGGAATGCGCCCGTCGCGAAACGCTTGATAAAGTCGCTCGCGCTCCGCGGCAGGTGTTTCTCCAGTAAGCAGGGGGGCGCCAATATCGTCGTGCAAAGCTTTTAACTGTGACAAATATTGGCCGATAATTAACACATGGTCGTGGGCATGGTGAGCTAGAAGTTCGCGTACGGTCCCTATTTTGGCAGGGTTTTCCGCCGCAATTCGCGCTCGTTCAGTATCCTCCGCCAATGCATAATGTTCTCGCCAGGTACTGGATAGGGAGACCCGGATTTCCTTGCATTCGGCAGTGGCGATCCACCCCTGTTGTTCTAGGTCTTTCCATGGCATATCGAAACGCTTGGG
>JAMDDZ010000129.1 GCA_023488565.1 Bacillota bacterium | reverse complement strand
GCAATCAGTTCCGTCTCACTAACATCCATGCCTTGACGTTTCACGACCACGGCAATGACCGCTTCACCCCAATAAGGATGTGGCACGCCGATAACCGCACATTCTTGCACTGCCGAATGGGTATACAGCACTTCTTCCACTTCTCGACTGGCAACATTTTCGCCGCCAGTTTTAATCATATCTTTCTTGCGGTCAACAATGGACAGGTATCCCTCAGCGTCAATCACCCCAATGTCCCCTGTATGATACCATCCATGGCGAAATGCCTCGCGGGTCTTTTCCGGATCTTTGTAATACCCTAGCAACGCATGGCTGCTGCGAAAACACACTTCACCGGGTTCGTTGAATGAAGCCTCACTGCCATCATCACGCAATACCGTCATTTCGACATTAACCCCGGGCTTGCCAACAGAGCCGGGGCGCGTCAACTGTTCTTCCGGCGGCAATGCTGTGGCAAATGGTCCCATTTCAGTCATGCCGTACATATTGCTAAACCGGGTTTGGGGCAGAAACCGACCCAACTCGCGTAGAATCTCCACCGGCATCGCCGATGCTCCATACACTGCTTTCCTCAAGGACGAAAAACGGGAGGGCGAAAAGGAGGGGGATCGCAATATTGCTATCCACACAGTGGGCGGGGCGAAAAACACCGTGACTTGGTGGTGCTCTATTGCTTCCATAACACGCTCCGGTTCTGGACGTTCCAATAAGACATGGGTAGCACCGAGTTCCAAAAAAGGCCCAAAAAAGGCATTAAGCTGTGCACTGTGAAATAACGGCAAGGCATGCAACACGACATCATTCGTCTGAAATTCTCCCGCCACAATAATGCTAAAAAATTGGTCTAAAAGACTTCGGTGGGTTAACAACACACCTTTGGGATTCGATTCCGTGCCGCTGGTATAAAGAATTTGCGCCGCGTCGTCATCAACCGCTGGTCCCCACCACTCTTCACCATGTCCTTTGCCCACTCGGTCCCAGGGAATCCACAAATCCTGCGTGCTGTCGATATCCAAGGCCACTTGTACCAAAGGACGCAGCGACGCTTCCCTTATGCCTTCTTCCACCCGGTTAATGAGGCTGCTATCTGCTGCAACCGCGGCGATATCGGCATGGCGCAATATATATGCCATCTCCTTGGCTGTCAGCACCGGATTGACCGGCACTAACACGGCGCCTAATTTGGCCACTGCCAGGGCGTAAGTCAGGAAATTTAGCGAATTCTTGCCAACAATCCCTACGTGCATTTCGGATCTCACACCACGCGAAGACAGTCCCTCTGCGACTTGATTGACCATCACATTCCACTCGCGATAGGAGATCTTCTGATCTCGGAAGATCATAGCGGTTTTTTCAGGATCCCGTCGTGCGTCCCGACGTAGTAGGTCCCCTAAAGTATTGCGTCGAATGCGACGCAGGTTTTCTTTCTCAGAGTCATAGATTTCCACAATATCGGCCCCCTTGTGGGGCATATTCGTCGGGCTCGGTTGATTTTCCTGCCCAAGTCAGAGACCCTAATGGACAAACACCGCTAGAATGACCGACAAGCCATTAAAGGTCGCATGCGCTACAGTCGAGGGCACCAGGGACTGATTACGTCGATAAACCGCGTTTAGCACCAACCCTGCCAGAGTCAGCGGGATCAAGAGGGTCAAATCCATGTGTGCTGCACCAAACAGAAAGGCAGCCCCTAAAGTCGCGACAGGGTATGGTACGCGAGTTAAAAAACCTCCAAACAATATGCCCCGAAACAAGGCTTCTTCTGTTATTGGAGCAGCCACAACCACCGCCAGCCCGACCAAAATTGCAGCCAATACCGTATGGGGATTTAATCCGCGAGCGTAGAGAAATGGATTGTTGGATTGTACCCGGATATGCGCAACTTTTTGCTCTACTGACACGGCTATCCCCATCAACGCGGTTAACCCGATACCCACGGCTATTCCTGTCACCACATGCGTCCTTGAGGCACCCCGATAATTACGCCGCAGAAATTCCTTAAGAATGTGAGAATGGCGCAATACCAGGTAGATGATTCCGACTTCGATCGCTGGCGTTAAAAGATAGACACTTACCAATACCGGAAGGTTTTGCCCTAGTGGTTGTTTAGTGCCAATTTGAGTGATGGATACCACAATGGATGCGAGGACAAACAAAACCGCCGCCCAGATTCCGTCATACCACCGCAGCCCGGCCGGGTGCCGAATGCGCGCCAAACGACAACTGATAGTGGCGATGACTGCGGTGACCGCCACCAATACTCCTGCTGTCATTGGCAATGTCCGATGCCATAGATAGAGTGCGGCTGTGCCTAATACCACGGTGGTAACCAACGCCCATACTGACTTCTGCCATATGGCTCCCCACAGGCCAAAGGCGAATATCCAGGCCAAACCCGCAAGCAAAAGCCACAACGCTGGGTTATGACTGGATAATACTGACCCCGCGGCCAGCGCGACCACAACCGACACCATCCCGAAATATCGTCGCATGTGCTTCATCCTCTCTGCTATTATGGTACAATATCTGAGAAACTCAGGGGAGGCTCATATGACCAGATCAGCGAATGATCGTCGGGAACGAATTATTGAGTTTATCCAACAATATCTCGGACGCAATGGATACCCGCCTTCCGTCCGCGAAATCGGGGCAGCGGTAGGGTTGAAATCTACTGCGAGCGTAGCCCGCCATCTTAAAACTTTGGAAACTGCAGGCGTGATTTCTCACCCACCTCTGAAACGTCGCGCTTGGTCACTGCAAGGCATGAGCCAAGAAGTGAGTTCGGTGCCGGTTATTGGCAAAATTACAGCGGGACAACCTATCTTAGCCACCGAACAAGTGGAGGATACCTGGCAAATCCCGGTGGGGCTGTTTCGCCTCAAAGCAGACTTTTTGCTCCGGGTTATCGGCGATTCCATGGTGGATGCGGGCATCCGCGAGGGTGATTTAGTTGCCGTACAATCCACGTCTTCGGTTGACGATGGAGAAATCGTCATCGGAATGATTGGCGAGGAAGCTACTGTAAAATATTTGGATCGTTCCAGCGGCAAAATTCGCTTGCTCCCTGCCAACTCGCTTTATGCTCCGATTGAAGATCCCTCCATCACTGTGATTGGCCGTGTGGTTGGATTAATTCGCACTTACTAAAGACTCCAAGGCCGCTCGGGCCGCGATAATGGTATGCCAGCGGGAAAGCCCGCCCTGCAAATACACCCAATAGGGCGCCCGCATGGGTGCATCCGCTGAAAGTTCTAAGGATGCCCCGGGTACAAAACCACCCGCAGCCATGATGATGGGGTCGTGGTATCCCGGCATATCCCATGGCGTCGGAGCAGCCTTTGCATCGACCGGAGAGTGCGATTGAATTTGGGCGCAGAACCGCTCAATTTCCTCTGGGCTCCGGAGTTTAATAGCCGTCACAATATCATTGCGCGCTTCCCTGGTCGCAGGATTTGCTAAAAATCCAGCGGCTTCAAACAACGCACTGACGTAAATTCCTCCCATCACCGCCTCCCCCACCACCTGGGGTGCCATAAACCATCCTTGTGCCAAAAGGCGTTGGTAAGGGCCGGTGGGCCCGACTTCTCCCCCTATGCCCGGAGCAAACAATTGGTCAGCCACACGTTCCACCAAGATTTTGGTGCCGGCAACATAGGCCCCGGTCGGCGCGATCCCGGCCCCGGGATTCTTCATCAAACTGCCCACAACCAGATCTGCCCCCCAGTGACCGGGCTCCGCAATATCGGTAAACTCGCCATAACAATTGTCAACGACCACCACGGCATTACGGCGATGAGCCTCGCCAATAATCTGCGCGATTTGGCGGCGTCCCCACGATGGTCTGGCCTGATAGCCACGGGAACGCTGGATATATACCAGATCGGGATTCCCCTCCCTTTGCCATATCGGCATCCCATCGCGATCCCACTGCATGTATTCAATGTCAATGCCCCTCGACACCAAACTAAAGGGATGATTTTGATCAAACATGATCGGATGCAAGGTGTCATACACCGGTCCCGATGCAATCCAAATCCTGCGCACAGACGGTGCTAATGACTGAAGCACAGTATTCAACGCGTGGGTGCCGGATACCCATTGCGACCGCACCAGAGCCGCCGGCGTTCCCATAAGATCGGCGACAATCCCATCTAATAGACTGCGGCCCCGATCATCATAACCATAACCGGTACTTCCCATAAGGTCCGGCGCGGTCAACCCCGAGATGCTAAAGGCTTTCGCTGTACGCTCTACATTGAATGCCACCTTGTCCTCAATCTCTTGCCACAACGGGCGAACGATGGCCAGTATACTGGGGTGTGATGGAATCAACGGATGAATCGCTCCTTTACTCGCGAACCATCATACACCAGGAGCCCACAGATGCAAATCTCTTTCCCAACTCTAGGGCCAGTGGCGCAGTATAAACGTCTTAACATCACGAAATCCTCGTCTCGTCATGGCCGAAATGGGAATGATGGCTTGGCCCCGAAATCGTTCCCGAACGCGGTCGAGACCTGCTTTGGCCAGATCCCTATCCATCTTGTTGGCTAAAATGGCATAAGGAGCAATTGTACTGGCGTAGCGGGCCATGGCTTCATCCATTAAGCTCAAAGATTCTGGCCTGGCTAGACCTATGGCCGAGGCATCAATGAGATGCAAAACCATTGAGGTATGGGTTAGTTGGTCTAGTGCCATGGCCATGGCTCGCCTTATGTGGTTTTCAAAATGAATTTCGTCGGTTAGCCCCACAGTATCGGTAAGGCAGATAACGTGGTGGTGACGGCCCGTAAGAATGTCCACGGAGATGCTTTGCATCGTCTGAGTTTTGTGCGCCACATGGGACACCAGTTGCCGACGGGCTTTTTCTAACGGCAATTTTTGATGCCGCACTACGCCGTCCTGGTCCATCATTTCTAAGCGCACTTCTTTTAGACCCAAATAGGCGGCAAAATTCACCACAAATAGAGACTTCCCGCAATTGGGCTTGCCCACCACCAAAGCTTCCACTAGAGCCCTCCTTCGAGATCCGCCCAGGTCAGCTGGGTTAAATCATGCCGGGTTACCGCATCTAAGTGACCGGCGAGCCGTACTGCCTGACGGCGCACGGCATGCTCCAAGATGTTGCGGATCATCCGAGCATTTCCGGCATTGGTATGCCAATTTCCCTGACGGTCTTCCAAGTGTTTTAAAAATCCTTGCTCGGCTTCTTTGGTTAAAACATATTGGCCAGCAGCCAACATGGCCCGCCCAATTTCTAATAGTTCTTGCGCGTTGTAGTCGGGAAATTCCAAGTGAATCGGGAATCGGGACAATAACCCCGGATTGGTGGACATAAACCACGCCATCTCATGCGGATAGCCCGCCAAAATTAACAAAAACTCGCCACGATAATCTTCCATGGCTTTGACCAGGGTATCAATGGCTTCTTTTCCGAAATCTTTTTCCCCACCTCGGGCCAGGGAGTACGCCTCATCAACAAACATTATGCCGCCAAGCGATCTCTTTATCACTTCTCGGGTTTTTTGCGCAGTATGGCCAATATACTCTCCTACCAAATCGGCCCGTTCCACTTCCACTAAATGGCCTTTAGGCAATACTCCAAGTGCCTCAAACAACTGCCCCAGAAGACGGGCTACCGTTGTTTTTCCGGTTCCTGGCGCCCCCTGAAACACCATATGCAGCATCTGTGTATCCTGGGGCAGATGAAAATCCAGCCGCCGTTGCTGTACCTCGATAAAGGCCCGAATTTCCCGCACCAATAATTTAACTCCGGACAGTCCTACCAATTGATCCAACTGTCGAAGCACCTCATCAGCGCGATCTTTTTGGCTGGTATGATTGGCTTTCCCTTCGGTCGCTGCAGCACTGGCTGATCGTCGGTCCAACTGACTCAAATGTCTTAATGCAGCATCGGAACTGATGCGTCCGTGTTCCACCCAATATAAGACCTCACGAGGCGTTTTCGGGTTGGACGATACCGTCCCCGACGGATTTGTCCGCAATGACACCCTTTCCTCACCCCCTGCCCCGATTAGATGCTATTCAGTATACGGGGCAAAAGGATAAATCCTGCCTGTCCTGGCTCCAGTCCATGTAAAGAAATGATGGTACTACTGGACCGTGATCGGCTCCAACCACCTTCCAATGTCTTTAAATCAATTAAATGCCTGGCATTCCAAGCCAGCTGTTACTCAAGCCATTTGCCAAAGAGACTCCCAAACCCGAGTGGACATCCTCTCCATCGCTCAAGCTAGGGGCTTCCTCCCAAAAGACCGGTGTTCGGCGAAAGCATTGAGCCTTCGCCGAGCGGCACCACGGACCCCAGGACAAAAACGCGCTACGTCAGTTTAAGTGGTTATTGTTATTGAACATCAGGCCAACCTACCTCTGGTAGCGCATATCGGGCAAAATCCCGGTGATTCCGACTCCACACCCCGCGTCCCGTCTTGAGGGAGCGCTGGATCAGAACCGCATCGGTCCAACTTAAGCGGGGGTCGGCTTCCCATGTTTCGAGCACTCCAAACCATAGCGGTTTGTCCTCCATCTGAATCCCCGGCCAGTTCAGCACGGTCCGGACATAGAGCGCCACGTCTATGCAGGTCATCTGCTTGACGTAACGTGGTAACACGTAGGTCAATTCATGCAGAACCAGTGGATCCAGCCACACGGGTCACCGTTCCCGTTGCTGCCGCCCAGAGTAACACCTGACAGGCCGCGGTATGCTGGTCGCGCGCTTGGGCATGTAAGAACACATTGGTATCCACGTAGCCGTCAGGCTCGATCCTCGTCCTCCCGTTCTTGATCGGCAGTCATCGCATCCGCCATGTCGTTGTGCCAATGCGTGTCGTCGATAGATTCATGAATCGGATAGCGTGTAAACAGATCGTCTGGGCTTAAGGCTGGGAGGATCTCGATCACCATGTGCCTGTCATCTTGAACTCGCACCACCATCGGTTGTCCCTCATGTAGCTGCAAGTTCCGGCGGATCTCACGGGGAATAGTCAGCATGCCCCGACGCTGAAGCCGAATAATGGCCATAAACCGCACCCCGCTCTGATAGTTGTTAATTGAGTCTACTAGCAGTGTATCACAGGGGCTGCGTTTTCATATGAGCTGTAACGATCCACGACATCACATAACGTTATGGTATCATCGTGGCCGCCATGCTCTCCTGTAGAACGGGCATCGCGGGACACTTTATTCCATCCGGCAGAGCATGCGTCTTCTCTGCCGCAAAAAGCAGGAAAACGGCGGGGATCTGGCGAATAACCCCGCATGAACGATCCTGAAAAAACGACAGAGAATAAAATCACGACAAATCCCGTCATTGACCGTCCCAGGGATGGGTCGTTCTCGGAAGATCTCATCGTATTGTAGAAGCCATACGATCAATCCTGAAAACACTAAGGCGAAATCCATGGCCGTATCCTGCATGATCATGCGAAGGTCTGCAACGATCATTGCGGTAGAGGCAGTCGATGGATATTCATCTTCAGACTTTTGTCTTGTTAGGTATTATTCATTCAGAATCTCCCTTCGCAAGTCCCCAGCCAAGAATTCGAAAAACCCGCATTCTATGGCCGTGTGCGCTGCATCGAGCCATCCATCGCGCTCTAAGTGAAAATCGATAGGGGAATGGACGCTGGTTAACCAAACAAAGTTGCCAAAACAATGTCTTCTGGTTGTCCGGCACTCCAGTAGCCCAATTTGAAGTAAGGACGCCCTCGGGCGAGAGCGTCGTAGGACACTTAAAAATCCACGTTTGAGACATTTCGATTGACTGAATCCCCACACGCGGTGCGGGACGACGCAAGGCCAATGCTCAGATTCGGTGACACCCGGACCGTTAATCTTACAATCGAAAGCGTCGATGTATTTAAGCGAAACCCTTTCAATAAAGAGTTCTTCTAGGGCCGGTTATGACCGACAAAAGAGCTCTTACATCAGTAGTGCCTTAAAGGCGGCGTCCACCTTTTGATCGTAGCATTTTCCTACATGCGCTTTTGGATTGTTTAACGACGGTGACCGGCTACTGCTGCCAAGATGGTAGACTTCGCGATAGGCAGCGAGGCCGGGCACGGCTTCTTGCCACTCATGCTGGCTGCGTAAGACCAGGATTTTGGCATTACGCTTTATCGCATCCGCCACCAGTGATCGGCTATAGGTATACGACGCAAGGCCTTGCAACCTCGAGGGGGCAAACCGCCCATACATCTTGGAGTGATACGGGAATAACTCCACGGCCAACACGTTTTCCGCCACGTGCTTCCGATTGTCGGGATTTTGCGTAATCCACGGTGCTAACAAGCGTCGCCACCATTTGGCAATGGGCGATCCATCGAAGTCAGGACTCAAGGGATAGAATGGGTATTCTTGGGGACGTTGGGTGAGATTGGCCTCGACGGCTTCCTGCATGATTGGTTTGCGATGCCAGTTCGGGTCACTTTTCTCGTCGAATCCCGGATTGAGGTTCAATAGGACAATAGGCGCATCGACACGACCAATAAACGGTTCGGGGAACAATTCCAAATGGAGTTCCCAGTCCCCCTTGTCTGTGCGGTTTGACTTGACCCAGCCGTCTTGAATGGTCGCGATCGTGACCTTATCCCCGTCGAGTATGTAGGGTGGACGGCCCGGGTTCCAGCTGGCCCACGGATTGTTCGTGGTGATCCTCCTCCTTGTGAGTGATTGTTTTGCGTTGAGCTTGCTGCTAACGGATCAGACATCGCCACCCGCGTTGTCGTAGACTCGCCGGATAGGCTCGGCCACAATCTTGACATATGACGACCTCCAATGACGTGCGGTAATTAAAGGATTGCCCACGTCACCTATGGTTCCATGACATCACGCTCTTTGGCTCAGAGCCTAGCAGTAAGGTGAGCTAGGAAGCCTACCCCATCAGCTACCGCCACGCGGACTTCGCAGCGCCGAAATGCGAATACCCATGTTTTTCAGGTCATTTCTCACTGCATGATACCTGCGATGGTCCCGCATATCACTCTACCACATTACGTACCTATTTTTCCCAAATCATTTTGACCATGATCTGACCAATGGTGCTGGTTTGAGCGCCACTTTTTAGCTTTTCTGGTAGCGGGCGTTAAAGGCCCAGTGAATAAGGCTATCGTCTGTCATAGCTCAGGTCCACGTGATCTATGGCTTTTGGTCAACAAGGTCTCTCATCCGTAGCATCGGCTTATTATCCGTCACTCTGATGCACGATAGCTTCTACCTCGATTTCCACCAACAGTCGGGGGTCAATTAATGCCTTGACTTCCACCATCGTGGCCACTGGACGAACATCGCCAAAAAACTCTCCATGAGCCTTGCCGATTGCCCGCCACTGAGAAATGTCCGTAACAAACATACGCGTGCGAATAACGTCCGACAAACGGGCCCCCAATTTGGTCAAGGATTCTTCGATGATTCTTAATGCGTTCACCGTTTGCAGATAGGGGTCATCTCCGCCTAATACCTCATTCCCTTGCACTGCAGTGGTCCCCGCGACTTCTACCAATTCTCCTATCCGAATAGCCCGGCTGTACCCTACAAATGATTCCCAAGGGTTTTCGGTCGACACGGTCAGTCGTGCTTTCATCTGTTACTAGTCCCCCAAATTTGAAGTGTGCGGATATAAGGACCTGGCCATTTTCACTCCCCCAGTCCAAGCCCATATATCCAGAGGCATTTAACATCAGATCTTAATCAGTTGCTCAGTAAACGTCCAAATATCGGCTTCCTCGGTCACCCACTGGTCTACGGTCTTGCCCACCCCATGGCCGGCCTGGGGTTCCACACGCAGGTAGATGGGCTGCGACTGTCCAGGAAGGTTCTGAAGCAACGCCGCCATTTTTCTGGCATGCAGGGGATCTACCCGAGAATCTTCCGCCGAGGTAAAAAATAGGGTGGCGGGATAATCTATGGTCGGCCGCACATTATGGTAAGGCGAATATTGCAGTAGCCATTCAAAATCCGGCTGTCGATCAGGCGTTCCATATTCGTGCGTCCAAAGATCGGCAATTTGAAAATACGGGTAACGAATCATGTCCAGAAGTGGCACGCCGCAGACAACGCCTTTCATCAACTCTGGTCTTTGAGTCAATAGCGCGCCCACCAAAAGTCCTCCATTGCTGCGCCCAGTAATAACCGTATGGGCCGGATCGGTCCACCCTCGCTGTTGCACGTCAGCAATTACCGCAGCAAAATCATCAAACACATTTTGCTTTCGTTCCAGCATGCCAGCCTGATGCCAAGTTTCACCAAACTCGCTGCCCCCGCGCAAGTTGCTCACAACGTAAATACCGCCTTCTTGCACCCAGCGCACAATGGATGCCGAATATGCTGGCAGGTTGGCGATATTAAAGCCGCCGTATCCCGTAGCCACCAACGGCATGGTACCCGTTGGCTCGGCGTTGTTTGGTGTCAACAGAAAGTAAGGAATGCGAGTGCCATCTTTTGAAGTAGCCCATTGCTGGGTGATTCGCATTGTGGAATTTAGATCACCGGCCAGGTTCATTGGCATCAACTCGCCACCTCGCCCTTGCCATCGGTATAGGCCATGGGGTCTGTCAAATCCAGTAAGGCCAATAACCGTCAAATCTCCGTCCCAGGTGCCCGCCATGCCTGTCACCTGGCTAAAGTCCGGCAGATCAATTGGCGCGAGGTCATTTCCGTCCAGTGCGTAGGTCTCAAGTCGAGAAACCGCCATCTCTACATAATGAGCCATAATCCGATGTTGGAAAAACCCTATGTCATGTAGTATCCTGCCTGGATGAGGCGGTATTACTGATTGCCAAGACCCCTCTTCCAAGTCAACTTCGAGAAGCTCCCACAACGAATTCTGCCGATTCGTGTGCAAAAACAGTCTGTCTCCTACCCAATAGGGGGATGCCACGCCTGGCGACTTTGGGCCGACTTTTTGCCAAGGGCCGCCTTGAAGAACGTCTTTAATCAATACTTCATCTTCAACCCACCCATGGGATATTTGCACGGCCAAAAAACGGCCGGTCTCAGATAAACTGACGCTCGGCATCGACCGTCGGTCTTCATCCCGCAGTATCAGCAAATCGCTCCTATAAGGCGTCCCAAAGGTGTGCCAAAATACCGAACTGTGGTAGTCCTCCTCCCCTTCCGGCACTTCTCCTAGCATTGGGTAACGGGTGTAGTAAAATCCTTTCCCGTCGGGGTCAAAAGCCACTGAGGAATATCGGGCACGAGGAATGCGATCGTCGGTGCACTGTCCTTTGAGGGTGTCGAACACTTGCAAAGTAGACCATTCATTGCCGTGTGGCGAGACTCCAAATGCGACATACCGCCCTAGTGGCGACACTTCAAACCAATCCACCGCCTCGGGTTCTGAGGCCAAATTGGGATCATAAAGGATCGTGCGTCGATCATCCTGTTGTAAATATAATACCGCCTGGTTTTGTTGCGGTTCCCGCAACAAATAGACCTGGCTGGCCCCCGCTACTTTGGGAATGGTGATATCGCGAAGGTCCCTTAACTGACGCAATCGGTTGCGAATAGTTTCCCATCGACCATTATCCCGCAAGCATCCTGTGGTGTACGTATGCTGCTGCCGTGCCCACTCTTGGACTTCTGAGGAAACACCCTCTTCCAACCAGCGGTAGGGATCGACCAGGTGATGGCCAAATCGCTCTTCGTGAACCGGACGCGAAACTGTAATAGGATATCGTGATGCCATAATCAATACTTCCTTTCGTTAATCATACTAATGGCTGCAAAAGGTAAAAAATTTCAACCCGTTACGGAAATTCGTGTTATCTGTCCACATTTCCTGCTGACACGCTCAAGTATCCCACCCTTGGTAAGAGCTTACCGAATTATCCATCGATGCGCCAAACGATCCGAATTTAGGAAATTTTTCGTGTTACTCCGCATACACATAGGACAACTCTGAGTCAGCGGGAGGGTTCCTATTGGTGAAAGTATTGGACTGGCTTCAACACACTAAGTTGTGGCAACGTCAAATTTTCATCGGGCTCGGAGCTCTAGTCATTGGATTCGCGGCTCCCCCTAAGGTTCAAACACCGACTCATGCAGATCAAGCCTCGAAGCTATCTCATCAGGTTGTATCTCCGCTAGCCTTTGTCATTCCCAAATCATCCCGGGTAACAGCAAAGCCTGTTCGTTTGCAGCGCCCGCTTCCTCCCCAGGGGCGTCTGTACCACATCCAATGGGGGGACTCACTGTGGTCGATAGCCCAAAAATTCCACACCTCAGTCATGGATCTCGAGGAAGTCAACCAATTAACATCGACCACGATCTACGCCGGCAAGTATCTAGTGGTGCCAGATACCTATACGGTAAGGCCCGGAAATACCTTAAAGTCGATTGCGCAACAATTTGGTGTCCCGCTGCTGTTGCTCTGGCACGAGAATCGATTAGTGTCGGACAAGCTTTCCCCAGGTCAAACTTTGATCATCCCCTATACAGGTACCGTTCCCCAAGGGGTCTACTCCCCGGGCCAACAAACTGCGTCCCTGCCCTTGCTGACAAGTCGCAGCTTACCGCAAGCCACCACTTATTCCGCATCGGATGTGCTTTTGCTGGCGCATTTGGTTCAAGCTGAAGCTGGCAATCAGCCCTTCGTGGGACAAGTCGCCGTAGCCGCCGTGGTCCTCAACCGACTGAATACCCCGGGGTTTCCCAAAACATTGCCTGGGGTCATCGAAGATCCGGGACAGTTCGCTTCTGTCAGCAATGGCACCATTTGGCAACCGCCCGGCCCTCTGGCCTTTATGGCGGCTCAAGCTGCTCTAAATGGTTGGGACCCTACCCATGGCGCACTGTTTTACTTCAATCCCAACCTGCCGCATACGGGATGGATGAACTCCTTGCCGGTCACAACAGAAATTGGGTCGCAGGTATTCTGCAGATAGGGATAATCAGAGTGACGCTAGTGCAATATCCGGGACACATCGTTGATATCGCATGGAAACCACCGGTTCTGGAGCCCGAGAGGGCCCGACTGAAATGATTTAGGGATTAACCAGGCATGATAGCAAACGATGAATGGCGTTGAACGTTCGTGCAATTACTAGAATAAACGGCATAAATTAGCCCAATAGTGCAAAGTGGGCAACTGCATTGCCGCGATGCGTGGACCCCCTTTTGGGTGATCTGTGACGCGTGAGGGTCCAATCTCGATGAGTTCTTGGCACTATAAAGCGCAGGGGCCAAGTCCAAAAAAATCCGGAAAACCTGCCCTCGACTCGTCTTGGCATGCCGATGACTGGATTTATCCCCGAACTGTGAACAGGTCTCATGGGTCAGCCAAGAGGTCATTAGAGAAATCCGCCTTTCCTCATCTATGACACCTCGCAATCACTTGACATATGAGGATAAAATGGTAGCCGTACTATTAATGACACGCATACAGGCGGTTCCGACATATGCGAGAAGCATCCACGCGGATTGCCGATGGAGGGCGCATTGTAATCCCGGCGGATTTTCGTAAGTGTCTGGGTATCCAAGAAGGTGACGTGGTTGTGATACGGCTGCAAGATAGTGAATTGCGGGTAGTCCCTCTCCGGCAAGCACTGGCCCGAGCGCGCGAACTCACCGCGCAGTATATTCCCCGTGATAGGTCATTAGTGCAGGAACTCACTGCTGAGAGGCGTAAAGATGGGGAGTGAGGCCCGGGAACCGAAATTGTTGAAGCCATGTCTACCCGTGTCTTCGGCGATTCCAATATCATGACACCTGTCACATCACTACCTTGTTGACGTCAGGTCTGTCCCCCCGTGCTTAGGCCAAAAATGCGATTGATCTATCAAGAAAACCCGAATCTCCAATTCTTTTTTACAGTTGGAGTGCATTTGACCTATATTCAGACCAATCGTAACGGGAAATTCCGCCGCAATCTGCAGGATTACGAGCACCTCTCAACAAGTTCTCTACTAATTCCCTCAAATGCCGTATAATTCTAAACAAATCTTGGAATTAGAACACTTAACATAGCTATAACCTTTCACTACTTAGGCATCACGGTTCTCCAATAGCTCATCATAGGTTAGGCTCACGCACCTTGACCCTAAATAATAACCCTTATGAAAGCAGGGAAACCTCATGAAAGCCATAAAGTTTGAATTAGCAGCCCTCGTCGGCATCGGATCCCTCATTCTTGGCGGGTGTGGCGTGACCATCAACACCTCATCGCAATCCCCTCCCTCATCCTCACCTGCATCACAATCTCCGTCGGCCCCGCGCTCTTCTTCTCCGGTTGCACCCCCTCCATCACATTCCCAACTGGAGGCCAGTGGTCCCACCGTCACATTATCGGGCACCTTAACCCAGGACGGAACCGCCCTATTTCCGGCATGGGTTGGCGGGACTAATTCGTCGGGCCAATTCCAGTGGGTGCCGGTTACCGTACAATTGGATAGTGGGGCGCAGGAAAGCCAGGTGTCAGGCACCGTTTTAGAACAAAATGGCTTGACTCATACCACCCAGTCTACCGGGTTTACCGGGATTGGCGGCACTGTCACAGGATATTGGTTCCCACACTTATCCCTGATTCCCCAAGCAGATCCTCGCGACCCTATCTTCACCAACCGCGGACTGTATAGCGGACTTGGGGGCCTCGGAACGGAGGTTGCAGCCGTAAACATTGGCCAAGACATTCTTCAGACGGCCTCATTTCAAATCAATGGCAGCCACTGGACCTTTACCTATCAACCCACGGCCGCGCCCCCAGAACCAACTTTACCCAGCACCAGCCCATCCTCGACTTCAACTCCCCCTTCCCCGCAGTCCACTTCCACCGGTCCCGGATATCTTGGTGTCGAAGTCACCAGCACTCCGCAAGACTGGACGGTCCAAGGTTGTCAAGTCTACACGGTGTTGGCGGGAAGTCCCGCGAGCACAACCGCATTGGTAGGCCAAACCCAACGCACGGATCCGGTGGGCGATGTGATTACGCAAATTAGTGACACCACAAAAAACTGGGGCCCGTTAACCGTATCCAATTGCTCCCAATTGCAACAAGACATGAGCAATACCAGCCCTGGGGATCAGGTGACTCTCGGATATTATCATCGCGTGGTCTTCATCCTCGGCCACTGGGAAGCCGAAAGCGCATCAGTAACCCTAGGCGTCTGGCCGCAAGGCTTGCAGACCCAAGGGCAACCAACCCTATAAGTCAGAGTGCCCGGTTTGCAGTCGGTTAAGGATTCTTCCATCTTGGCCTCCGTTTGACATGGCGATTCCCCTCGGGGCCAATTGTGATGGGAATTGGCTAGGAATGTCATGCATAGTCGAAGAATTATCCGTACACATGACAATCTTCATGGAACCTCACCTGTCCGTCTACGGTATTTTAAATAAAGTGCATAACTATTATGTCGTTTTGTCTGTCGTCAACAGCAGGGCCAAGAAACAGGAGAACCTACGGATCCCCTGACCTCGTCGGTTGCACAATAACCATAGGAACTGGAGGACTAGTCCATGAGTAAATTGCATCGCGAAGACGATCGATACCAAACAGATATGTATAGTCGGCTGTTAGCGGATTACCACATGGCGATTCGGGCTTGCGATGATGGAGAAGGCGATTTTGATTTGTTGTGGATGCGTTTTGAATCCGCGCGTCATGCGTTGAATGTGTACGTTCAATCGGTAAAACGAGATGCAGAAGTGCCCACCCATGACAAGATTCCGTTATGGAGATGGTGGCGCCGTTCTCTCCTGTTTGTGGTATCTCCCGAAAGCATTGACCGAGACGCCGGCTAAGCCACGGCGTGTCTCCAATCCGGGGACGCGGATTGTCCATAGCGGCAACCGCCCCCGGTCTTCATGCCGTCTCTCTTGGTACCGTTGGGCTTAGATTAACTCCCTCGCGGAAAGCTCTAGACGCGACAAAATTTCATCGCTGGACCAAACCGATAGGTCCAGCCACCGTGCTTCGGGCTCCGAACGCCACCAGGTTAATTGGCGTTTGGCATAAGCACGGGTATGTTTGATAATCAGTGTGTCCCGTTCGCGCCGAGTGCATTTGCCCCAAAACCAATCCACCATATCACGATACCCAATGGATCCCATGCTCTGTGCTTTCGGGGACAATCCTTGTCGCAGCAATTCCCGGACTTCTTCTTCAAATCCTTCCGCCAGCATAGCTTCTACTCTTTGCTGAATCCGTTCTTGCAATTCCCATAGAGGGCGTGTCAGTACCCAATACCGAGTTTGATAGCGCGACGGTCTGCCGGTATTTCTGGGCAACCGTCTATGCGTGGTCAAAAACACTTCCAAAGCTCGAATCATACGACGATGGTCGTTGGCATGAATATGCTCCCAGCTTTCGGGGTCGACTAACCGCAATTGCCGTCGCAATCCTTCCCATCCATAGTGTTCACCCATGCGTTCTAAATGCTCTCGCAGGTTGCGCTCTTGGGTTGCCTCCTTGGGGAACGGATAACTTTGCGTCAGTGCGCGAATCCATAGGCCAGTGCCCCCCACCAGCAAAGGAAAATGTCCGCGACGCCACACATCCTCGATGGCCGAACTAGCCAGTATTTGGTAATCAGCTACGGAAAAAGACTGGGCTGGCTCCACCACATCAATTAAATGATGGCGGACTTCCTGCCGTTGCATTAATGGCACTTTGGCTGACCCAATATTCAATCCCCGGTATATCTGAACCGAATCCGCAGAAATAATTTCGGCGTTAATGCGTTTGGCCAAGGCAATGCTCAAATCGGTTTTTCCCACCGCGGTGGGCCCAGCCAGCACCAAAAGTGGTGTTAACCCCTCTCTATCCCTTGCGCCCAAAGCGGCGGTCCACCTCCTCCAGCGACAAACGAATTAATGTCGGACGTCCATGGGGACACCCGCGTGGGTCTTCAAGGTAAGCCATCTCATGCAACAACGTCACCATTTCATGCTGACTCATCGGGCGATAAGCCTTGATGGCCGCTTTACACGCCGCCATTGCAAACAATGGTTCTTCGATCCAAGTGATAGGATGACCCGGGTGTGCCTGTCCTTGAATTAAAGAATCCAATATCATGCGAAACATCGCCGGGTCGCTAGGCATATCCCGCAATCCTTGGGGCACCGCGCGCACGATCACCGTGCTGCCTCCGGCTTGGCCA
>JAMDDZ010000042.1 GCA_023488565.1 Bacillota bacterium | reverse complement strand
GTCCATCCAACCAAGCGGCCAGGTATCTCACATTCCTGCAGAGAGGGTCGGGTAAGCTGAAATCGGCCTAGGTTACGTGGGGACCAACCACCTTGGAGAATCTGCCGAGCCGGAAATTCCGGGAAAGGCAGCGGCTAATGCCCGATATCGCTCGATAAGATGGGTCTTGCGACCAATGGCGGTGGAACCGCGGATGATTTTTTCCGTCCCCAGTATGGGGCTTTTTTTTATTTGCGATGTGGAGGTCTGACAATGGAGCCGGAAATTCAATTAGAGATTGAAGGAGAAGTACATCAACTACCATCAGGGGTGCGGCCGTTCGATTTACCGGAAAGAGATCCCGAAGCCTTGGCCGCTTGGTTGGATGGACAGGTTCTGGATTTAAAGAAGCCGCTTCTAAAAGGGGGCACGTTGCAGTGGCTGACCTTTGATGACTCCGGTGGCCGTCAGGTGTTTCGCCACTCGAGCGCCCATTTGTTGGCCCAGGCGGTGAAGCGATTGTGGCCAAATGCCAAATTAGGCACCGGCCCGGCACTGGAAGATGGATTTTACTATGATATTTGGCTCCCTGTGCCCCTTACCGAGCCCGACTTGGCACGTATTGAGGCCGAAATGCGACGGATTGTCAGTGAGAACTTGCCGATTGAACGATTGGAATTATCGCGTGAAGAAGCAGTGCGTATTTTTTCCGAGCGAGCCGAGGAATTCAAATTACAGATCGTCGAGCGGATTACCGATGACACGACCATTTCCGCCTACCGTCAAGGAGAATTTGTAGACCTCTGTACCGGTCCTCACCTGCCCCAAACTGGGTACATCGGAGCGGTGAAGCTGACTAATGTTTCGGGAGCCTATTGGCGTGGTGAAGAACAAAATCCGATGATGACACGTATCTACGGAACATCTTTTCCCACCCAGGAGGCGTTGGAAGAGCATCTGGCACGATTGGAGGAGGCAAAACTTCGGGATCACCGCAAATTAGGACCTCAACTCGATTTGTTTAGTTTTAAAGAGGAGGCGCCAGGATTTACCTTTTGGCACCCCAAAGGGTATCAGTTATATCGCACGCTCGAGGAGTTTTCGCGGCGGCTGCAAGAAGAACGAGGTTATCAAGAGGTGTCGACACCATGGATTTATCGTGCCGCATTATGGCAGCGATCAGGACACTGGGATCATTATCGTGACAACATGTTCTTAATAGAACGCGACGATGAAGTGTTGGGGGCAAAGCCCATGAATTGTCCGGGACACGCGTTGCTTTTTAAAGGGAATATCCGGTCCTACCGTGATTTGCCAATCCGGTTAGCCGAATACGGCCCACTGTCGCGGTTCGAACGGTCGGGAACTTTGCACGGATTGTTGCGCGTACGGGGATTCCATCAAGATGACGCCCACTTATTTGTGCGCGAAGATCAAATCCATCAAGAAATGTTTGGTGTCTTGGATTTAATGGATGTCGTATACCGAGCATTCGGATTGCCGTATGAGGTTGTGTTTTCTACACGACCGGATGACTACATGGGAGACCTGGCATTATGGAACCAAGCGGAGCAGGAATTGGAACGGGTGTTGAGAGACCGGGGGTTAAAATACCAAATTAATCCCAAAGACGGCGCCTTTTATGGGCCTAAACTTGATATTTCCGCTATTGACTCTCTTGGACGGCGTTGGCAATTGGCTACCATCCAATTGGATTTTCAACTGCCAGAGAAATTGGATCTCCACTACGTGGACGATGAGGGGCATTGGCGGCGACCGGTAATGATTCATCGTGCCATCTTAGGTTCAGTGGAACGTTTCATTGGCATATTAGTCGAGCATTATGCTGGGGCGTTCCCGTTGTGGCTAGCACCGATACAGGCCCGCGTGATTCCGATTACGGAACAACAGGTGACCTATGCGGAAGAAATTCGCCGCAAACTGCACCGACATGGTATTCGTGCTGATGTTGATGCTCGAAATCAAAAAATGGGATACAAAATTCGTGAAGCCCAGATGGAAAAGGTGCCCCGCATGCTCATCGTGGGTGGCCGGGACCAAGAAAACCATACGGTGTCGTTAAGAACCCGGGAACAAGGGGATCTAGGGGCCAAGCCTTGGCCAGACTATTTGTACCAACTGATTGAAGAAGCAGAGATGCCGCTATCCTAGAAGTGGGAAACAACGGTTGACGTTGGTGAACGAGATTGGGTACAATAACATCATAACCACCGAACAAAGCAGAAGCACTTGCTTCTCACCCCCAGGCGCGGCCGAAAGGGTAAGTCGATATTGGCAGTAGCTCTGTATCTGGACGGGGAAACGCCCGTCCTTTTGTTTGGAATTGAAGGAGGGATGGCAATCAACAAAGATCTTCGGATCAACGATGAGATCCGCGCTCGTGAAGTCCGGTTGGTTGGGGATGACGGCGAGCAATTGGGCATTGTGTCATTGCGGGATGCTTTGGCCATGGCTCAAGAACGCCGTGTGGACTTGGTTGAAGTTTCGCCGACGGCGAGACCCCCAGTTTGCCGCTTGATGGACTATGGAAAATTTAAGTACGAGCAGGCCAAACGGGATCGGGAATCGCGAAAGAAACAGAAAGTGGTAAGTGTCAAAGAGCTAAAAATGCGACCGACAATTGAGGACCACGATTTCGAAGTGAAAGTGCGTAGTGCGCAGCGCTTTTTAAGCGAAGGCGACAAAGTGAAATGCACCATGATTTTCCGCGGTCGAGAAATTGTTCATGCCAGCTTAGGGCAAGAAACCTTAAAAAAGTTGGCTGAGAGGGTAGTGGATGTTGCGGTTGTGGAGCGCCCCCCTCGCGTGGAAGGTCGAGCAATGATCATGATTTTAGCACCCAAAAAGGGAGTGTAAGTACCATGCCTAAAATGAAGACGCACAGAGGCGCACGCAAAAGAATTGGAATAACGGCCAAAGGCTTGGGGAAAAGGCATCGTGCCGGTAAAAGCCATTTGCTAGTGCACAAATCTGCGACGCGGCGCCGTCGGTTGCGCAACGCTGAATTGTTGTCAAAGGCAGACCAGCATCGCACGAAGCGGCTATTGCCATACGGCGGTTAAAAACCTGACTTCTTAGGTGGAGGGAACATGTAATGGCTCGAGTTAAAAACGGGGTGGTACGCCATCGCCGTCACAAAAAAATTCTCAAGATGGCGCGAGGCTATCGCGGTGCCCGATCACGGCAATTTCGACCTGCAAACGAAGCGGTGATGCATAGTTTATGGTATGCCTATCAGCACCGCAAAAAGCGCAAGGGAGATTTCCGCAGGCTGTGGATTGCCCGTATTAATGCCGCAGCGCGAATGAACGGAATGTCGTACAGCCGGTTTATCAATGGATTAAAGCGGGCAGGTATTGGCCTTGATCGCAAAGT
>JAMDDZ010000096.1:3067-3389 GCA_023488565.1 Bacillota bacterium | reverse complement strand
TGGGTTAGATGTGATCAGGCGATAGCATACAATGTCAGGCGCCAAGCGATCACCCCCAATTCTTCTGAGGAAATTACCAACAAGAGGCGGGTGTCATGTCAAAAAGCACCTGCATTAACTGATAACGAGTGACCCCACCTAAATAGGTTTCCACTGGAAAAGTGTCTAACAGCGCTGCTATAAGGCTACGGTCGTATGGCTGATAAAGGAGGGCCTCTTCCAGAGGGTCAATCGCAATGGGTCCTAAGAAATCGCCGTAAATCTTTATGTGCTCGATTATGTTATGTGCCACATACAGACGAACATCTAAACTGCTACCCTT
>JAMDDZ010000096.1:0-3057 GCA_023488565.1 Bacillota bacterium | reverse complement strand
CCGGCTGAACCCCGGGAAATTGCTGGCGGGATAAGCGGTGGCGAGTCAGGAGAGTCACTCCCAGGGTCTCACGACCCGCGACGCAGCCACGGTGGTTCCTCCAGAATCTCCGCCCTTTAGGGCGGGGAGGTTCAAGTGCTCGATTATGTTATGTGCCACATACAGACGAACATCTAGTTCCCCCTGGGGGAACCGCTCACGGCCTAATAAGTTAAAGGGTGGCGATGCACCAAAGTTCCAGTCCCATTGATTGAATCGGTCCTGCTGCAGTTTACGTACCGCACTAATTTGAGTTTCATTCAATGACCAATGGTCAGCTATGCCGCCATTGTGTTTGGCAATTGCCCCTAATAGCGTGCGTCTAAAGTCATCTAACGTCACATTGCCAGGCAGATAAGGACGGATGTTGGTAACGCGACTTCGAACAGATTTTATGCCTTTGCTGTGCAGCTTATCCGGGCGTACCGTTAATATTTGTGATACCATTGCCAAGTCTGCGTCGAACAAGATGGTGCCATGATGCAGCAATCGCGATGTAGTACGGTATTGGGCGTTGCCTGAAAACTTATGACCATTAACCAAAACGTCGTTGCGCCCGCTGAGTTCAGTCGACACCCCATAATGCGCCAGGGTATCGATTACTGGTTGGGTAAAAGCAGCGTAATCATTAAAAGAATATCCATCGGTAGGCACGACCATACTAAAGTTTAAATTCCCCAGATCGTGAAAGACGGCACCCCCACCCGACATTCTGCGAACAATCGCAATCTCATGGGATCGCGCAAAATCTACATTTACCTCTTCGTGCGTGTTTTGAAAGCGACCAATTATCACGGCAGGCTGATTCTGCCACAACATAAGATATTGGGCATCGAAGGGTGCTTCGCGCACCAACCAAGTATCCAGCGCGATGTTAAAATAGGGATCGGTAATGGGGTTATGGACTACAATGATCGCCACAAGCATTCCCCCTCGGCGCATTTTTAGTGCCAAATTTTTTCGTGTTTCTTCAATCGGTTTTGTCCCGAGTCTTCCGCACACGAACCGGGTGGTTTCTTAAAGTCAATGGATGGCAAATTCTACTCTTGACATCGTGCCAAACTATCTAGACTAGCGCAACGTGGTCGGCGAGCACCGTTATTAGTTTGAGCCTTATTAACACAAAAGCACATCTCAGGCGCAAGGGAGCAACAACGCGTCGCTCCCAGTGCAGCATCAGAGGTCGAATCTTTCTTGGGTTAATTCTTTGTCACACGAATCGCAAATCGGATTGGGCCTGATTCTTCATAGTCCACGGCAAAGACACCGGGATACTCCGCGTCAAGTTGGTATAACAAGGGTTTAGGGTCATGATCGTTGATCAATAATGCAGCATAACCCGAGGGCAACGCCTCAAAAGCCGCCAGAATGGTCTGATGTTTTACGGCGGGAACGAGAACTGGAGCATTAATGATAAGAGCTGGTTCGTCGGTTGTCATATATATCCACACTCCTTCGTTTATCTATGCGTCATTGCACTATAAGAATAGAGCTATCTTTAACACCAACACGTGATCTAGATCACCAATACACCAAATTCCGCAAGGGAAAGAAGTAACCGTAAGTTAGTCGAATCGATCCGTTTGTTCTGCCCTCATTAATTGGCGCGCCAATAGAGATTCCCACGGCGGAAAGCGTAATGGATCCGAAATTAGCGATCCACCAAACCTGCGATTAAAACCGTTATCAGATCTCCCGGACGCGTATCAGACGTAATCCCACAATCACCTAGTGTGAACGTAAGATGCCGTGGCTAGTGGATGCCATCGGAGAGACAGGCGTCTATTTCGGCAGAGGCCCATTGCCCTCCAATCTGGGATATCGGCGGCCTTTTCCTGCGCAACGAGCCGCGCTTGAGTGCATGGGAGGCTTCTGAAAGAGCCGCAGCCATATCCCCATATCCAACATCCCCACAGCATTATCGCTCATGAGGGTCAAACCATGGCTATCAAAACCGGGACAGGTTTCCAATCACCCATAGTCGGCCGCCACGACGTTGACGTATCCGCTCCCGGAGTTGTAAGCTGTGCGAAATTCTCGTCCTCAACCAAGAGCCCATATCGCCCGAGCCAGAGTTGGTCCCAGACTTACTGACCATTACACATGTCTTTTCATTCCGGTTGTACGGATTTAGGAATTACCGCAAAAGCTTAAAGGAGGCCATCCATGCCGACATTAGCCCACAAGATCCGACTCGATCCGGCCCAGGAGCAGAGCAGGGAAATATGCAATGGAGATGACAAACACCGTAACGGCGGGGGAAAGGGGCTTTCCTAGCGTTGGCTAATCGGGCAGGCAGCCCGATTTTACTGTGCTTCAACGCTAAAATGTATTGCCGCATCATATTTTCCAAGGTTGCGTTGGAATCTTTTCACCAATATACAATGTGCACGCAAGGGGAGTAAACCATGGAAAAATGGACAGCACTATTGTGGGGGTTTTTTAAAGTTGGCCTCTTAGGATACGGGGGAGGTCGGGGGTCTATTTCGTTGCTACACGTAGTGACTGTTGACGGAAACCATTGGCTATCCAACCAACAATTTGTCGAATTACTTGCGATAGAGAACGCCTTGCCCGATCCTATTGCGACTAAATTGGCGCCAAGCATTGGATATCGAGTGGGTGGGGTGGTGGGTTCCGCAGCCGAACTCATAGGCATCGTGTTGCCTAGTGTTAATGCTTGGCCTATATCGCACGCTAATACTGTCCCCAACAAATCCATACGTGTCGGGGATGATCCATGGAGTAAAACCCATCGTAGTTACCATGTTGGTACGACTTATCGTGAACTTAATCCCGACCTCGTTCCCTAAGAATCGTTGGATTACTCCATGCATATTTTTTCGGGAGCAGTCTTGGCGATGTATTGACTAAAGATTCCAGCTGTGTGGGTGATCCTGGTATCCATGGCTGCAGGGGCCTGGGTGTTGCGTGCTTAACTCGTAAAAATGCCCGGTAGTTGTTGGGTCGCGAACAGGCCAACATTAACGTCTTTTTCATCGCCCACTGAATCTTATG
>JAMDDZ010000108.1 GCA_023488565.1 Bacillota bacterium | reverse complement strand
CCGCTCTTCCGGGTCGATGGGGTTATCGTCGCCCGTGGCGGTCATCACCGATGCCTTCATCCGGGTTTCCACACGTCCTTTGAGCTCCAAATACTTATCTAGGTCAATGTTTGGCCAAAAATTCACTAACTGGATTTTTTCATTTCGGCTTCCAATCCGGTCAATGCGCCCGAACCGTTGAATAATGCGGACCGGATTCCAATGAATGTCGTAGTTGATGCAGTAGTCTCCGTCTTGCAGATTCTGGCCTTCAGAGATGCAGTCGGTCGCAATCAGAATATCAATTTGGGCGACTGTGTTCGGCATCAGCATTTCTTTGTCCTTCGACAGCGGCGAAAACAACGTCAGGATGGTGTTCATATTGGGCGATTTGCGCAACGATGTGGTCTTCCCATCGATGGTGCCCGTGACAATTGCGGAATCTAGCTCAAACCGTTCCTTAGCAAACGGTGCGACGTGGTTGTACAGGTAGTCGGCCGTATCAGAAAATGCTGTGAACAACAGTATCTTTTTGTTGCCCCGATTAAACGGATGCTGCACCTTTTCAGAAATCAGCTGCAATAGCGTTTGCAGCTTCGTATCGTGTGCCGGCGTGATGTCCTTGACCATCAGCGCCAGCAGTTCAAGAATTTCGGAATCCGCGACAAGCTTTTCGCGCCACGACACATAGTCCATATCGTTGAGGTCAATGTCGAGCGGTTTTCCTTCGTTTTCAAAGAAGCTGGTATTGAGGTCGTCATCGTCAAAGTCGTTTGCGTCATGATCGCGCGTATGAATCGTCCGGCTCACGCCTCTTTCATAGGAATCAATGGCCGCAATCGTACCGTCTATCAGGCTTTTCACTCGTTGCAGTGTGATGTTAAATGACGCGACGGAGCTTTCCAGTCGTTTCAGCAGGTTAATGCACATTAAACGCCGTATCCCATTTTCGCGCCCGGCACGGTCGATATTCACACTGGGGTCAACGTATTTGGCGCGTCGGCTTTCCAATAAGAAATCTGTCGGAACATACACGGCGAGATTCAAGAGCATCAGTTGCTCGTAAATCTCATCGTAGTCGATTGCGGACGAAAGGTCCGTCAGCTTTGGACGCAGAGATAGCGGTGGCATCCGCTCTGGGAATTGCCCTATTTCGTCGGTATTATAGTATTTTTCAATGTGCTTCCGAGAACGGGCGATGGTGACGCTGTCCAGCACCGTAAAGAAGTCGAAATCCAAGGAACGCAGAAGGCTTTCGGTTGTGCGCTCCTTGGGATCCAGTTTGCTCCACCGATTAAAAGCGGTTTGAGCAGTGCGGAAGATCAGGTCGATAGGTTTGGTGGTGTCAAGTTTGTCATTAATCAGCGCCGGGGTGCCTTCGTAGGCCAGTTCAAGCTGGTGCCGCAGATCAGAGAAACCGTTATTCACGGGTGTGGCGGAAAGCATCAACACTCTGGTTTTGACGCCTTTTCGAATGACCTTATTCATTAACTGAAGATAGCGATTTTCACGCTTGTCGTCACCGCGCCCGGAATAGTCCCCGCCGTTACGGAAATTGTGGCTTTCATCGATCACGACCAAATCGTAGTTGCTCCAGTTCAGCTTTGAAAGATCAACCCCGCCGGAGAACCCTTGCTCCCGCGAAAGGTCGGTATGATACAGCACGTCATAACGCATCCGGTCGGAAGCGATGGGGTTATTTAGGTAGTTTTCTTTGAACGTGCGCCAGTTGTCTCCCAGCTTTTTTGGACAGAGGACAAGCACGGTACGATTGCGCAGCTCGTAATACTTGATGACGGCAAGGGCGGTGAATGTTTTGCCCAATCCGACACTGTCGGCCAGAATGCAGCCGTTATACTTTTCAAGTTTGTTGATGATAGCGAGGGTAGCGTCCTTCTGAAACGCGTATAACTTGTTCCAGATTTTCGTGTCCTTGAAGCCGGTCGCTTCATTGGGCAGGACATCCTCACTGATGTCGGAAAGAAATTCGTTGAAAATGTTGTAGACGGCCACAAAGTATATGAACTCCGGCGCGTTCTCATGGTAAGCGGCCGTGATGCCGTCGATGACCTGTTCGGTGACGTCCTGCAACAGGGTCTTATCGTTCCAAATCTGTTCAAACATTGTCACGTATTGCTCCGAAAGAGGGGCGTCAATGCGGTGGACAAGATTCATGATATTATTACCCCGTTCACTCCCTAAATCCGACGTCGTAAACGCATTGATGGGTGCGTAGGCAATGGTTTCATTGGGTTTAACCACCGTCAAAAACCCGCCCATCGTGCCACCGGTCACGTTGGAGCGAAACTGCACCTTTTTGCGAATCCACGCCGCACACTCGCGGGCAATCGCCTTCTGCGTCAGTTCGTTACGCAACTTGACCTCGAACTCGGTCCCGTAAAGGGAACGCTCCCGATCGAGTCTGGGAATATAAAACTCCCGCTTTTCCTTGGGCGCTTTCTCTTGGAGAAAGGTGGGCGATGTAAAAATAAAGCGCAACTCATCAATTCCGTCAAGCTGTTTCTTAAGGGCTTGATAGGCGTAAATTGAAAAACAGGCTGCGGCTATGGAAAGTTTATTGTCTTGGGTTATTGTTTCTGCCAAATCATCTTTGACGGTGTTGTTCATGTTGTCGAGAATTCGCATCTGTTTCCCCTCATTTACATCGATACCAGTTATTTTACACCCCTGCAATCATCCCTGAACATATCTTTTGGATATGCTTGGCGACAACGGCAGGATCGTGACCATCCTCCCGCCTCTCTAGGGATGTCCGCCATCGTGCGCGCTGGCGAGACTTCAGGACGGCAGATCCCGGGCTATCGTGTCATGAAGTCGGGAAAAAAGGTCCCAGATGGGCAAATTATGGAGGGGATTATCGAAATCTTAACCCATGAGAATTCCGCCTATGGCTATGAGAAGCTGACGTGGCGCTGGCGGCGACGATAGGCCTTAACCATTAACAATAGCAAAAACGTCTCAAAACCTTGCATGCTCGACCTGTGCTGTCACTGGGTGATTACGCGTCCCAATCCACTGTCGCAGACCGAGTTAAAATACGGTGATACTGTCGGGGAAGACCGGTTTTTCTACTGGCAAGCGGTGATTGATGCCTGTGACCGCACGATTATCGCCTATCATCTCGGATTAGGCGCCCAGGATCCATTACACGAGGGGGTGGAGGCAATTCCACCGCCCCCGTGCGAATCATTCGGATTCTCTCTTTTTCTGATTACACACCCATTAAAAGCCATGGGCGCAAAATTCGAGGTCCGCAGATTACACCCCTACCCTGCGGACTCTCTATTGTTTCCTCACAGAGCTTCGGGAGGCATGCGGCATTAGTCGCCGGGTTCATAATCGCTTTCGGGTTCCCGGACCGCGGTCCGAGAGGAGACCCACTGGGCCCAGGCTTCTGCCCAGTCTTTATGCCC
>JAMDDZ010000147.1 GCA_023488565.1 Bacillota bacterium | reverse complement strand
TGAAGGTCATGGATCTATTCTTAGAGTCTACGACAGTGGAACGGGTCTGGGAGGAACGGTGTGGGCGTTTTTATTGCATTTTTTGCCCAAAAGGATGGCAAGAAGCGGCGTGAGAGCAACGCGCCATCGTGCGGCGACGCGCCGTCCAGAGTGCTGAAGCCCTGCGACGTCTCATCTTCGCGTAGGCGTCGAATGACAGGTCTCTGCGCACCGTGGCGAGGTGGGCCGAACCGAGTGGCTTCGGCGCATTGTCCAATTTGGCTGTCTTGAAACGCTTACCCCACGCCGAGGCCTGGCTGGGACATTGGGGAGACCGGTGGTTTGCGGAACGCCATATCGGGACTGCCCTCCAGGCACGATTGCGACTCGTCCTCACTGACCGTCCCACGATTCAAGAACCCGGAAGCTCCGGGACGATCTGGCGTCTTCATGCTCAATGAAATCACGCAACCGGACGGTGGGCAGGACGGGCTCTGACGGACCGACACGGGGCGAAATCCCGCACCCGACTGGACTTGCAGCCCCAAGGCGGATCGCAACTATGCCAAACCGCACGCCTTGACCTGGATTGTGGCTCAGAGGGGGCCGCCCCTGTGATTGCCCGATTCGATGGGAATGCCTTGCGCTGGGAAACGCTAGAGGGGACCCGGTGGAAGGTGTTGGATGCGGTGCGGTCGTTGGCCGATGCGAGTCGGCGACAAGCCTGCACAGCGGCCCGCAAACATGGGCATACGGTCTCTGCCGCGACGTGGGAGGCGGCGGAGTATCTGCTGATCTTGACCACCTTACCCGAGCGTCGGGGACCGAAATTTTGGCACTCTATCGCCTCCGCTGGCCAATGGAGTGCGCCGTCAAGCGCTGGAAAAGCCTGCGCCATCTCGACCGCTTACGCGCCTTTGACCCGAAACTGGTCCAAACTTCTCTCTTAGCGAAAGTCCTCGGTGCTCTGCTCGGCGACGCGCTCCAAAATCCTGACCCGTCTTTTTCCCCCTACGGATACCCCCTCGGTGTCAATGCCCAGCGCCGTCTGGCGCTATACCCCAAGAATTGGGAATGATCTGTGCCCAATCATCCAAGGATTCCTCGACATTGATGATGGGCAACGCCCGGCTCAGCGTGCGAAACATCGTCTCCGGGAACGACCACGAAAACGGCGTCTTCACTATGATTTTGTACCATAAGTTAGCGCGTATGGGGTATCTTCTCCGGTTTCCCACGAAACTTTGGTCGCGTCGGTCAACTCTGCGGGGTAGCTTCATATTGTTCGGCATACGCTAACAAGTGCTGTTCATCGACGTTAAGAGAGGGCCAGCTTTTGAGACTGGCGATGATGGTTTCTCGTGGGATGGCCAGAGACAAGGTTTGAAACAGCTGGGCAATCGGGGCGCCACTCATGAGGGAGGCTACCGATTGCCAAGCATGGCGATAATTGGGCTGCGTGCGAATCGCCATTAGTAGATAGGCTAATGCCTGTTTGGAATCCTTTTGAGCCAATGCGACTTGGGATAACCGAAATAACGCCTTAAACCCTCCGATTCCCGTTTCCGTCATCAAAAAGCCCTGAGGCTCTCCTAGTTTCAGGCAATCCTGAAAGGCCTCGTATGCTTTGTCCCATTGCTCCAGATCCATGAAAATGGTGCCCTCGAAATAGCGAAAATCGGTATAGGCAGGATACAAGCTTAAGCTTTGTTCCAAGACTCTTAAAGCCTTTTTGGGCATTTTGGCATGAAACAGGGCACGTGCTTGGGTCATTAACGCTAATACGCGGATAGGATTGTCTGGTTGCAAGAATTTCAGCGACCGGTTGATGGCGCCCAATGCTTTGTCATACTGTCCGGCGCCTATGTAACTTTGGCTCAGTTGCCACAACATGTACCCATCTTGGGGATTTTTTGCCACATGCAACTCCAAGAGTTCAAGGTTGCGATCCGCTTTGTTTCGGGCGTTAAAGACCGAAGACAAATATCCTTTATGAATAAGGCGAAGGTTCAGCGACACTAAGTTTTGTTTAGCCCGGGCCAAGGAATAAAACACCTGTTCATGGATTGCGCCTTCAAAACGCACATCGGGATGTGACCGGAAAATTCGGGTCACGTAGCTTTCGCTAATATCTTCGGCTCGTTCCATGACCGACACGATGCGTACGTTATAGGCATCGGCGGTGGGCTTTTGGATAGCATTTTTCAGAACCGGAATATCTTCGGTGACGAGTTCTTCGTCGGCATCCATCACCAGGATCCAAGGGGTTTTTACCGCGTCAAGCCCAACATTGCGAGCCTTAGAGAAATCATTAGGCCAGTCAATTTGAATTACGCGTGCCCCAAAAGCGTGGGCGATTGCTATCGTGCGATCAGTGGAACCGGTATCAACGATCACCATGTCATCGGCCACGTCTTTTACCGAATTTAAGCATTGTGGCAAAAACTGTTCCTCATTTTTGACGATCATGCAAAGTGTGAGGAGGTTGTTCATGCATTCAAACCCTTTCTCTAATTCCTTTCTCCAGTATAGCGAAGCTTGATCGTAGGAGTCGAAAATTAGGGGAATAGCAACATGGGCTTGTGAGACCGCGGATGGGTCAAATGCACAAAGCCGGTTTCATAGACTCGGGGAATCATGGGTGAGGACAACACGGTTTCGGGGTTTCCAGTCATCAGCACTTGCCCTTCATGCATCAGCCACAAGGCATCGCAATAGAGTCCCACGGTGGCCAGGTCATGGTAAGCCATCAGCACAGTTTTGTGCTGTTGTTCGACCAATGTTTGCACTAGTTCCAAAAAGTGGCGGGCGTGCCCGGGATCTAAGTGTGCGGTAGGCTCATCCAACAGCAACAAGGGGGTGTTTTGCGCCAAAGCCATAGCGAGCAGCACGCGTTGCGCTTCACCGCCGGATAAGGCACTAAAGGGTCGGTGTCTAAATTCTTTTACCCCGGTAGCTTCCATAGCCTGAGATACGGCGTGACGATGCGCGAGAGTGACCGGAGCAAATCGTTGTCGTAGGTTTAAGTGAGCTAATCGTCCTAACTCCACGACTTCTTCAACTGTTAAATCAAAGTTGGTGGACAATGTCTGGGGAACAACCGATACGAGCCGAGCTCTTTGGGATGGAGTCATCTGAGAGATAGGGTGATCAAACAGTGAAATTTCTCCAGCAGTGGGTTTTAAATAAGCGGCAGACAGACGCAACAAGGTCGATTTTCCCGCTCCATTAGGCCCTATCAATCCCACGAAGGAGCCTTGGGGGATACACTCGGTAATTGGGCCGTAAACATTGCCTTGCTTGCCCCAACGAAATTCCACCTGATTAAAGGAAAGTCCTGACGCCATGGTTACATCCCTCCAACTGCTCGTTGATTTTGTCGGTTTAGCAGGTAAAGAAAATAGGGTCCGCCGAGAAATGCGGTAATCAGACCCACTGGCAGGGTGCCAATCCCCGGAAAATGCTATCCAAAAGCCCACCGCCT
>JAMDDZ010000092.1 GCA_023488565.1 Bacillota bacterium | reverse complement strand
CGTATACCGGAAACGGGAAGAGGTGGTCAGGATTTATCGGAATCCCTGGTCAGCACTTTTCAGAATCGATGGACAGGACTTAATGGAATCGGTGGTCAGGATCGATCGTAATATGCCGACGGACTTGCGAGTACGAAAAAGCCGCGAGAATCTTCCGTCGCAAGAACACCCGAGAGGGTCGGAGCGGTTCGTCTGCGACCGGGACAGTAGGCATTCAATGCCGAAGAATGTTGTGTGGAGGCCCATGATGGTGTAGGGGCAACCCGAGAGCCTGGGAGAGCCAACAGGAGACCGGAACTCCCCGGATTTATCCGTGGGGAGACTCAGAGAACAAGCACGGAAACACGCTTGACGATATATCATTTAAGGCCCGGGCAAAATCCAGAAGTTCTATCCTGGCCAAAATTTTCGGAGATCGTGCAAATTGCGCAAAAAAGACATCGCGTTTCGACGATGTCTTTTTAGGTTGTCTGTCTAACGAAAATGGCAAGCCACCCAATGACCCGGGAAAGACTCTTTAATGATAGGCCGATCCACTTTACATTGCTCCTGAGCAATCGGGCAACGGGTGTGGAACCGGCAGCCGGCTGGGGGGTTAACCGGACTAGGCACATCACCCTGTAAAATAATGCGTTCTCTCTTTAACGTGGGATTCGGAATAGGGATAGCAGAAAATAGCGCTTCGGTATATGGATGCAACGGCTTGCGATAAATTTCTTCAGCATCGGCAATCTCGACCATGGCACCCAAATACATCACACCCACGCGGTCGGAAATATGGCGAATCACATTTAATCCATGCGCAATAAAGAGATAAGTCAAGCCGAATTCCTTCTGCAAGTCCTCTAATAAGTTAAGGATTTGAGATTGAATCGACACGTCGAGCGCCGAGACGGGTTCGTCCGCCACAATTAACTTCGGATTTAATGCCAACGCCCGGGCAATGCCCACCCGTTGCCGCTGTCCGCCAGAAAACTCATGCGGATAACGACGCATATGGTACGACGCTAACCCCACGACTTCAAGGAGTTCCTTAACCCGTTTTTCCCGTTCATGCCGATTGCCCATGTGATGGATGTCCAACGGTTCCTCAATGATTTCGCCCACCGACATGCGGGGATTCAAAGATCCAAACGGATCCTGAAAAATAATTTGCATCTCCCGTCGCAGCGCACGCATTTCGGATTTGGGCAACTTCACAATTTCCTTGCCTTCAAATTTAATGGATCCCGAAGTCGGTTCAATCAAGCGCAAGACGGCGCGACCCGTCGTGGTTTTGCCGCATCCGGACTCCCCCACGAGTCCCAGGGTTTCTCCGCGCACTAAATCAAAACTTACCCCGTCCACAGCTTTGACATGGCCTACCACCCGAGAAAACAAGCCCCCGGTGATGGGAAAATATTTGGTCAGATCCCGCACCGATAATAAGACGTCATCCGATTGCGGCGGATCATTCAGTATCGCGCTCACGAGGCCGCCTCCTTCCCTTCAGAATGGAGCCAGCAACTGACCTTGCGACCGTCACTGACCTCTGTCAATACCGGGGTTTCCTGTCGGCAAATATCCATCGCTTGGGGACAACGGGGAGCAAACGCACACCCTTGAGGCAGGTGCAACAGATTGGGGACGGTCCCTTCAATTACGTGAAGCTTTTCGTTGCTCACGACGTCCAATCGAGGAATAGATTCCAACAGTCCCACAGTGTAGGGATGCAACGGTTCACGAAACAAATCCACCGTAGAGCATTCCTCCACCACTCTTCCCGCGTACATCACCGCCACCCGATCGGTCATTTCCGCCACCACCCCTAAATCGTGGGTAATCAGCATAATCGCGGTGTGAAATTCTTGCTTTAATTTTCGCATCAAGTCCAATATTTGTGCTTGAATGGTCACATCCAAGGCGGTCGTCGGCTCGTCCGCAATCAATAATTTGGGATTGCAGGACAAAGCCATGGCGATCATCACCCGTTGCCGCATGCCACCCGACATTTGGTGCGGATATTCGCGGGATCGCCGTTCCGGCGACGGAATTCCCACCAACCGCAACATTTCCACCGCCCGATCAAACGCCGCTTTTTTGGTGAGTTTTTGGTGTAAGATCACGGCTTCCGCAATTTGGTCCCCGATGGTATACACAGGATTGAGGGACGTCATGGGTTCTTGAAAAATCATGGCAATATCATTGCCGCGAATTTTGCGCATTTGTTCCGGGGTTTTTTTCAGCAAATTGTCTCCTTGGAATAAAATTTCTCCGGCCACAATTTTCCCCGGCGGATTGGGCACCAACTGCATAATGGATAATGACGTCACACTCTTCCCGCACCCAGACTCCCCCACAATTCCCAGAGTCTCTTCGGCGTCAATATGAAAGCTAACCCCCTCCACCGATCGAACCACGCCCTCATCGGTGTAAAAATAGGTGCTTAAATTTTTGACGTCCAGAACCTTATCCGGCACACCGTTCTCTCCTTCCACCACTCGTCCAAATTTATCCGGTGCAACATTTCCGTTCTTGCCATGGTGAAGACAGATTCCGACAATAAACCCATTATACGAGCCTTGGATCCACTCGACAATGGTTATTCATTCCTAACGGATTTCTCCAATAGAATTTGAAGATATCGGTTGGGGATTCTCCAACCAATTTACAAAATCCTGCTCATTCATGATATTCAAATGCAAATCTTGGGCCTTAGTTAATTTCGCTCCCGGATCGGCGCCATAAATCACCAAGGAGGTTCTCGACGATACTGAAGACGACACTCGCCCCCCCATTTGGGTCACTAAGTTTTCGGCTTGTTTGCGAGTCCAGCGTTCAAAGGTACCTGTTAATACCACCGTGGCCCCTTGAAGAAGTCCGGACTCACTAGTTGTCTTTGGCTCTACAGTCTGAATCCCTAATTGTTTCAACTCGCCAATGACCTTAAGATTTACTGGTTGGGCAAAAAATTCGACCACGCTTTGGGCAATACGCTCCCCAACATCCGGTATCCCCTGCAGTGTTTCGCTAGAGGCGGCCATGAGTTGGTCCAAGGTACCAAAATGTTGCGCCAGAAGTCCGGCCACCCGTTCGCCAACAAATCGGATGCCAAGACCAAATAGCAGACGGGATAAGGGACGGTGCCGACTTTGCTCGATTCCCTCCAGCAAATTCGTTGCCAACTGTTCGCCAAATCGCGGCAGTGGCAACAAATCCCCGCGGGTTAACCGATACAAGTCAGCAACATTGTGGATTAATGACTGGTCCAACAGTAAATCTACGGTCTTCTCCCCCAGACCGTCAATATCCATCGCGTCTCGCGAGGCAAAATGTATGATGCTCTCACGCAACTGAGCCGGACATCCCATTCCCCCGGTACAACGATAAGCTGATTCTCCTATCTCCCGTACCACCGCCGATCCACATTCAGGGCAATAACTTGGCGGCATAAAGGGCTCAGTATGGCTTCCTCGCAAACTTAACTCCACTCGCACGACCTCGGGAATGATTTCGCCTGCCTTTCGGATATACACAAAATCCCCTATTCGCACGTCCCGTTCCGCAATAATATCCCAGTTGTGCAAAGAGGCACGACTCACGGTAGTTCCTGACACCAGCACCGGATCCAGCATCGCGGTGGGAGTCAGGGTACCGGTTCGACCAACCGACACGAGAATATCCTGAACTTGGGTAAGAACCTCCTCGGGAGGGAACTTATAAGCCATAGCCCATCGGGGCGCTTTTTGCGTTTGGCCTAAAATTTCATGAGACGTCAAGTCATCAACCTTAAGCACCAGGCCATCTGTGTCAAAGTCCAATTGGTGCCGTGCATTCTCCCAATAGTCGATATAGTTATATATTTCCGGGAGCGACTTGGCGAGAACATGATGCGATTCAACCGGCAATCCCCACTGTGCCATCGCTCGCAACGATTCCGTCTGACTCGTAATCCCGAGTGATTGGGCACCTTCCCGAACCTCATAAAAAAATGCCGACAATTTCCGTTCCGCAGTGACCCGGGGATCCAGTTGCCGCAATGATCCGGCGGCGGCATTTCGTGGATTGGCAAACAGAGAAAGCCCCGCTTTAGTCCGACTTTGATTTAATGATGAAAAGGTCGAGCGTGGCATGTAGACCTCGCCACGAAGTTCCACAGACACTGGCTGACGCAGTACTTGGGGTATGGTCGCAATTGCGGCTAAATTTGCCGTCACATCTTCGCCCCGAGCTCCGTCGCCTCGGGTGGCACCCAAAGTCAGGCGGCCTGCTACATAAGTCACCACAATCGACAACCCATCAATCTTCAGTTCACAACACAGCGGCACCACGCCAGCTTGAAGGGAATCCACCGTCTTGCGATAATAGTCGTCCAATTCCTCGCGGTTGTGCAAATTCCCTAAGCTCAGCACGGGCCGCTCAAACGTCACCGTTTTCAAATTGGGGTTGGGTCTTCCACCCACTCGGGATTCAAATGCTGCCGTCTTCAGTTGCGGAAATTGTTCTTCGAGTCGATTCAGCTCACGCACCAGTTGATCATAAGCCGCATCGGAAATTTCCGGCTGGTCTTGTTCGTAGTACAATCGATTGTGTCGGGTAATTTCCTCGCGCAGAGATTGCACTAATTCTCGCGCCTCATCCACCGTCATCCTACGCTTCGATCCCTTCACGTGATAATTGGGCAAATTTGGCTAGAAAAGATCGGACTCCTCCGCCAGGAAAGGCTATTGTCAACTCGGTATTGTCTGCGTCCCCACGCGTTGCCACCACCGTTCCCCAACCAAATCTGGGGTGGCGTACACGTTCCCCCACGGCAAAATTATCCAATGTTTCACCTAATGGTCGTGCCACCCGATCCATTCGAGTGGGGCGTTGTGGTGAATAAATCAGATCTTTAGGAATCTCTTCAAGAAAGCGCGACACCGGATTGGCTAGGGTTCTCCCCAGCATGGTGCGGGTTTCCGTGTGAGTCAAATGGAGTTCTTCTTGGGCCCGGGTTATACCCACATATAGCAGACGCCGTTCTTCCTCCACCGATCCCTCTTCCAAAGACCTTAGATGCGGCAGAAGGCCTTCTTCCAAGCCTCCAAGGATCACCACGGGAAATTCAAGTCCTTTGGCGCTGTGCAAAGTCATTAACCAAACGCCGCCCGCATCGTCTTCGGTACGATCCCAATCCGAGACGAGCGCCACCCATCCTAAAAATTCTCCGAGATCTCGGGTATTTTGTTCTTCCTCAAATCGCTTTGCGACGGAGATTAATTCGCCAATGTTTTCAATCCGTTCTTCACCATCAGACCCTCGTTCTTTTCGATATAACGGCAACATCCCGCTTTCTTCAGCCACCCGGTTCACAATTTCCTTTAACGATAGTGCCGGCAACATGTCATTCCAACGCTCGAAAAGCCGCGCCAACTCAAGTCCTGCACGAGAGGCACTGCTGGTCAGTCCTGGCACCATGGCGACTTGACCCAACGCCTCCAACAAAGATATTTGACGTTCTGAGGCAAAGTCGCGAATTCGCTGCAGCGCAATGTCCCCGATTCCGCGTCGGGGAAAGTTCACCACTCGGGCCAAAGACACGTCATCTTTTCCATTGAATAACACTTTCAAATAGGCCAGCACGTCTTTGACTTCTTTACGATCGTAAAAACGCTTGCCTCCGACTAAACGGTAACTAATGCCGGCGCGGGTCAGGGCCATTTCAAACGCGCGGGATTGGGCATTGGTGCGATATAATATGGCGCAATCTGATAGCTTGCGCCCCTTGCGGACTTGTTCATGAATAACCTCGGCCGCATACCATCCTTCACTTTCCTCATCTGCCGCCCGAAACACCCTGAGTTTTTCTCCGTGCCCTTGCTCAGTCCATAACGATTTTCCGATTCTTGATTCGTTATGCGCTACCACTGCGTTAGCGGCAGCCAAAATAGTTTCGGTAGACCGATAGTTCTGTTCCAATTTGATAATCTTGGCGCCGGGAAAATCGCGTTGGAACTCCAAGATATTACGCATATCAGCACCGCGCCAGCCATAAATAGACTGGTCATCGTCTCCTACCGCACAAATGTTGTGAGAACCAGACGCCAAGTGTTTTATCATCCGATATTGCGCCAAATTGGTGTCTTGATACTCGTCAACAAACACATAATGAAATCTGTCTTGATAACGGCGCAACACATCAGGTGCCTTATCAAACAACGCTACCGTGTTAAATATCAAATCATCAAAGTCCAACGCATTCAATTCCCGCAGTCGATTTTGATAAGCTTGGTAGACTTGACCCACTCTTTGCCCTGTGAAACTGTTATCATTCCAGTTTGCGGGTCCGACAAAAGCATTCTTGGCACGACTAATAGCGCCGAGGAACATTCCCGGAGCCCATTGTTTGTCATCCCATCCTAAATTGCGAACAATATCGCGCAATAGGGCTTTGGAATCATCGGCATCGTAAACCAAAAATCGAGGTTGATAACCCAGGACTTCAATATTTTCCCGAAGAATTCGCACGGCCACGGCATGGAATGTTCCGACCCACATCCAGCGACTGCGGTCGCCTACTAGACCGTCAATGCGATCTTTCATTTCCCGTGCTGCCTTATTGGTAAAAGTGAAACCCAAAATTTGACTCGGATGGACTCCGTGGGTGGAAATCAAATGGGCCATGCGGTAAGTTAACGTTCGTGTCTTTCCGCTTCCCGCACCCGCCAACAACAATAGCGGGCCTTGAACTGTTTCGCAGGCCCTACGTTGTTCACTGTTCAATTGATCAAGCAAATCCATGATAGAACCCCCTGGCCGTCCCTGTACTGCTATTATACCATGGAATGGCCGCCGGGCTTGCTTAATGAATGGGACTCACTGCCCACTCCTGAACGTCGCCTGCCGTGCTGGCTAAAATTCCGGGCTGGCGCTCTACGACCACGGCCTGAGCACGCTCGGGGTGTATTGATATTTGCGCAGAGACGATAGGGTTCCGCCAATGCCATTGGGCATGCTGATTCGCAGATTCCCTATAGGTACCGGGACCAAATGCCCACTCCAGCAAATGGAGCAACTCATCGCGGGCCATATCAGGATTTCCCATGCGATACCAAATTTCCATGGATTGATTGGTATAACGCCATCCTTTAATCGGACCTGAGGGAGAAAAGCCCATCCCCATTGCCGCCTCTGCCCACCGCATCATTTATCACCTTATCGCTTTACCTCAATAAATCCACAAGATCAATATAGCGTAAGGTCCTAGCATTGGCAACTGGTTAAGAGGGCGTTTGCAATCGATCCAATACCAAACGATACCCATCGGCCCCAAACGCCAACGAACGCTTCACCCTGGATATCGTTGCCGATGACGCTCCAGTCAACTGGGCAATATCTTCATAAGTTTGTCCAGAATCCAACATCTGAGCTACTGCCATGCGTTGAGCAATCGACTGTATTTCCGCTACGGTAAGAATATCTTCAAAGAAAGCATAGCATTCTTCCTCAGTTTTTAAGCTTAATACTGCGCGGCACAACAAATCAACCTCTGTGCTTCGTAGTTTCGGATTCATGGCCCACCTCACCTATGTATTTGATTGGTATTGTGAGCGACCCTTCTAAGAAACACAAGAGGATTGTTAACCGCTTGATGACCCACCGCCGCCTGAGGACCCGCCACCACCCGAAGAGCCTGCTCCTGAAGAGGATCCACCCGATGAGGAGGACCCGCCAGAGGAACTGCTGGACTTGCCCGAAGAACTCGAAGACGAGGAGGAACTGGTAACCATTTTCATAATGCTCTGCTTTACAGATGTATCAATAGCGCTTGTGACAGTCGGGGACGACATAGCCTTCATCACGTCTGTTTCCAAGGTTTTTTGGAAGGCGGGACTCGACATCACCATCATCACTGATTTTTCTAATGTCGATTGGCCCGTCGAGCTCATCATAAATTTTTGAACTTCTGCGGTAGAAATGCTGTCCTGAATCACCTTTTGCATTTTCGGGGTTTCCATTTCATCATGAACGGCTTTCTGCACTTCAATAGTCGGCGCGGAAGAACTTGACGACCCAGAGCCTCCCCCGGAACTCGAGCCACTGGAGCTTGAACCACCGGAGCCGGAGCCTCCAGACCCTGAGCCTGAACCTCCGTGACTGCTCGAGGCGGTACTGCCATGCTCTGGAGACGGAGAACCCATAGTAAAACTGCAGCCAGCAATCAGCACTGTGGCCAAGGCCACACCCGTGGCCGCCACCCCAAATTTGATGGTCACATGACACCTCCAGAATCCTTTTCCCGGTATTGTGACCATCATCGGGTTTTTTACTCAGTATCTGCAGCAATGTCGTGACGAAACTGGGTATCGGGCGCAATAATCTGGCGAATGGTCCGATAAGCTTGGTCACGCGCCCCCAACAGGCTACTGTCTCGGCCCACTACGGTGACAATTCGGCCGCCTTGAGCTTGAAGTACGGTGCCGTCTCCACTCTGTTGGGTAGAACCGTGAAAGATTAGCCCCTCGGGAGTTTTCGGCAAAATGATTTCTTGACTGCCCTTAACCTCGAGCGGATATCCGCTATCTGCCAAAACCACGGCGACCGCAGCCCTAGACTCGGGTTCAACGATGGATGGCAAGTTTCCTTGAGCCAATCCTAACCAACAGGCCCCCCAGTCTATCGGCAACAGAGGAATCAGCACTTCGGCCTCGGGATCCCCCATCCGTACATTAAATTCCAACACCATCGGCCCAAGGTGAGTCAGCATAATACCAACATATAGCACGCCATGATAGAACAGGTTGTCGTCTTGCAAAAATTGCATTAACGGCTCCAAAATTTTTTCGTTGATAACAGTCCTGACTTCTGGAGTGATGTCAGTCACCGGTCCGAAAGCCCCCATGCCTCCGGTGTTAGGAGCGTTAAGGTCGGGGGTCGCCCGCTTGTAGTCTCGGGTTAATGGCAGCCAAACGTAATCCTTGCCATTAGTCAACACATGCACCGATATTTCTTTGCCCTCCAGATAATCTTCCCAGAGTATGCCTTGAGCCAACAGATTATCTTGAACACTCCACTCCCGAGCTATCTGCAACGCCTGTGATGGCGTCTCAACAATAACCACTCCCTTGCCGCCCGCCAACCCGCTTTGTTTTAACACATGGGGCCATTGGGTTTCGATAGAGATAGCATTCTCCAGTGCCTTGAGGTTGTCAAAGCGCATTGCACGGGGAGTGGGAATGCCGTACCGCTCCATCACCGACTTGGCAAACGATTTGCTGCTCTCGAGCCGGGCAGCCCGTTGCTCAGGACCTATGACCCAGTGCCCAGCCTCTCGCAATCGATCCACAATACCTTCCGCCAAGGGATTTTCCGGTCCCACCACCACCAGCATGGGCGACTTATCCATTGCCCAGGCCACAATTTCTTCCGTATCACGGTACGGCAAGCATTGGGCAATTTGGGAGATACCAGGATTGCCAGGCATGGCAAATATTTCTTTGAAACGTGAAGACTCCTTCAACCCCCACACCAAGGCGTGTTCACGCGCTCCTTTTCCCACAATCACCGCATATTCGGGTTGCATGAAGTCAATTCCTCCTAATGCCGAAAGTGCCGTTCTTTGGTGAAGAACAAGGCGATGCCAAATTGGTTGGCAGCGTCGATCGATTCCTGATCCCGCTGGGATCCCCCGGGTTGAATCACAACTTTCACTTTAGCTTGGGCTGCTTCAGCCATAACATCACCGAAGGGAAAAAACGCATCAGAAGCCAGAACCGCTCCTTGACAACCATCCCCTGCCCGCGTTATCGCCTGTTTTGCTGCATCGATCCGGTTGGTTTGTCCGGAACCAATGCCGCGAGTCACGCCGTCGCGGACTATGACAATCGCATTGGACTTAGCCCACCTCACCGTGGACCAAGCTAATCGGGCATCGCGTTCCCAAGCCTGAAGATCCGTTTTGGGTCCTGCCACTTGCTGCCAATCAGATAAGGAGGCTGCCTCGCGGTCAATTGTTTGCACCAACAGGCCGCCATCGATCATGCGCACATCCCAAGGCTTAAAGGATTGATGGGGCATCTTTAAAACCCGTAGATTCTTCTTGCGGGCCATTACTTCTAATGCCTCGGCTTCATATTTGGGAGCCAAGACTACTTCCAAAAAAATATCTTTCAATTCTTCCGCCACAGCTCTCGTCACCATTGTGTTAAACGCCACGATGCCACCGAAGATAGAGACCGGATCCGCCTGATATGCCAGATCAAAAGCCTTCTCCACAGATTGCGCCACCGCGGCTGCAGCCGGGTTTTGGTGTTTAATGACTACCGCCGCCGGTGCCGCCAGGGACCGCACTAAGCCCCACGCCGCGTCGGCATCGGCCAAGTTGTTATAAGACAATTCTTTGCCCTGATACTGATGGGCTCCGGCAAATCCCGAGTGGGGTTCCATATGATAAAAGGAGGCCGATTGGTGGGGATTTTCCCCATAGCGCAATTCCTGTTGAACAATTCCCGCCGCGACCCAATCAGGATCCAGTGCGTCCTCGTGTTCCCCCAGCACCTGAGCAATGACCGCATCATAAGCTGCTGCATGGCGAAATGCGGTCGCCGCCAATTGGCGTCGATCGACGACACCAAAACCATTCCATTCTTTAGCCGTAATCGAGGAATATTGTGCGGGGTCTATCAAGACCATAACATGGGCATAATTCTTAGCCGCTGCGCGAATTAGTGACACTCCGCCAATATCAATTTCCTCCACTAATAGGCTGAAATCCTGAACCTTTTGCAGCGCCTTAGAGCGAAAAGGATACAAATTGACGACCACAGCCACGATATCCGGCGCCCCAATGCGGGTCACATCCGCCTGATCTTCCTTAGTCCGACGACTTAACAGTCCAGCATAAATTGCCGGATGTAGTGTTTTAACCCGTCCTCCCAACACTTGGTCAAATCCCGTGATGCGTTCCAGCGAAGTAGCCGCCACGCCGTGTTCTTCTAAGAAACGGTAGGTGCCGCCACTGGCTAATATCCCAATCCCTTGACTGAGAAACCACCTGGCCAGTTCGACACTGCCCGTTTTGTCACTTACACTAAATAAAGCCCATCGATCCATGACCGAACCTCCTCTTGTGATACATGCCATTCAATCTTGCCATCTTCTCCCAGTACTACCGAATGATGGTCTAAAGCTGCCACCACTTTAGGGTACAGATAATGTTCCACCTTATGTATTGCGATTTCCAACTCCTCCAAAGAGGTGCTGGGGTCAACGCGAACCGGCACCTGGGCAATAATCGGTCCCGTGTCCTGCCCTTCATCGACAAAATGCACCGTAACCCCGGTCCAGCGAACGCCATACCGATAGGCCTGCTCTATGGCGTGAAGACCAGGAAATGCCGGTAATAATGAGGGATGAATGTTGACGATGCGCCCTCGAAATGCATCCACGGTTTCTTTGGTCAACCATCGAAGAAAGCCCGCCATAGCAATGGCATCGATATGGTATCGATGCAGCGTTTGGCGTAGCACCCGATCATAGTGCTGACGGTCGGGATACTCCCCTTTAGTCAACACTTCTACCGGCACTCCAAACTCCTCGGCAATCGCTATCGCTCCAACCCCGGATCGATGCGAGACTACAAGGGCGATGGGCGTCTCTTGACTAAGTAAAGCCCGAAGATTGCTGCCCTTCCCTCCCACCAAGACTGCCCATTTCATGTCAGCACCACCCCAGGCGCATCCACCACTTCTCCCACGTCCCAGGCGTTTAGGGAGAAACCCCGAGCAACCTGCAAAACATCCATAACCGCCTCAGGCGGAACCACCACCATCATCCCCAGTCCCATATTAAAGGTCCGGAACATCTCCGAATCAGAAATTTGACCCATCTCCTGAAACCAGTGAACTATGGCCGGTACCTCCCAACGCGAGCGATCAATAATCGCTCCTTGTCCCCTTTGTAACGTGCGAGGCAAATTTTCCACGATTCCGCCTCCGGTAATATGCGCCATGCCGTGCACAGTAATGCGTTTCCACAATTCTTGCAGTACTTTGACATAGATGACCGTAGGCGTCAGCAATGCATCCCCAAGTGTCTGCGACCCCGTCGCCGGGTAATGAGCATGCCAATCCAGGTGCTGTACCGCCACAATATGTCGCAACAAGGCATATCCATTAGAATGAAAACCCGAGGACGCTAATCCAATAATGCGGTCTCCCAACTCCGGACTGGGTAGTGAGACTGATTTCTGACCCACGCAAAAACCGGCCAAATCATACCCATCTACTGAATAGATATCCGGCATTTCTGCTGTTTCTCCGCCCAACAGGGCACAACCTGATTCTTGGCAGCCCCGGGCCACGCCGGTGACAATCTGTTCTACCAAATCGGGATCCAACCGCCCAATCGCAATATAGTCCAAAAAGAATAGGGGTTGGCCGCCACTCGCCGCAATATCGTTCACGTTCATTGCCACTAAATCAATGCCAATGGTATCATGACGGCCCATGGCTTGCGCCACCAGCAATTTGGAGCCCACCCCGTCAGCCCCGGCTAACAAAGTACCAGGCTGAGCCCAGTGAAAACCACCAGAAAATCCCCCAATTTCACCAGTCACCTCGGCACGGTAGGTAAGTGCTGCCAGCGGTTTAATACGCCGTACAGCCTCCGCCCCACGGCCAATATCCACACCCGCATCACGATATGTCAGGGGTTTTGACAAACTGAATTCCCTCCTTGTCAGGTTTCATTGGCACGGGTAATGGGACCGGATATCCCGCGCCAAAACACGCCATACACCAGCCCTGAGGTCCGAGCCCGGCTTCCAATCCCTGCAGTGATAGGTAGGCCAACGAATCAGCTCCGACAGAAATCCGCAGTTCGTCGAGACTCATGGATCGTGCCGCCAATTCTCCGGCCCTGGACGTGTCAATGCCATAATGGCACGGTTCACGATATGGGGGTGAAGCAATACGCATATGCACCTCTTGAGCTCCCGCCTGCCGCAAAAGCGACACTAGACGACGAACCGTAGTGCCCCGCACCAAACTATCATCCACTAGCACCACACGCTTGCCGGCTACAACTTCGTGCACTGCTGATAACTTTTGCTGTACGCTGGATTCACGAGCAGATTGATTGGGCGCAATGAACGTACGGGCAATATAGCGGTTCTTCACCAACCCAAAATCAAACGGCAGCCCCGCTGCCTCAGCGTACCCCATAGCAGCTGGTAAGCTCGAATCGGGTACTCCGATCACTACGTCTGCTTCAGCAGGAGCTTCGACAGCAAGCCGCCGTCCCAACTGGCGCCGACTTAAATGGGTGCTTTGCCCGTCAATTTGTGAGTCGGGTCTGGCGAAATATATCGTTTCAAAAGAACATAAAGCACGGCGAGGCTGATCATCTTGAGAAATAAAGGGTTGAAAACTCATTCCCTGATCATTAATGGCCACCAATTCTCCGGGCTCCACATCGCGAAGCCAATTGGCTTTAGTGGTATCGAGCGCACAAGTTTCTGAAGCTATCACGGTACCGCCATCGGGAGTGCGCCCCAATACCAACGGGCGAATTCCATGCGGATCCCGGGCCGCAAACAAGCCCTCTCGCGAGAGTACCGCAAACGCAAATCCTCCCTTAAGCTTAGGAAGGCTGGCGAGCAATGCCTCAAACAGGTGCTCTTCTGTGCTTTTAGCTAAAATGTGGGCCAACACTTCACTGTCGGAGGTTCCTTGAAATATTGAGCCAGACTGGGCCAATTGTTCGCGCAGTTCCGCCGCATTCACCAAATTGCCGTTGTGCGCTAGAGCCAACGAGCCAAAGCGAGTACGCATCAAAAGTGGCTGTGCGTTGACCAATGAGGACTCTCCTGACGTAGAATAGCGCACGTGTCCTAGTGCCGCGTGGCCGGGTCGCAAAACCTCGGTTTCCACTTGCAACGCTTCGGTCATCAGACCCATTCCCTTATGCACTGAAATGTCACCCCGGTCCAAAACCGCAATCCCCGCACTTTCTTGACCGCGATGCTGCATACTAAACGTTCCCCAGTACGCTTTTAATGCAGATTCCATGTCGCCCCAAATGCCAAAAACCCCGCATTCTTCCCGAAGTTCATCGGACATCCCGAACTCCTCCCTTTCGGTACGCCCGCCATAAATCGATAAGCGGCCAAGTTATTGCGCGTCCCGCCGTTATCATCAGTTCCGGAGAGTCCGTGACCAAGCCGATATCGATCACTGACACACCGTGTGTCTCGAATACCTGGTCCCAAAACGGTTTAAAATCCGGTTCCACAAACAGCACCCATTGGCCAGCCATCTCATTGAAGACGAAGCGAGCATCGGCATCCTCGGCCAACACCAAATGTGCTCCCAATGCCATAGGAGTTTTGGTTATCAAACTCTTAGCCACCGCAACGAATAGTCCACCAATACCCACAGCGCGACACGCCAAAAGTCCGACGTTTTTCGCCTGAGAGATAATCTCAGCCAAAAAGTGCAAAGAATGTTGAATCGCACCGACATCTAAGACAGGATAGCTACCCGGATGTCCCAAAATCTCCGCTAGCACACTACCGCCTAAATCGGGCTTGCCTGGCGGATTTAATACCAAGATGCGCGTTCCCGCATAAGGCGGAGCATCGGCGATCGGCTGTTCCGGATTCGGGTGACGTGCCACGACCCCAATGGCCGCCGTTGGCCAGATCGCTTGTCCTTCTGTTTCATTATGCAAAGAAACATTGCCGCCGGTGACCGGCACCTCAAAAATCTCAGCTGCCTTGCCAATACCCTGAATGAGAGCCGCCATTTTTCTGTGAGGTTCAGATTTTTCAGGATTTCCCGCATTAATACCATCGGTTATTCCCAAAGGCACCGCTCCTTGCGTAGCCACCAAACTCAAGGCGGCGGCAACCGCGCCGATTCCTCCGGCATAACTGTCAAGTGCCGCCCAACGCGCTGGTGCCGTCACAGCTACACATAGTCCTGGCGAACCTTTTTCAATGTGCATTACCGCCACATCATGCTCCGGTCCCCATACTGTACGGAGACCAATCATCGAATCATAGCGCTGATACACCGAAGAACGGTCCCGACAGTCAGGGTGTCCTATCACCTGATAACCCCAGGTCAGTTCAAGTCTTGTTTTCTCAAGCGCGGCAGGTTGGTCACCATCCCAAATCCATACGTCGTGCGTAACAGGAAGCCGAGGGCAGCCTCCCACCAGCACAGATGTAGGGAGCTCAGCCAAGACCTGCGACTCAGCCACAACACGAAGAAAATCTCCGGCCACCACCCGCCCTATTTCGGCATAAGGCACTTCATACCACGTCAGAATTTCTAATACGGCTGCCAAATTTTTCTTGGGAACCGACAGCAGCATGCGTTCCTGGGTTTCTGACAACATTATTTCATACGGATTCATGTTCTGCTCTCGGCAGATGACTTTGGATACATCGACAACCACGCCTACTGATGACGCGTATGCTAGTTCGGCAGTGGACGACGTCAAACCTGCCGCTCCAAGATCCTGTACTGCATCCGCGAGACCTTGGTCGACAATAGCCAGGGTGGCTTCCATCAACAGCTTCCCCATAAAAGGATCGCCTACTTGCACCGTCGGCCGCATTTCTTCGGTTTCTGCGCCAAAATCCTGGGATGCCAGCAAACTGGCCCCATGAATGCCGTCGCGGCCAGTTCCTTGGCCGATGAGTATCAACACCGATTCAGGCCGAGCACCATCTGCCCCCACGTGTAAACCATGGCGCCGCATTCCAACAGCCAAAACATTAACTAGCGGATTAGCATCATACACCGCAGAAAACCCCAGTGACCCTGTGACATTGGGAATTCCTATGGCATTGCCATAGGCTCCAATTCCTTCGACCACTCTATGAAGAAGGCCAGGAGCCTTCTCATCGGTGCCGAATTTTAATATATCGGCTATGGCGATAGGACGGGCTCCCATCGCCACAATATCGCGCAATATCCCGCCCACGCCAGTCGCTGCGCCCTGCAGCGGTTCCACGAACGAAGGATGATTATGGCTTTCTATTTTAAATGCAATATCCCAATCAGCGGACAATTGCACAACCCCAGCGTTGCCCCCAGGCCCTTGCACCACAAATTGACCTTGGTGCGGCAATTGGGCTAGAAGATTCTTTGAGCTTTTATAGCTACAATGCTCGGACCATAAGGCGCCGAACAAGCCCAATTCTAATTCGTTGGGCCGCCGTCCCAACAGCCTTACAATTTCCTGGTCTTCCCGCGCTGAAAGTCCAACATCCTGATACGTTAGCATACCGCGTTTTCCCCCATCCCCAACCAAGAGGCTAGTAAATCCCAACCGTCACGAGATCCCAAATAGGCTGCCATGGCACGTTCAGGGTGAGGCATCAAACCGACCACGTTGCGATTTTGCACACCGGCAATATTCGCTACTGAACCGTTGGGGTTGGTCAAACCGTGGAGTTGACCTTCAGCATCGCTATATTGCAAGAAAATTTGACCGCGTTCAAATAACTCAGCCAGTTGGCCTTGGGCTACCCGATACGACCCTTCATGATGGGCAATCGGAAGCCGCAAAACACGTCCTTGATCTAGCCCAGTAAACAATGGTGACTCGCTTGCAACACGCACTGCCTGCCACTGACAGATAAATTCCCCGCTCGGGTTGGGCAGCAAAGTCCCCGGCAGCAGACCGCGCTCGCATAAAATTTGAAACCCATTGCAAATGCCCAACACAGGCAATCCATCGGCCGCAGCCTGTTCCACCGCGTCCATAATCGGTGCCGCAGCGGCCAATGCGCCGCTCCGCAAATAATCGCCGTAGGAGAACCCTCCCGGCAGGATTACGCGATCCAGAACCGGAAGACTGTGCAACCGATAGTCTAATACCACGGGCTTGGCTCCTAGGGAAGAAATCGCGGCAATCGTATCGTGATCGCAATTGGATCCGGGGAATACCACGATGCCAACCGACAAATCATTATTCATAAGCCTGCACCGTCACCTCGAAATACTCCATTACTGGATTGGACAAAAGTCGCTGACCTATTTCTTGACCGATTGTCAACGCCTGATCTTCGGTTTTGGCGCTAACTACTACTTGTATCCATTTTCCGATACGAACGTCATCAGCCTGGTAGCCCATGTTTTGCAGTACATTGCGGGTAGCTTGTCCCGCAGGATCCAATATTCCTTCTTTCAGTCCCACTAAAAATGTCAGTCGAAATTGGGTCATGATAAGATACGCTCCGCCACCTCATGGTAGGCTTCTTCCACGTCACCTAAATCTTGCCGAAACCGATCTTTATCCAGCTTTTTACCGCTTGACCGGTCCCACAACCGACAGGTATCGGGCGATATTTCGTCGCCTAATTGCAATACTCCGTCAGCCATGCCAAACTCCAGCTTGAAATCTACAAGCAAGAGGCCACGGTCGTTAAGGTAGTTCTGCAAAATGTCGTTAATATGGCGGGCTTCATGCTTTAGTCGACTGGTGAGATCCGAGCTCGCTAAATTCATGGCTCGAATATGATCATCGTTAAGTAATGGATCACCTAACTCGTCATTTTTGAAATAAAATTCGACCACCGGAAAAGCTAGGCTAGTACCTTCGGCAAGGCCTGTGCGCTGCTTTAACGAACCCGCCATATTAACGA
>JAMDDZ010000052.1:14766-17910 GCA_023488565.1 Bacillota bacterium | reverse complement strand
TGGAGACAGCATGCGCTACCTGGCTTTTCAATGTATTAACCATTTCATCCACATCCGCTTGCCCAGGAGAAAAAGGCGTAGCACGATTAAACATCAGGATATAGCCCGCTTGGGACTTAGCCACCAGCGGGATCATCTCGGGGTCCGCGATCCCCCCCTGAATATCATTGATGACATCCGCGCCCTCGGCAATTGCCCACCCGGCAACCATCGCTTTTTGTGTATCCACCGAGACCGGAGTCTCAGGCCAGCGACGCTTCATTTCCCGCAAAACCGGATAGATGCGTTGCCATTCTTCATCGGCTGCTACTGGTAGATGACCGGGCCGAGTAGATTCGCCTCCGATATCCACCATGTCGGCTCCCCCGGAAATGAGGGTCTCTGCCTGCCTTAAAGCCGAATCCGGACACCGGTAACGGCCACCATCAGAAAAGGAATCCGGTGTAATATTAAGAATGCCCATGATGTAGGTGCGCTGACCCAAGCGCCAGTGCTGTCCATTAAAGTGAAATGTTCTTTCAGTCACCCCATCGCCCCTACCTATGCTTGTCTACTAATGCCTCATTCTAGAAACCTCTTCACCCAGCGTCAAGCAATCCGAATAGGTAATATCAAAAAAGAACCCATAAGGGTGCTGGGTCGCGCGCTTGCGACTAAGCGCCTTCAACGTCACTGGATTCCGTACGAAAGGCATGCTTTGTTCGTTTGGAGACATCCCTCAAAAACTTGGACACGCCCTGCGGTTTATTACCGAACGGCGTGTACATTTCTCCACTATGCGTATCCTCAACCTCCAATTTGTGGCCGAACGGCCCCATCCGGTGTGGATGACGGATATTACGTATATTGCGACCGACGAAGGCTGGCTCTATTTGGCTCGTGTGGAAGACCTCTACAGTCGCCAGATCGTCGGATGGGCCATGAGTGAGCGCATGACCCAAGACCTGGTCCTCCAAGCGTTCGACCAAGCCGCCGACCGGCGTGCTGCACCATTCCGATTGCGCGAGCCAGTACGCGGCCCGAGCCTATCGCGACCGCCTGGCGGCGCAGATGACAGCCAGCATGAGCCGGAAAGGGAACTGTTGGGACAATGCCTGTATCGAATCCTGGCATAGTCTGCTCAAGAAAGAACGGATTTATCGGCACCGCTGGCCCACGCGAGCGGCGGCGAAACAGGCCATCTTTGAGGTCCATTGAAATTTGGTATAACCGCCAACGCGTGCATAGTGCGCTGGACTACCGCACCCCCCACGCGGTGTTGTGCGGCGGCCCGGTCAAGGCCGACGTCAGCCGCCCCCTGTGGCGCCTTGACCGAGCCGTCGCGGACAGCGACAATCTGCCCACCCCCCAAGGATGGAACCGATTCCATAAGTTTGATATTGCCACGAGTTTTTTATGTCTATGCTATTGACATAAGTCCAGACCGACCCCGTCTAACCGCATCGGGCCGAACCTGTCACACATCGTCGCAGTCCCCGTCTCTATTAAGCCATCCCATGTTGCTTCACAGATCCTCACTTGCCCTTCTCCGACTACCTCACGCCCAAAATGGCAGGATATTCCTGCCCATGGGTAAAGATTAGGGTATGGCCACCGGGTCGGTACTCCTGTTCGATACATTCTTCCGCAACTATTCTACGCGGATCCTTCGCCCATTGGTGGGATCCTGCACACTGTCGTCAGATATGTCGCCATTTAACTTTGCCAAGGACCTGCTCGCTAAACGCTGACGTCTTGTCAACTAGAGAAAAGGCGCGTATGCTGAGGTTAATTTAGTTCAGTTGCTTTCGAGGAAACGCCAATTACCGGTGGGTTAAAGGACATTAGACCGTGGTCATCCACTTTGCACCTGTCTCTCAAACGCGAACACCCATCAATGACCCGGTGGATTTCGAGGTGTCAGCGTTACGTGAATTGGGTTGGGCATTGCATGTTTTGTCTCGGCCCAGCCATCATGGAATGTTTTTAAAATGGGCACTACAAACACGGCACAGGCTTGCACCTGACATGCTAGATTCTATAGAACAGATGACGCCCTTTTTTTTAGGATGGCTACAGACTATCCTTCAGGGTTCCCAATGTGGGATGCGCTTGCCCCGCTTTATTGATGAATGGGAGGCCTATATGGGTTTAGGCTCTGACCGTCTTGAAACATTGCACAAAAATATTCAGCACCAGTGGACACAGCATTTTGACTTGCGGATGGCACGGAATTCGGAATGGGAAAGTGCATTTTTTTTGACCAATTCGGAGTGGTGGACGCAATGGCACGAGAAAGTGGAGTGGTTGCGCGACCAATTGGGCTGGTTGATAAAGAGATTTTGGGAACAAGAGTTTGAGGATCTGTGGCATGAAATCGTTCAGGATCTCCATAATGACGCTGCAAACCGTGTAGCAAGCCGTAAGACGGAGAATCCTTCGTCTTGGTGGCAGGCCATATCGCCGCGGTTGCGAATGGAGCGAGATACCGGGTCGATGCAAATTCTGGTGCCGTGGACTATGGAATTTACGGTCACACCAACGACGTCAGTGACTTGTTCCCCGAGTGTGTTTTGCTGGCCCCACTTGTGGGTGAACGGATGGCAGAACCAATTGAACGTGACCTACCAATCACAGGCGGTCCGGTGTTGGGCGGCACCCATTTCTGCACCCGCTCGCCTCGAACGAATGTTGGAGGCTTTGAGTGAACCCACTCGTCTCTTGATTGTGCGGCATTTGTTTGGCTCGATAGGGACGACGGGCTCTATTGCTCATGCCCTTCGGTTAAGTGCCAGCACTGTGTCTCGTCATTTAACCCTCCTCCACTCCGTTGGGCTTGTTGAGCGCGTTGCCATGGGGCATTACGTACTGTACCAAGCTAACCGGAGCGCGGTGCAGTCTATGGGTGAAGATTTGCAAAATCTTAAACGCTCCCCCATTCCGGCGTTCTTACAGTGGGAATAAGCGTCGCCCACATCCTTTGCATGCAGGGTCTTTACTTCGGCGAGAATGTCCACTCCATATAAAATTAGGGCATACTCAGGTTAACTGTTTTAGCCAATTCCATTTGTCATCGGTTTAAGTTATGCTAGTGGACATAGTACCCCCATGTTAGGGGGTTTTTTAGTACCATAAGGATTGTCAAAAAAAAATAAGACCGAGGGC
>JAMDDZ010000052.1:0-14756 GCA_023488565.1 Bacillota bacterium | reverse complement strand
CCACCCACATCCTTTGCATGCAGGGTCTTTACTTCGGCGAGAATGTCCACTCCGTATAAAATTAGGGCATACTCAGGTTAACACAAGCCGTCTAGTAACCTGCTTGTTCTCTTCTAAGCACGGCCTAACGCCTCCCACTTCTTCTTTAAAGATCCCGAGGAATCACCAATCGGGACAAAGACTCTCTATATCGCCGCCAGACATATAACATTCCGCCCCCAAGAAGGCCGGCAAGCACTAGCCCTGTCGGGATAGGTTCTGTCTGCGCCCAACCAATCAGCGGATAAGATGCCGCACTCATGGCATCGCCGGTGGTGCGCAGTATGCCGGTAGCGCGACCTGTGTCGCTCTCCGATCCATGTTTTTGCACGGTCGCCGTCCAAACTACACTATAGAGATTCACCATACTTCCGAGCAACGCTAAGAACGCCATCATGCTCCAACCACTAGGTGCATCGGTCGTCCCTAGCACGGTCACAATCCCTATGCCATATAGTCCAAGAATATAATTCCTCCGATAAATAAGATCAGGGTGACGAAATATCACGATTTGCCCCACCAAATTTCCCAGAACTAAGGCTGCATTTTCTATGCCTAGGGCGCTCGCCCCTAAATGATACCGGATCAGTTCCAGGGGAAGGGCGGCGTTAGACAGGAAAGACGGCACTTGAGATAAGCCTCCGACGATACTGACGGACCATATTCCAAACATGCGCTGTGGGTGGTCGAAATGTCTGGTGGCACCATTAGAAGCCGTGTGGCGACAGGGTACCAGCAACGCAACTAATATCCCCAATGCCACCGCGATCAGGGTGCCTAACCAAAAGGGCATCTGAAATCCATGGGCCGATACCATCCAGCCTCCGATCACCCCTCCTCCCATCCCGCCAATCGCCACAGATCCATTAAAAATTGCCAATCGCCGCACACGGTTCGCAGGCGGAACGTTGTGCCCAACTAGCGCCAGCATCGATGTCCAATAAATCCCCGCCGATGCCCCTTGCAATAACCGGAGAAACACCATGTCCCACGGCCCTATCAACAATCCGTATCCAAACGATACAAGAGCCAACAGCCCAAAACTCATCAGAAGACCTGTTTTGCCACCATCCCGGTCAAACAAATATCCCGCAAATAGTCCCGTTCCGGCCCGGCCTATTGCCCACGCTGAGTACGCAATCCCTAAGACCATCGGGCTAGCACCCATTTTGACAATGGCCAAGGGGGTGTCGACTCCCATCATCAGCGCAATAAAAGCCTGCCCTGCACCAATGATAACAACCGTCACCATAACGGATACGGGGGAGCGAGTTTTACGCATTGATCCCAGGTCCACCTAGGTAGCGGGATGTGTTTGAGACCACCGCCGACACAATTCCACCAACGTGGCCACGCCATACCCAGTAGCGCCTAGTCCCGTTTCCTTTTCATCAAAAGTTAAGCCGGCAACATCCAAATGCGCCCATGGTGTTGTCCCTGCAAAATGTCCAATAAACATACCGGCTGAAATCGTTCCTCCGGGACGACCCCCACTATTTTTCAAATCCGCGATCGTGCTGTGGTTGAGCTGCGCATACTCGAGGTCATGCGGCATTTCCCATACCGGTTCTTCCATTTGGTTCCCCGCATCGGCCACGATGGTGCTTAATTGTGCATTATTCGAGATTAGCGCTGCACGGATAGCCCCCAGCGTCACCACGTTAGATCCCGTCAATGTTGCAATATCCACCAGTTCGGACGCACCTTCGCGCACTGCCATCGTGATGGCATCGGCCAGTACCAATCGGCCCTCGGCATCTGTGGAAATCACTTCCACGCGCGTTTTGTCCAACATGGTCAGCACATCTCCCGGTCGATACGCCTGTCCGTCTGGGAGGTTTTCCGCTAAGGGCGCCAAACCCATCACGTTAATGGGGTACTCACATTGCGCCACGACACGCAATGCAGCCATCACGGCAGCCGACCCCGCCATGTCCCCTTTCATCCGACCCATTCCCTCTCGCGGCTTTAGGGAAATCCCGCCACTGTCAAAGGTAATGCCTTTCCCCACCAGTCCCAGCCAGGGCCCGTTGCCATTGCCATGATATCGGCCCACCAACAGTGCTGGAGGTCGATTGCTGCCGGATCCTACGGCAAGAATGCCTCCGGCCTCCATTGCCAACAATTCGTCGAAGTGATAGACCCGAAAATCTAGCGACGAAGGCGCTCCATCTTGGTACAATTCTGCTAGCCGCTCCGGCGGTTTCTCATAAGGCGGCATATTGACCCAATCCCGAGTCCACGATTGCGCCTCCGCTATTCGGGCAAGCATCCGCAGTGTTGGTTGCATCTCGGCATCCCCCACCACCGTCACCGTTTGAACAGAGGCGGACGAGTCCTGGTAGCGATACAATCCATGCTCCACCCCTGCGATCAACGATGGCAACACTGCCCCGTTTACCCCTGCAAGCCATAGACCCAATGCCGAACCACCGCTCTTCGCTGCCATACGCGCCGCCTCATAATATACCTGCCTCCGCAATTTTCGCGTCGGCGGGGCATTGACAAGGATTACTACATCGTCTCCATGCATAATTGAGGCGTATGATCCCACAGGGACCTGCGGGACAGGCCTTTCTTCACCCCACAAAGTGCGGCTCCCCATCTCAAAAACCTCGCACGGGACAATCCACATCGACGGAGGCTTCCCCGCCATGTGTTCCGTAATCGTCCATGTCCTCATCAGCCATATCCCTCTTTCCTTGTTGTTTAAATGGAGAGCCACAGGACTATTCTAGCTGGCAAGCCGCAATAGCCGCCCGGGCTAAAATGTCAGTTGCATCGAAAACCTGACGGTCTCCAGTCTGCAGATTCCGGCTATCGCGCGGGAACACCACCGGCGTTTCCGTACACGCCAATACAAGACTATCGGCATCTTGGGCCCACGCCTCTCCCATGGCCTGAACCAATCTTCGCCCCCACGAGCCGTTGGAGCCAGATGATTTGACGCCATCGATAATCGTCGTAATTTCCTGTTGGGTCTTGGGGTCAGGATACACGGCTTGTATACCGTACTCCGCAAACGCTTGATCGTACAATCCATAGGCCCGCGTGGGGGAAGTGGCAACAATGCCTGCCCGAAGGGATCCCTGACGGGAGATTTCCAGGGCCACTAAATCGACTAAATTGAGCACCGGAACCGTGACGCTCGCAACAATCTCTGAATAATAAGCGTGGGTGGTTGTCGACGGGATTGCCAACACTTCTGCTCCGGCTCCAACCAAGCGTTGGGCCACCGCGACCAGCGCTTTCCCTGGTGACGGCCCACGGTTTGCTAAATGATCCAAACGACTCGGAATAGATCGTTCCGATATCAGCACCACAGAGAGGTGTTCGGCATCGCTACACGCCGGGGTCAATTCGATGCAACGGCGATAAAAATGGGCTCCCGCTAACGGGCCGAGTCCGGCTAATATCCCTAACGTTTTACTCATGATGTGCCACACGGCCTCCTTTGTGGATTCCCATCGCAAGACCTTAAGGAAGGTGTCTGCAGGTGTAAAACTTTTTTACTGATATTGAATTCGTGGATCTACGACGGCATAAAGCAGGTCGGCGAGCAAATTGCCTAAAATGGTTAAAACCCCTACCATAATGACAATGCCTAACAAAATGGGATAATCCCGTTGTTGGGCAGCGTTCCAAAACAGCAGTCCCATCCCAGGATAATCAAAAATGATTTCGATAATCAGAGCCCCACTGAAGAGCCCCGGCAATGACATCCCCATTAGCGTTATGAGGGGAAGTAACGAGTTTTTTAAAGCATGTCGAACCAATATTGCCCTTTCACTCAGGCCTTTGGCCCGAGCAGTGCGAATGTAGTCTTGGACCAGAGTCTCAGACATTGACGACCGCATATAACGACCCCATCCAGCCACGGAACCGATAACTAGCACGGAAGCAGGCAGGATTAAATGATCGACATACGATCCAAAGGTCGGTCGAGTCAACAAAGGATTATACAGTCCCCCGGAAGGAAACCACCCCAGGGTAATCGAAAAAACAGAAACCATTAGCACGCCAAGCCAAAATGTCGGCATAGCGTAGAGAAAATACAAGAGGGCAGTCAACGCATGATCAATGGGTTGATCGCGGTGTGCTGCTTGATATATTCCTACGATAATCGCAATCACATGCGAAATAGCGATCGCCGTGAAGACTAAAATTAAGGTGCGGGGCAGATTAATAGCGATAAGGCTGGCCACACTCTGGTGATACGAGTACGCATACCCTAAGTTTCCTCGCAGTAGTTGCTCCAACCAAATGACATATTGCATCCACAAAGGCTTATTTAATCCTAAGGATCGGTTGATCTGAGCGACGAGCGCCGGCGTCGCTTTATCCCCGAGCATCACTACAGCCGGCCCCCCGGGCACCACGTGAATGAGCAAAAAACTGATGATCGACAGCAACGCCAGTGTGGGAACCGCCTGTAAAAGCCGTGCCACACTATATTTCATCATGATACTTTCCCTCCCCGAAAGCTGGAATCCATACGGGTGTCCAGTGCCGCTCGAAATGCATCCCCAATAAAGCTAATGGAGAGAATCGTCCATAACACGGCTAACCCCGGAGGATATATCAGCCACCATGCATGCTGCGGCAAATATGCCATAGCGTCGGCCAACATGGCTCCCCAATTGGGAATAGGCGGTGGTAAGCCCATCCCCAGAAAACTAAGGCTGGCAATCACGAGCACCGCATCCGCTACCATAAATGTGGTCGCGACAATCACCGTGCCTAAAATATTGGGCAGCAAATGTTTCCACGCAATGTGCACAGATCCGGCTCCTAGGGCCTGAGAGGCTTCGACAAAGAGTCGGCGCTTAAGCGACAGGACTTCTGCCCGTACTAACCGGCTTACCCCATGCCACGACGTGAAAGCGATCAGGAGGATGAGTAGTCCAGGACTGGGAGTAACCAGAGAATCGAGAAAGATCAACAGGAAGAGCCCAGGAATTGAGCGCAATAAATCCACCACACGCATCATTACGGCATCAACCCAGCCACCGACATACCCGGCCACCAAACCATAAACAATTCCGATGGCCATGGCGGACACAGCGGCTGCAAAGCCTACCTCCAGGGAGGTTTGCCCTCCCAGCATCAAACGCGCCAACATATTGCGTCCCAAGTTATTGGTACCCAAAGGATACTTTGCAGAAGGCGGTTTCAAAATGGACGTGAGGTGCAGGGTGTAGGGACTGGCATGATAAAGTACGGGACCTAAAAATGAAAATCCCGTTAACAGCGTAATCCCGACAATTCCCATCCAGGCCAGCGGGTGGTGCCAAAAGATTCGTCGAAACCGGGATCCCGAGGACCCGTTTTCTTCTCCCTCGCGATTCAGGATGTCGGCATCTAAACGACTCGTCTCCGAATGTACCATCTCCGTCGCTTCACTCCTTAAAATGTCGCCTGCTCGATTAGTGGCTAATCCACCAATATTGAGGAGAGATTGCGTCAGTAAAGCTATTGGCTGAAGAGCGCACGCCATGCACCGTGTTTTCTACTTCTCCGAGACCTTCTGGGACGGGCATCCATAAATTTGGTAAATGATGCGCGGCGAATAATTGGTAATTATCCAAGGCCTTTTGTGAAGAGGCCAGAGACGGTTGCGGTGAATGGGTGGCGGCAATCAAGGAATCCATGGTCTGATTAGAGTATCCATAGAAGTTATATCCGCCATTACTGGCGTACATCCCGCCTCCCGTCGGGTAACTTCCTCCATAACTCCACCCAAGACCGGTCTGAATTTCCCACTTTGTAGGTTGATGGTGATATTGCAACATCGTTGCAAATGGCAGGGGACTCAGCGAAACTTTGATGCCTTCCTTGGCCCAGTCTTGCTGCATAATCTGCACCATGGCCAAAGTGGTGCTACTGCCCGCATCGTACTCCATGTTAAAGGACAGTTGTTGACCCTTGCTGTTGGTCATGACATTGTTCACCACATGCCATCCATTTTTGTTCAGCAGTTGAATCCCCGCCTTAATATTGTAGGAGTAAAGCGGGCGACTCAATTGTGGGGCGAGAAACGTCTTAGGATGCAATGGCACCGGACCGGTTCCCGGTACCCCCATGCCATTATAGAGCGCCTGGATAATGGCCTGCTGATCAATACCCATTTGCATGGCCTGACGCACTGGCAACTGACGCAGAATAGCGCCCACACTGGGACTTCGAAAGTTCAAAATGGTGCGGTCAATACTGTAGCCGTACGATGTGTTGAGAGTATCGTTCGCTAATTGGCTGCGCACACTGTACATGGATAAGGGCAAATACCCCACTTGCACCGTTCCTGTTTTTAACCCGTTAACCTCAGAGGTTTCCGATGTCTGATACGCCAACACAAACTTATTAATATACGGTTTATGCCCGTCATAATGCGCGTTGGGGGTAAACGTCCACGACACATTTTGAATAGCGTTGGTCAGATGAAATGGTCCATCAACCACTTTGAAAAAGTTTACGTTATTGCCGTTACTGGCTAAATAACTCAATTCTTGATCGAGGTTGTGCGGATAGAGATTCCATGCTTGGGCCGGAAGTGGCATAAAATCACCTAATCCATTGTATTCAAACCACACTTGGTTGACGGGATTCGTCAAGGTGATTTGGAACTCATGGGCATTGATGACCTGAAAACTCTTAATCAGTTGGGGTACTCCTCCCGATCCTGCGCCTGCATAAGGCCATGGTGCCGGTGCGTTAGGGGAACTAGCGGCCTGAATCAATTTCCAGGTAAATTGAACATCTTGTGCGGTTACCGGGACACCATCAGACCAATACCACTTAGGATTCATTTTCACGGTATAGACTGTGCCTGCCTTGTTCCACGAAATCGCGCTGGCGATACTGCGCGAAAAGTCGATGGTGCCGTTGGGCGCAATGTGGAATAACCCTTTATACATCAAACTTGCCGCCCAAGCATCGTACAAACTGTTATACGCCACTGGTCGCAAGGGCTGATACCAGTTAATCGCCACCAATGGGCCTAGAGCCTGAATAATGGTGCCCCCGTGAGTGGGGTGTGTGCTCTTTGATGGTGAAGACGGGGCACCACTAGGGGTGCCGCAACCCGCCAATAGAAGCGGTGCCACAACGAGAGCCGTCCCCCAGAGCATTGCTCGGGCGCGGCGGTGAATAATCTGCATGAGAAATCCTCCTTGTTTTTTTGTCTTTCAGTGCATGACCGGCAGCCACCGCGCCAATCATCTTTGCCGTGGCTACCGCCGAACCGTTACGTCCACACTATCGATCAAAAGAGCTGGGACTTTCGCGGGGGCCGTGTGCATCATGCCAGGAGCCACCCATCGCGTCTCTTCCCCCACTGCCGCGAGTTGAGACGATAGTGCTTCAAACGCATTGATGCTAATGACCGCATTTTTAACGCGCCCTGAGACTGTCCCGTGATCGACGAAATATAAATCGCTGGCATTTCCCGCAATGTCTCCCCGTAAGGGATTAGTGGGGCGTGCTCCAATCCAGCCGTTTAAGACCAGCATGCGTGGAAAGCGACTCAACAACTCACCCAACGTCGCCTGGTTAGGTTCAATCACCAAATTGGACGGCAATGACGTCGGCAAAGCGTTAGGCGTCGCTCGATAGCCCATGCCTAATGGCTCATATCCCAAGCGCCGCGACGAATCACGATCCAGGACGAAGTGTTTTAAGACACCTCTATCAATCAAAGGCCAACGGTCAGTAGGCGTGCCTTCATCATCAAAGGGTGCCGATCGTGGTCCGTCCGGCATCGTGGCATCGCTAGCAAGGGTGAGCAGTGGCGAGAGAACGCGTTGGTCACTTTGATCTTCCCACGCCGAATTTCCTGCGATTAAGGCGGGTCCTGATAGACGCGCTAAGACCGGGGTTAACAATCCCATCACAACCGAAGGTAAAAATACCATCGGATACTGTCCGCTCATTACGCGTTGGATCTTTTGTCCCCAAAGGAATCTGTCCTGCAGGGCATTGAACAGGTCATCAACATTCGGAATTTCAGATGCACCGAATTGCGTCTCTGCAATCCCATGAAAATCTGTGCCATCGACGCAGCGCCCGCCAGCCGTTATCCCCCAGTATCCATGACGCCAGGCCGTTTGACCCCCGTTAGAATTCGCTAGCTGCGTGACGATCTCATGGTATGTCACTGAAACCGCAGGGCGAAAATTATCCGCCAACCCCTCCAGGTGCGCATAGAGCCTATGGGCTCTCTCGATCATGAGTGATCCCATGCTAGGGTCCCATTGCGATCTGATGAATGAATTCGATCGAGATTCCAAAACAGGTTCGTCCATGGAGGTCTCGGGGCCTGAGGCCGCCGCACGCGAAGCCTCTTCCTTTAGCTGTTGCCACGACATTGTTCGCGAGGTCGCAAAGCCCAAACGTCCTGCGGTGATCATGCGCATGGCGCGCACCTGTTCTGAACCATGCTGCACCATCGGTGTTTGACCACCTTTCAATTCAACAGACCATACTTGGTGACCCAAGTCAGCCGCATCCCCAATTTCCCCAGGTCTCCACTGAAGATCCTCCAGGTGCCCGGGGTCTACCGTAAAAACTGTCATTGGTTGCGTCCCCCTACCAAACACCGTTCAATGCGCAATGACGGTGCATGGTGACTCACAGGCAATGGCATCTGTCCCGCTTTTCCGCATCCGCCACCGCCCTCATATCGTGTAAAGTCACTGCCGACCGCCGTAATTTGCGCTAGTGTGGTAAACACGTTGCCGGTCAATACGGCGTTGCGCAACGGTCGAGTGATTTGCCCGTTTTCGATAAGGTAGGCTTCTCCAGCTAAGAAAGTGAACAGTTCCCCGTTAGTTTGTCCTCCATGACTTCCTTTGGCGTAAATTCCGCGGTCAATTCCTTGAAATAGATCCGCGAAGGAGGTGTCCCCCGGAGCAATGACCGTATTGCGCATCCGAACAATCGGGGGAAAACGGTAGTGCAACGCCCGAGCGTTGCCTGTTGGTGTTTCTCCCAAATGAGCGGCCGTTTCTCGCGAATGCAGCCGTCCCACCAACACGCCATCTTTGATGAGGTCTACGTCGGTTGCGGGGACTCCTTCGTCATCGAGGGGCAGAAAACCCCGACTGCCAAGATCCATCCCTGTATCATAAATGTGGAGATTGGCGGGTCCGAAATGGCGTCCGATGTACATCTCGGCCAATAGTCCGGGATCACCGACCTGCCCATCCGCCTCACTGAGATGCCCAAACGCTTCATGCGCAAAAACGCCCGCGAGATGAGGGTCCACCACCACCGGATATTCTCCTCCCTCAACTTCCGGCGCCTCTAATAAGGCCACAGCGGCTGCGGCTGCATCGCGGACTGCATCGTCCAAACCACGAACCACGCCAAAATCATTGGAGGATCCAAACGACACACCCCGTTGTGCCACCCCGTTGCGGTCCCGAGCCACCACTAGGATGTTGCCGCCTAAATCTAATTTTTCTTGCTCAATGGCTGACCCGTGACTGTTGGCGAACCACAGATGGCGGTATCGATCAAAATACCGCCCTGTTACCGACCTGATTAAAGGGTGCGCGTAACGCGCTATTTCTGCGTAGCGTAACAGGACTGCTACCTTATCCTCCAAAGAGACGGCGAGGGGATTTTCTTTAGCCTCCAGACGTTGAAACGCACGCACCGGTGCAATCTCCCCCAAATGGAACGAATTAGACGCATGCTGTCCCCATTTAGCCATTAAGGTAGCTTCGCTAATGTGGCGTTCAATGTTGTCCCAGCCGTCAAAGTGCACAAAGCCCACGATCCCTTGAAGGAATACCCGCACGTTGCCTCCGACATCTACAACATGGGTTTGATGTCGGACATGGTCGTTCAACGTGTCGATCTGGGTTGTTTCGTTATATTCAAGCCGAATTTCTACCTCATCCGCCTCGGCTTTTGCCGCCATGGCCATCAGAGAGGCAAGGATGCCCTCGTCGACTAAATTGTTGCTGGTCATAACTGTTGCCTCCTAGGTTTAGAACGGTACGCGGACTGAACTCGTTGAATTTTTATGCATTGAGTTTGAGTATGGTCATAAAATTCTTTGCTCACAATAAGATTCCTTCTCTGCGAAGTGCGATTGCTTTTTTATCGAATCTTTGGAGCGGCAAATCGATCACCTAAAGAAGTCTCACCAGCTTAGTGATTTTGCGGGCCATTGAGGTAGACCGTATCGAAAAAACCGCACCGCCTGCTCCAAATAGAACTCGGTTGCGGCGGCGGAAAAATCCTGATCGGTACAATTGAGCTTAGTGGATTGGGTATCCGGATTTTTGTGTGGATTGATGGCTGGTACAACGACCTGGTGGAAGCCTTGGTCTAACCCCCTAGTTCTGGACAGGTCATTGTTCGCTGGACCCGGAGCCTCTCGGGACATGATATTGCGAGACAAGGCCAAAAGGTTATGGCCCAAGCGTTCCAGCCTATCATGCCCCGTTCTCCGCCTCCGGCGATACGCCAGCGAGAGGTCCGAATCAGACGGTCTGCGCTTAACTACCTCAACAAATTAGATGTGCCACCCATCGGCGTGTTACCGCTGCCATCGAAGGGCTCGCGGAAGTCCCACCTGCGGGAGACATTCGGCGACTGACAGGACAGATCGGCGTCTATCGGTTGCGGGTCGGTGAGTTTCGACTCTCTTCCACATCGACCACCAGCAGGAAGTTATCTTCGTGGACGCCATCGCCATCGGTTCACGGGGCGACATCTACAAATAGAGTGCCCACAATTTGGTTAGTCTGGCAGGAGAACGCCGATCGATTTAGGATGGTACTTTACGGAGCAAATCATCTGTTAAAGGCGGCGTTAGCGCCTTAACAATCACCCCCAAATACAGACATACGATTTTAACTTTCTACGTTCAGCACGCCTATGGTGCCAGAGGATGACGACAAATACGAACATCAAATCTCTTCGTTGTAGAACTGTCTACAACGAACAAATCAGGGTGTAGAAACTGTTTTCCGACTTCGCCCTAAGATGATAGGCCGGAATCGTTGACAAAAGATCCTGTATACGATCGTATACGGTGGAGCCGCCGTAAACAATGACCAGATGGTATGTTAATGTTGACTTGATCCGGTGCGGTATGGCCCGTGAGCACCAAAGTCCTCTCCATGGCCGCGACGTTGGGAGTCTCCTTTGTAGTATACTAACCGGCTCGCCAACCCTTGACGCTCCGGGATGCAGTCCGGGCGATGGCCAAACTCGGCGGATTCATGGGTAACGCCACACCGTTTGCTAAAGGGTTCCAGCCTCCACCAGTGCACGTAATTCGCGTTTAAGAATTTTACCGTTAGCATTATGAGGCAAAGCCTCGACAAAATGATAGTGCACCGGAATCTTGTATAAGGCGATCCGGTCGGTCAGATAACGTTGTAGTCCGTCAGCCGTCAGCATCGCCCCGGGCCTCCCCACTATCACGGCCGCCACCTCTTGCCCATAGATCGCGTGGGATACCCCAATCACGGCACACTCCACCACATCAGGATGTGTGTACAAGACGTTTTCGACCTCGGCGGGGTAAATATTCTGACCGCCGCGAATGATCATGTCTTTTTTCCGATCCACTATATACAAAAAACCTTCCGTGTCGAGATACCCTAAATCTCCCGTATGATACCACCCGTGGTGCACCACCTCGTCTGTACGACCATAATCCCCCCAATACCCTTTCATGAGATTAATTCCTTGCGTCACGACCTCGCCCACGACCTCGGGCTCGACCTCTTCATCCTGGTCATCCACAACCATCACACTCATTCCCGGTACTGGCCGTCCTACGGACCCCGGTTTCGTTAAAGCAAACTGATCCGCCAACCCGCAGACTCCGGGACTGTTCTCGGTTTGACCGTACAAATTACAAATTTCCGCTTGAGGGAATCGTGCTTTTAAGGTCTGAATGGTTTCGGCAGGCATAATGCTGGCTCCATAGGCCAGAATGCGGATATTAGGAAAACTGGTTGCCGTAAAGGTGGGATCCTGTAACAAAATATGATACATGGACGGCACGCCAAAGAAAATCGTCACCGCTTCTCGTTGGACCAAACCGTGAACCCTTTTAGGAGAAAATTCATCGATAATGACCGTGGCACCCGCCACCAACGGCGCCTGCAAAAACACATGTTGCGCGGTATGAAAGAGCGGATAGAGAGAAATCACCCGATCACTCGGTCGCACCCCAACCAGTTTCGTGATGACCTGAAAGAACTGGGCCGAAATATTCCGATGCGTAAGCATCACGCCTTTGGGTTGACCGGTCGTGCCCGAGGTATAGAGGACAACCGCCACATCCTCCAGACTCACGGGATAGGGCTCTTGGTATTCGGCTGCTTTCGATGCCACCTGCTGGTTCCAGTCTCCTAAAGACACGGTGCGCTCGGCCCATTCTGAGGGGATAAGCGGCATTAAACGATCTTCCACAACGATCAAGGCTGGATCGATTTGCTCCAGAATCGGCACCACCTCCGGTCGTGCGAGCCGCGTATTAAGCGGAACAAAAATCACGCCACTCGCCAGCGCCGCCCAATAGCATGACAGATACGGCCAGTCATTCCCCAACAGAACCACGAGGCGATCCCCGCTGTGGACCCCCATTGCGGTCAAGGCACGTTGTGTGCGAAACACTTCGCTCACCATGGACTGATAGCTCAGCCGCGCACTCGGACTGACAACGGCATCCTTGAGTCCACATTCGGCTGCTCTTCGAATAACCTCTGGCCACGCAGGCACCACGACGCCATTGGGCAAGTCATCTCCCGATATCGGCATTGTTGTCTTTGCTCCTTTGCATTGATCATGTCTTGCGCAATCCCAATCCTCACGTCAATTCAATGGCCACCTCGTTCGTTATCCCAAACACGAGAGCGACAGGGCAGGGACTCCCGTCGTGACCACGGATATAAACAAGCAAGCGATTGTTTATAAGGAAATCTATACACGTTTATATACAATACATAAATGCAACTCGTCAACTCATTGATCCCGTACTTATCATTTAAATCAGGATCCTGATGTTGTGTCGAACCCCGACGAATGATTGTCGAACCATGAGATCCCATCGATGGGATGCTAAAGTCAGCCAATGAGAAGACCGGATCGGTACGACCGCCCCCCCGGGTGACCGCATGCTATACTGAACCAAAAGGGACGTTTGCGTAATGGCGGGAGACCGTTCCGTACCGGAGCTATAGTGGGACCAGAAATCAAGACAATCTGGGAGGCCTTCAAGTGTTTCACTGGACACGTTATGCCGAAACAAAAACATCATACCGCGACCTTCAAAGCCCAGGTGGTGCTCGAGATGCTCAAGGAAGAGAAAACGGTGGCCCAAATTGCCGCCGACCACAGTATCCATCCCGGCCAACTCCATCCCCGGAAGCGTCAAGCCCTCGAGAACTTTCCCCATCTGTTCACGGAATCGCAAGCGCTTCAACAACAAGCCCGCGCGTACGCCCATCAGCTGACGGAACTCGATGCAGAAATTACAAATTGACTACTCAAGTCGAGTGGCTCAAAAAAATCTGGCCTCGACCCTCTCATGCGCTGAACCCGAGGCCTTGGTGGACCGAGCACCCGATGCTCCGCCTTTGACGGTGCAGACGGATTTGTTGACTCTGAAACGGACGAGACTCTATTACCGGCCCGTCGGGCCGAATCCCGTCGAAGTAGGGTTGAAACACCGTATTGATGAGATCTATATGGACTACCCGTTTTATGAGTCCCGGCGCATGACAGACCAGCTCCAGCATGAGGGCCATGCCGTGAATCGCAAGCGGATTCAGCGCTACATGTGGGAAATGGGCATTTGGGGTCTCGCCCCCCGGCCCGCACCCCAGTGATCGGCCCCCGCACCACCCCGTGTATCCCTACTTGTTGAAAGGGGTGACGGCGGCCTATCCGAATCATATCTGGGAAATCGATCTTACGTACATACGTATGCGTCATGGCTGGCTGTATCTGGTCGCGACCATCGATTGGTATTCGCGTTATGTGATCAGCTGGGAGCTTTCGGAAACCCTGGAACTCCCGTTTGTGCTCACGGCGGCCGAGCGGGCGTTGACCACGGCGGTGCCCACGATCTGGAACCATGACCAAGGCAGCCATTTTACGAGTCCGCAGTATACCGCATTGCTCTTAGACCAGGAGCTTCGCATTAGCATGGACGGTAAGGGTCGAGCGCTCGACAATATCTCCGCCGGTCCGGGGCGCTAATGTACGCGTATCCGCGGGGGCGATCTCCCCCTCAAACGTCACTAGTGACGATTTCTCATGTTGGCGCCCACTCATTTTGTCATCCCTGCGGCTAACGCGGATGCCATAAACTACAGTGGTATACGTGGTATACACGACCGACAAATTGAAACAGGAGCACAAAGAATGTCCACGAAACACGTCCCCCTCCGTCTTGGAGAAGCCCTGCTCGACGCGCTCAATGCTCTGGGTATGATCGCCCACAAAAGCTCAGCGGCCTGGGGTGGCGAATCTGGTCCTTACCGCCTCGCAGGCGGTCCCCAGGGAAGCTGGCGCACTCCAGGCACCCTCACCCATGATCCCGATCTCTTCCTGAACGGAAGGACCATCATTTCCCTCGCGGAGTACAATGCCTTCCAAACGGTGCGACGTCGCCGGGCCAGCCCCCTTCTCTCCAATCCTTATTCATACACCACCACCCCGATCGCAGAGGGGCCATGCACCCCGAT
>JAMDDZ010000032.1 GCA_023488565.1 Bacillota bacterium | reverse complement strand
AGCTGAGGTGTGGGTTGTCTACGCCGACCTGCCACAGCAGTTGTCGCGGATTATGGAGCGGGACCATGTCGATATTACCGAGGCAGAACGGCGAATAGGGGCGCAAATGCCGCTGGCTCAGAAGTTGCACTTTGCCCAGGTGGTCATTGACAATCGCGGCACTCTTGATGAACTGAAGGACGTGGTGACGCAATTATGGCAAAAGGCACAAAACCGGGCAAAACAGGGCGATGGATGATTTTGTTGGCGTTAATTCTGCTCATAGGGTTTTGTTATCGTTACTTTGTGCCGTGGCCTTATCGCGGAACGATAATCCAAGCATCACAGCGTAACGGGGTTAACCCGTACTTAGTAGCCGCCGTTATCCGGGTAGAAAGTGGATTTCGACCCAATGTTGTCAGTAATCGGGGAGCTGTAGGTCTTATGCAGATTATGCCGCAAACGGCTCAGTGGATAGTCGGGAAAACGCATCAGGGGTCAGTCACAGCGAAACTTCTCACCAAAGTCGAGGTCAACGTCGGGCTCGGGTCTTGGTATCTGCGCCATTTGCTGAATGTGTACCATGGCAATGAAGTGTTGGCGTTAGCAGCTTATAATGGTGGACCCAACACAGTGGCTAATTGGGTCAATAAGGGGGTGCTCAATCCAAAGCACCCCAACTATCGGGACATTCCCTATTTAGAAACCCGAAACTTTGTGTATCGGGTCCAAACTTATGAGCACATCTACCGAATCATGTATGCCTGGGTGAATTCTACAAACACTGAAGCATGGGGGGTGGTAAACGTGGCAAAATTGATGTCGGAAGAAACTAAGATGAAGCTCGGGGAGCGCATTGGAGTAGCCCAAATCGTTCGCCAAGACGGATGGGGCGCGGTGTCATCCCGTGATTGCGGCATGTTGGTCAAAGAGGCGATTCGCCTAGCCGAGGAGCAAATGCAGCGTCGTTAGCCATGGAGGAAGGGCTCACCGAATGGTGGGCCCTTCCTCTTCCCCCCAAGCATATTGCCTTAAGCCCCATAGTTTAGCCAACTCTCGTGGTAATTGACACGACAAAATGGCATAGGACGAAGTACGTCTTAACTCATCGGGAAGCACTTGGGGCAGGGGAGTCTCAGGATCCAGGGGAAAGCAAATAGCCGGGGTCTCGGGTTCGTTAAAGGTTAAGGAGATCATGGGATTGGGTTCACGGTCAGGAACTAATTGCCGGATTCGCAAAATGTCTGACAACACGCTGGTCGCGGTGGCCAGGCCTCCCGCCCCAGGCCCTTCAAACAGAAAATGGCCCACGGCACTGGTGACCTGAACAGCATTTTGCGGTCCCTGAAGTCGCAAAAAGGGATGGCCTTGGCGATATACCGTGGGGGCTACGGACAAACTGATACCTTGATCTTGGCAAAGAGCTCGACCAACCAGCCTCACTCCACACCCAAGGGAAGCGAGTCGAGCCACATCGTGTCCGGTTACTCCTGTAATGCCTGTTATCGCAGAAAATTCGGCAGGGATTTCGGTATGGAAACCGATGCGGGCCAAAAGCACCAGTTTCCTGGCAGTATCATATCCTTCAACATCAGCTTCGGGGTTCTGTTCGGCATATCCCAATCTCTGAGCTTCATGCAGTGCCTCTAGATAATCATGACCTTCTTCCATATGGGATAAGATAAAATTGCAGGTGCCGTTAAGCACTCCTTCGATGCGATCAATCGGCACTACAGACAAATGGTGTGTGATAGCATCGATTATTGGCATGCCGCCAGCGACGCTGGCCTCGTACAGCAACAGACGGTTGTGTTGACGAGCGAGTGCCTGAAGGGCGGGACCGTAGTACGTCATTACTTCTTTGTTGGCCGTCACGACATCCTTTCCGTGTTGAAAGGCTGCCGAAAGGATTTCCATTGCAGGGTGTTGTCCGCCCATAACATCGACCACCACATCAATCTCTGGATCCCGCACTATTTCATCGGGGTCGGTGGTGACCCGTACTGCTACCCCCCGCGCCCGAATGGGGTGGCGAACCAATGCTTTTACAACCCGTATCGTGGGCTGAGATTGCGTAATGAGCTGAGTCAGCGCTTGTCCAACCGTGCCTAGACCCAAAAGACCGACATTGATTGACCTCACGAAAAACCTCCTAGGAAAGATAATTCATGTTACCGAGTGATGCTGCGAGGGTCAAGCGGCGTGAGCCAGGTTCCTAAGTAGGCGAATTTCCGCGATTTTTCAGCCACTAAGGTACCCTTTGATATAATATAATGCAGTTTTGACAGTTATCGGCTCGGGGACCAACGGAAGTTTTTCCGTCCTCACCATCTTTTCGGGTGTATAACCAATGCCCATGTGCGTGCCTACCTATTCGATTTGAGCCCAACGGTGGCGTTGCCACAGACATTGCGCATTCATCGCAGTGATAGTACCTGCTGGAGCGATTGCTAAGATGGGTGAGACCCAAGTTGGCGACGTGTAGATCCACGTCAATTTTGCGGCACGCAGTAGCGCTACGGTGCATCGGCAATGGGATTTTCTGGCTGGTCTCTAAGAGACTACCTTTTCCGGCCGCGCAACCAGCTCAACGTCTCATTATATATCAAATATATATAACAAAAGGGATAAGACCGTTAAAAATGTGCAAAACGGCGCATCCTAAGCACCTAGGTTTGCAGGAAAGGAGCAGGGTATATGCGGTTGTGGTTTTTAACCATATGGTTGGCGTTATGGCCTAATGCACCGGTGCCGACGATTATGACCCCACACGGGGGGGCACTTTGGGCTCGGATAGAATATCGGGTGCCTAGTCCTGTTGTGGTGGAGAAGGTACCTGGAGAGTCACAGGCGCGTATTCTAAAGTTGCCCTATGTGTTGGGGTCACGCACTACCAACTATTTTCACGCGACTCCTAGCCAAGCAAAGAATATTGAATTGGTTGCCCAACGGCTTAACGGAGTGGTAGTCGAGCCTCATCAAGTGTTTTCGTATTACAAGGTCGTGGGGCCGTACACTGCAGAAAATGGTTACGGTTGGGGGCGTGCGTTTGTTGGGGACCGCATTGTGCCGTCAGTCGGTGGAGGTGTTTGCCAGGGTTCGAGCACACTGTATTCGGCGCTGCTGCGCACAGGGCTTCCCGTTATCGAACGCCATCAGCACGGCTTGACGGTCCCTTATTTACCTCCCGGGGAAGATGCCACGGTATCCTCCGATTACCTGAACTTTCGTTTTCGCAATGATCGGGACACCCCCATATTAGTTACCGCCCAAGGCAGTAACCGCCACTTAACCGTTACGGTGTGGGGGGCAACTCCCGGACCGGACATTTCAGTGCAGCATAAGATATTGGCCAAGTATCCATTTCGTACCATTACTCGGATCGATCGTGCGTTGAAACCCGGAACGACAAAAATACTAGCTCCGGGACAAGAGGGGGTACGGGTAGAGTCATGGTTGGAAATCCACTCGCCATCTGGTGTTCAAAGACATGACTTGGGAATTGACCAATATCGAGCTAGTCCTCGTATTGTAGAGACTAACCCTATGTAATTTTTGATATAAAGATCTGCTCTCGTCCATAGAGTAATCCGGGGGGGAAGGTCGGTGGTAT
>JAMDDZ010000057.1:2195-3614 GCA_023488565.1 Bacillota bacterium | reverse complement strand
CAGGGTCAACGCCACATCGCCCTCGATCCCTTGTTTCATCCCACCTTGGAAGCCATCTTAACGGCGGTCGGTATACCGGACAGCACCTTTACGATACCGCCCGTGCGTACCCTGACCGTGGTTCCCGAGCCATTTGAGGAAATGAAGTAAATACCAATTTTTGGGCGCGGAATGTAAGATAAAAGATCGGCACTCACACATCCCGTGGCATGACATGATTGGATTGCGCCATCGCTTAGCTCACCATTATGGCGGAACTGATTGGGCCGTGGTGTGGGAAACAATCCGCGTGGATTTGACGCCGCTTCTCGAACAATTAATTGCCGTACAAGCCCAAGACTAAATCGATGTAAGGGTACTCTGTTAGAAGATCCGCTTCACCACGATATCATGGACCTTGTTTTTTAACCGGTACAGATTACCACTAAATACCATAGTCTCGATTATCCTAGGACGGATTTTCCGACAAATACTTAATAATGCGCTATCCTTCCCCTATGTGCATGATTGGGCACCTGATGGTTCGAAAGAATTGGCCCACAAGTTTCATGCGGAAGAGTGTCCCTGTCGGCGCATCGGGGCCCGAAAATCCCACCCTCACACGCCCCTTGCGTTGCTGCCTTAGCCTGGGGTCTTTCCGGATCACCGCTCGCCCCCGACCGACCGTCTACTGCGTCTCTCACATCGACTGGGTATGCCTGGGCTCGTGGTGACAGGGCAACCCGGCCAACCTACACAGCAAAGCCCGCAATCGCGTGCGGTGCAAGGCTTTTATGGTGTTCCCGGCAGGATTCGAACCTGCGACGCCGGGATTAGAAGAACCGCACTCCGGGGTCTAGGGTGTCGCTCCGATGCCCCGAAGTCCTTGGCCTTCAACGAATTCTGGGTTGCGTGTGTCTACGCTGTCGCGGTCAAACTACCCGTTCCATCGCTTCGTGGTGACGCCGGGGTGACGGATGGGATGACCCACAATGGGGCACCGAACCGCAAGTCGGCACTGCACTCCTGACTGTCGGCTGGGCTGGTCAAACGTTGATATTAAGGACGCATCATCGAGTGCCCTGACGAATTCCTGAGTGTCAAGTCATCAAAAGATTCCTTAGCGGTGAATCTGCATCGCGGACATGGCGAATCGTCCACGTGTGGTATCTAGACATGCAACCTTGATGCGATTAGACTGAGAGCAACCTTCACTCAAGGAATTGATAATTTAATGGAAACCGTCATATATATATATTTGGCGATGAATCGGGGAACTTCGACTTTAGCCAAAAACGGGGTGCTTCACGCTACTTTATTCTCACCACGGTTATGATGAAAAGTTGCGCCGTAGGAGATGCTTTACTTCAATTGCGACGGGAGCTGGCATGGAAAGATGTGCTGCTCACCGAACAGTTTCATGCGGCATCAGATCGACAA
>JAMDDZ010000057.1:0-2185 GCA_023488565.1 Bacillota bacterium | reverse complement strand
CAGGTATTTAATTGCCTCGCTCCGTTCAATTTCCGTGTCGACGCCACGATTTTAGAAAAGCGGAAAACCATTGAACGCTATCAGACCGACGTTTCTCAGTTTTATCGACTAGCGTGGTGGCTACACCTCAAGTATCTAGGCCAATCAATCCACGACGGAGACAAAGCTCTGATCGTAGCGGCCTCACTAGGAGAGAAAAGAAAGAGACAAGCATTCTCGGATGCATTTAACGACGTGGCCCGACAGACGGTATCCCATGCGGATTTCCATACCGCCTTTTGGCATGATGCGACGGATCCGTTTTTACAGGTAGCCGATTATTGCGGATGGGCTATTCAACGAAAGTGGGAAAGCCATGATGATCGACCCTACGCGCTGATTGAACACCAAATCACCAGTGAATTTGATGCATTCCAACGCAGTGCTCACTATTACTATTAATTACCGCTCATCTGATATGTCCGAGTAGCCAGTCCGAGTCCTCGGGAGCTTTCAGTGACGTGCGTCGTTCAAGAATCTCCCTGACCTTGGGGCGTTATACCTCATTCATAACATCCGGATATTCTTTTTTTCTTAGCAGAAATTGGCCAGCTAGCAGACATTCGTCTGCAGAGCCCCATGGACTCTTTCGCCAGCCGCCCCGAACCATATTTAGTATAACCCGGTACTGACAAAGAATGCAATAAGCTGGAGGACTTACTTAACCACGGCATGACATCTGCGCGACTCCCCACCATAAGCCAGGTAGGCATTCCCAGCTCAGTTTTGAGTATACGAAGAACATTATGGTAGCTAACGGCTAAAATTGGCTGGAAGTTGACGCTGTCCAGCGTTTGGAACTGCTGACGATCACGTTGGTGGCGACCGGTTCCCGTACGATCAATTATAAATTCGGGGCAGTGTCGTTATCTCTGATCTCCGGAGCTTTTGCCGTGGATGCCGAAAAGTCCTGCTTAGGCCCCGTGGGAATCGCTCGGAATAGGTAGCCCCCAGGTTTTCCGCGCCTTAGCCGATTAGAACGCCAGATCGGAGGATAGCCGTTACAGGTGCTATGAGGGTCCTAAGAATTACCGCGCTTGTGCGTTAGGACATGCCGCCTACCGACTGCTCCTCGCGGGTGCACTATTATCGCTTCCCACGCCTCCTCCCCGATGGGTTCACGTCAAGATGGCCAATGGGTTCTGTGGTTGGCTGTTGGCGCAACCTTTCGCTACGATCTCCTCATTCTAGACGACTGGGTCCGGCCTATTACGTCGCGATGCAGGGGGAATCGATGCGCAAGCTCTTGCTAAATCGCTCCCCTTTGGGTACAACAGAAGCGATGACGGCCTCTTAATTGGACAGCACGTATTGGATTGCCTGGTCAAGACGTTTCGGACTGGGTGGAAAGAAATACTGGAATCCCTAGTCAATTTCGTTGGACTATGCAGGCTCGCCGTGGATGTCATGAAGCAGGAGGTGAGGCCATGGGCAACGTGGAAACACGTCCGATAACAGTAGCCCGATGGGGTGATTTGGTGTCGGTATTCGGACGTCGAGGAGACGACCCCGGATGGTGCTGGTGCCGCCTCTTTCTCACCCCCAATACGGCCCGGCCTATGAACGCATCTCCCAACAACCGTGAGGCGCTGTACCACGAAATTGAACATTCTGTCACCCCGCCCGGACTTCTCGCCTATGTAGACGATCAACCGGTCGGCTGGGCTCGGGTCGGACCCCGCAATGGATTCCCCGGGGTGTATGAAAACCGACGGTTGGCACAGGTCTTGGGACAAAATGATGGCACGGTATGGTGGGTGTGACGTGTTTCGCCGTGGATAGCCGTCATCGCCGAGCCGGCGTTGGCCAGGCGCTATTGCAGGGTGCGATCGCGTTCGCCCGCCTCCATAGGGCAAGCGCGGCCGAAGCGTATCCTATGGATGTTGCTCGTCTTCAGGCGGCCCGTGTATCAGGGTCTGCTTTGTACACCGGAACGGTGGCCATGTTCGCAGCGGCAGGCTTCAGCGAAGTCTCCCGCCCATCGCCTTCAAGGCCCGTCATGAGACTGAACTTGTGATCACTGGCAGCGAACATACAGATTCCGATCTCTAAAGCCCCGAAATTGCCATGGACAGGCGTGGCACGGCCCGATCAGGATCAAACTGTGAACGCCCTTTGATTTTACCAGAACGTTGCACTCAACCAC
>JAMDDZ010000017.1 GCA_023488565.1 Bacillota bacterium | reverse complement strand
TGCCAGTACACTGGTCTTAGGATCCTCCTTGGTTCTTCTGAAAATGGGACTGCAAAGGTCAATGGGCCAACATTTCGGTGGCATCTAACATTATAGCGAACCGCGGGAACCTGTCAATTTGGTTTTGTCGCATCTATCATGTCTGAATGTCCCAATATCGCCATATGGTGTCTAGAGGACGTCCCAATACGGCACCAAGGGGAAATGTTCATGACGGCAAAGCGACTGCAAATTATTAGCCTAATGTTGGCGATAGCGTTGTTGATGGGCGGCTGCGGCCGGTCGGCCGCTCCACCGCCTCCTTCCTATCCCTCCATCAACGTGTATGTGCAAGAACCCCTTAGTTTAGCGTCATTGCCCCTCGCCGTGGCACAAAAGCTAGGACTCTACGCCAACCAGCACATTCGCGTCAAATGGGTGTCCCATCCCCAAAACGCCTCTCTTTGGGTAGAAACTGCTGGCAGACATTACCCGATCCTGGGTCTGGTGGCACAAAAGCCGGATGCGGTATTAGTTGCCCCGCGCTCAGACCCGCATTTCCGGCTGCGCTCCCTGAACCATATGCCGGTAGCATACAGTTCAGGCGCCATGCCATGGCTTCCGATAATTTCTTCAATTTTCAAAGTGCACCGGGTCGTACCTTCAAGCCTGGATACCATCCCTATAAAGCAAATGGCTGCGGTATGGCGCGACTACGAATTGCCATGGGCTGTCGTTACTCTATCGGAATGGCAGACATTGCAAAAAGAGGATCCTAAGACCAGTGTACTGGCATGGATGGGAGGCGCCACTGGCCCCATTCCCGCCATAGTCATCACAGGCAAGTCTCCTCTGGCTTTACCATTTGTAAGCGCCGTGAATCTTGCGCTATGGTATATCAACACATCGTCTGCCCGTGCTGTCGCGCCTCTAGCACAAAACGCAAATATTCCCATCACCCGCGAAATTGAGCTGATTCGGCTTAGCCAAAAATACCAGTTGTGGCCCGCCACGGTCGTGGTGTCCCGTTCCGTCTATCAGCGCCAGGTCAGTCTTTTGGGAGTGCAATCCTCATGGCCATCTTACGACAATGCAGTAAACCGCACCGTGTCCAACGAAGCCATCAACCGTTTGCCAGGGTAGCGGTATCGCGGATCACTTCCATTAATACCAAGTCGGTGTTGCCAGACAATCGACCGTTGGCCACCAATCGGGCAATCTTTTTAAATCCCGCTTTAGCGTACGAACGTATAGCCCGTTCGTTGTCTTCCTGAACCCGCAGATAAATCCGTTGCAGGCTCATGCCTTCAAATGCCACGCGCAACACTTCCAAGACCGCCTCGGTTCCGAAGCCTCGTCCCCAATATGTTTTGTCGCCAATGGAAATCCTCAGCTCAGCTTCTTTGATTCGCCAGGAAATGTGCTCGAGCTCCACATCGCCAATCAGGCGACCTTCATCATCCATTATGGCAAATCCAATTCGTGACCGATCCCGTACTATGGCTCGCCACCAATCATCTACTCGCGTTTCATGAAATTTGCGTCCGGTTAGTCGATTGATTTCCGCATCACTATCCCAACCCACTAACATTTTCAAATCCTCATACTTCAACCGTCGTATTCGCCGGTAATGGCCATTCGGGGCCAGCACCATTCACTTGTCACCTCACCACGTCGCCATGCTTCTCAAGATTATTCGACACCAACCGTGCAGTTCCTGTCGCAACCCTTAGATTTTATATTGGCAGATTTGGTATCGCTGTCCAATATCGGCGGCTGGGGCATAACATCCCTAATCTATGTTAAGCATTCTTTCTACTCTTAGTGCATGATAAATTATAGGGACTATGTCGACGAGGAAATGAAGAACGATGCTGGCACGCCGTCTGAGTTTAATTTTGATAACCGCAATTTGGGGATCCACGTTTCTCATCGTCAAACAAGCCATCACCGTGCTGCCGCCATTTTGGTTTATTGCGATTCGATTTGGCATTGCCACCCTGGTTATCTTGCCATGGGCCCTACGGGATAAGAAATCGTTGCCATGGAAAAAAGCAATTTTTGCTGGCATTTGGCTTTTTGCCGCCTTTGGATTGCAAACTTTGGGAATGAAATTTACCGGGCCGGATCGTGCCGCTTTTTTAACTTCCCTCAATATCCTATTTATCCCGATTCTGACAGCGGTGTGGTACCGAAAACCCATCCCGCGTATCCTCTGGGGCATTAGCATGATGGTGGTTATAGGTCTGGCACTGTTATTATCCCCTCATGGGGGAATCAATGCAGGAGACTTTATGGTACTTGGCACGGCCGTGGCATTGGCCGGCCAGGTGCTGGCAACCGCAGACCTTCCCCAACAAAGCTCTCTCATGAAATTTACCGCCGTCGAACTGGGGATTACTGCTTTGCTAAGCCTCATCCCTGCTGGATTTCAACACCTCCCCTCGCTCTCCCCCGGAATCGTTCTGAGTTTGCTCTATACCGGCGCCATCGCTTCGGCTATCGCCATGTTTGTCCAAACTTGGGCGCAAACCCGTCTTTCCTCTTTTGAGACAGGCCTAATATTTACCTTGGAGCCCTTATTTGCGGTAATTATCGGGGTCACTATCGGCCACCGGTCGTTATCTGCTGTCGGCGTTTTCGGTGCCGGGCTTATGATTTCCGGTCTTATTTGGCACGAAGTAGCTTCAACATCCCACAGAACGCAAAAATTGGATTAGTGGTCCATACCTCATAGGCAGGAATTTCTCCGACTCATCGCGAAAGCTTGAATATCCATGGCTTAGCGTTGTGAAATGATTCACTGCGTAAGCTTTTTAAGGACAAAAGAGGTGAAACCCGTGAGCAATTCTTTAACCATATCCCAAGCATCATCGACAAAAGATATTTTGTCATTGTTGTCCATGTTGAATTCTGTCTACCGACCCACAGCGGCTCCCCATCAGGGCATGGCGTTAGAATTTCCGCACCTGTTTGCCCAAGGTAACGCTAAGAACCTGTATTATGCCGCCATAGATGGTCAGGTGGTTAGCATGATAGGAGTTTATCCCCAAGTCTTGGCGATCGAAGGTATCGAATTACCGGTGGCCTCAATAGGCTGCGTGGCAACGCTGCCGTCCTTCGAAAAACGGGGAATTGCCACCAAAATTTTAAACCAAGTATTTGATGATTTGACTAAACAAGATTTCCCGTTGGCCTTGATCTCTGGAGAACGCGGCCTTTATCGGCGTCTTGATGCGGTTCCTGTGGGCTCGATGTACGAAGTCACGTTCACTGCAGATGACTTAAGACCCGTAATCCATGATCTTAAAGGAATAGCGGCATCGGACGTTGAAGAGATTGGGGCACCCCAGCGTTCCCAATGGGCATCGGCGCTGGCCCCGATATACTGGCGCCAACCCAACCGATTTCGCCGGACCGTGCAGCATATGGCAACATTGTTGGAATCGCTATGGTTTGCGCGATCCGGGTATGATCAACGACTATTTGTCCTCTCGGATTGCAATCAGGTCACTGGCTATGTGGTCGCGTACCGCTCCCTTCATTCTTCTTCCCCCGTCACGATAACGGAATGGGGCGGAAATTCGCTCACCGTGTTAGCCAGCCTGCCGCAAATTCTTGACGCTTTTGGCAGCAACGCCATCCTGGTTAATTTTCACAGTCAAGATCAGGTATTAGCCTTTCTAATAACCTCGCACGGGGTAAAGATGGCGACAACTCCGTTACAAGGGACCGTACGTGTTCTTAGTCTTAAAAGCCTTCTGGCCCGGACCCATCCCTTAATTGAAGAACGCTATGGAAGAAGAGGTTTGTATCTATCCCAGGACCAAACCCAAATGTGGACGGGTGTCAATCCTCTCGGTGATGCAATATCTTTATCACAAGCTGATATCCCTGGGTATTTGTTTAATGTTCCGCCGCATGGTTTGGGCCTCCCCTTTCCTTGGACCCACGACTTGAATTATATCTAGTGAAAATTGGTTAAGTGGTCCATACCGAATGAGAAGGAATTTTGATGAACTATAGCGAATACTTCTTTTGGTCATCAATATTCTTGAGGAGGTTTTACTCGATGAAAAAATGGGCTGCGCCAATAATGGCTGCTGGCCTACTGTCAGCGGGGTTGGCCGGATGTGGTTCGGCTCCATCTAGCGCTGCCAGCAGTCCTCCGCTGGTCGAAGCAATTGGCCAGAATCCTGACAACTTGACCCCCGCGCTGGGCGCTTTAGCGGTGGATAACGTCCCGACTACACTGATGGATCTGGGCCTCATTTATCTGTCATATAAAGATACCTGGGCACCCGGAATGGCCTCGTCGTGGTCCGAATCCAAAAACGGCCTGGAATACACGTTTAATCTCAATCCAAAAGCCGAGTGGTCTGACGGAAAGCCGTTCACCTCAGCAGACGTGGTGTATACCTGGCATTACATGACCAATCCCAAAATCCAGATCACGTACGATACCGGATGGAACTACGTCAAAAACGTGGTAGCCGAGGGACCGCACAAAGTGGTGTTCCAATTAACCCAACCCTATGCGCCCTTTTACTCCACGGTGGGATCGGGCACGATTGTGCCCAAGCATATTTTTGACAAGTGGACACCGGCCCAAATCAACCATGGGATTTATGACAAAGGAACCCCCGTGGTGGATGGCCCTTACATCTTAACCAAGTGGGTGACGGACGAACAGTTGACGTTTGCCCCCAATCCCCATTGGTTCGGACCTCCGGTCCACATTCAGAAGATCATTGTGCAAATTGTGCCCAACTCGGACACCCAATTTAATATGCTTGCCACCGGAAAGTTAACCATGGGCGGAATTCCGGCCGCCGATATTTCCCAAATTAATACCCTGCACGGCTACCATATCGTCAAAACGCTGGAACCGACGTACAATTTGATTCAATTGGACGAAGACAATTTCCTGAAAGACGTCAATGTCCGTCGGGCGTTAGATTGGGCCACCCCCAAACAGCAAATCGTCACCGACATCATGCATGGCATGGCAGTCGTCGCCCATGGGGACCAAGTGCCCGGCGGCTATTTCTATGACCCCAATGTGCCGCACCGTTCATTCGATTTACAAAAAGCCGCACAAATTCTCGCAGCCGATGGCTTCACCAAAGGCACCGGTGGTTGGCTCTATAAAAATGGGCAAGAACTGACCGTACCCATTTGGACCGGATCCACCTCACAAAGCGAGATGAACATCGCCCAGGTGGTGTCCCAAAATTGGGAAAAAATTGGGGTCTATGCCCCCGTGCATACGGCCGGGTGGTCCATCGTCTTTGGCAATGGCACGCCGTCTAATCCCGGACCCCAGGTGAACGGCAAAGACGAAGCGTTGATCTTCTCCTGGGGACAAGGCGTATTCCCCGATGACACCATCGACTTCAACTCCGAGTATGTGCCAAAGAGTCCCTTACAACCCTCGCCGCAAGAAAATGGCGAGCGGTACATCAATCTCACCATGGACAAGCTTCAAGCGAAAGGGGTCACGCTCAGCAACCGTCCCGCCCGCAGACAGGTGTATGACCAAATCCAGTTGCTCGAACAAAAGACCCTGCCCATCATCTTCCTGTTTTGGTACAAAGGTGACACGGCCATTTCGACGCACTTGCACGGCTACATTCAAACCACATTTGGCAACACCCCGCCATGGGACTGGTCCTTACAGTAACATCGGGTGGTGCCGTAAGGGACGACTGGCGTCGTCCCTTACCCACCTGAGAGGAGTCGACTTATGACAAAATATGCACTACAGCGCATGATTCAGGCCATTCCTTTACTCTTCCTGGTGACCATTGTCACATATTTCATTATGAACTTAGCCCCTGGGGGCCCCTTATCCATGTATTTGCACAACCCCCACGTGACGCAATCGCAAATCGCCGTGCTGGCCAAACAGCTTGGTCTCAGTCAGCCCTGGTACGTCCGGTATTTCAAATGGTTGTGGGCGTTGTTGCATGGAAACTGGGGGTATAGTTATTTTAGCGGACAACCCGTGATCCAGTTGATTGGCGAGCGATTGCCGAACACCCTCATTTTAATGGGTGCGGCCTTCCTGGTCTCCTTGTGTTTTGGCATCCCACTCGGCATTTATTCGGCCACCCACCAATATTCTCTTTTCGATTATACGTTTTCTTTCTTATCCTTTTTTGCTTGGGCGATGCCCAGTTTTTTCTTCGGCTTGTTGCTGCAAATGATTTTTGCCGTAAAACTGGGATGGCTGCCAGTCGCCGGCATGTATTCCGAGTTTTTTCCCCCTTCATTATGGGAGCTGCTGCGTCATCTCATCTTGCCCACCACGGTTTTGGGTCTGGGAAGTCTCGCGGGTTGGAGCCGTTTTATGCGGTCCGGGCTCTTAGAAGTGATTCGCCAAGATTATATTCGCACGGCTAAAGCCAAAGGTCTCAAAGAACGCAGCGTGGTGTTAAAACATGCGCTAAAAAATGCCCTGTTGCCCATCGTCACCATTATCGGCATGGATCTGCCCGGATTCTTTGGCGGGGCCGTGATTACCGAGGAAATTTTTGCCTGGCCTGGGATGGGACGACTCTTTTTAAGTGCCCTCAATGACCGCGATTATCCGGTACAAATGGCCGCCTTGCTCATCAGTGCAGCGCTGTTAATTTTAGGCAATCTTTTAGCCGATCTAGCCTATGGCTTGCTGGATCCCCGTATCCAGTATAATTGATGTGGAAAGGAGGCCGTATCGACATGGCTACGGCCAATTTACCCCCATTGGACCACGAACTCGAAAGTGACCCCATGCAAGATAGCGGGGTATCGAGCTTCCGTAAATTTTGGCGCCGATTTTCTCGCCATCGCCTCGCGTTGATAGGCCTGGGAATTTTGGTATTCCTCATCTTAGTCTCGATTTTTGCGCCATTCCTTACCGCCTACAGTCCCACAACCCCGAACTTAACCCAAGTGCTGCTGCCCCCGAGTGCGGCGCACCCTTTAGGGACCGACGCGTTAGGGCGCGACGTGTTGGCCCGATTGATGTACGGGGGCCGGGTGTCCTTTATGGTCGGATTCTTTTCCATGATCATCGCCACCTCGATCGGAGTCGTCTGGGGAGCGACATCGGGATATCTCGGCGGAGTCTGGGACATGTTAATGATGCGTTTTGTGGATCTGGTCATGTCTTTCCCTGCCATCTTCTTACTGTTGGTCGTGTTAAATTTGACGGGAACGAACGCGTCGGTCGGGTTAATGATTTTATACTTGGGCTTATTCGGCTGGACGGGATTGTCCCGGATCGTCCGATCCCAAGTCCTCTCTCTCCGCAGCCAAGAATATGTGGAAGCTGCCCGAGCTCAGGGAGCCAGCAATGCCCGCATTTTATTCAAACATGTCTTGCCCGGGGCGATGGCGCCGGTGTGGGTCTCCGCGGCCTTTGGCGTGGCTGGCTCCATGTTGGCCGAAGCCTCCCTGGATTTCCTCGGCTTTGGGTTGCAGCCGCAAATTCCCTCGTGGGGTAATATGCTGGATTCCGCGGAAAGTTACATCGTCACCCATCCCCTCCTCATCTTAGCGCCCGGCTTGGTCATCACCATCGCCGTGGTCGCCATCAATTTCGTCGGAGACGCCTTGCGCGATGCGTTGGACCCCCGATCGACCGCGGGAATGCAACGTATCGGCTAAGTATAAAGAGGCTTATTCTAAATGTTTTAGCGAAAGAAGGTTATCCTCTAATGCCAACCTCATTGTGCTCATGGCAAGAACAAGAACTGCAATGCCCGCCAAAGAAGAGACAATGGGGTGACATCAGTTCTAGTGTTGCGTAATCATGGGCTATAGCAAGACGCTAAATAAATCTCTCGATGACACACAGACTTCACCAGCGCCCCACCCTAAACACATGGGCACTGGTGAGCATGCGAGTGTCTGAGTCTCACCCAGGGGTTCCGGTCTCCTGTTGGCTCTCCCAGGCTCTCGGGTCGCCCCTACACCATCCTGGGCCTCACACAACATTCTTCGGCATTGAATGCCTACTGTCCCGGTCGCAGACAAACCGCTCCGACCCTCTCGGGTGTTCTTGCGACGCAAGACTCTCGCGGCTTCTTCGTCCTGGCAAGCCCGTCCGCAGAAGTGACTCCACTTCCGATTCCCGAAGAAATCCGCTTGCGCATATAGTCGAGCTCAATAACCGGTACTCTTCAAGATTTTGGCCCTATCGGGCCATGGGCTTATATCCCCACGGCTGAAACCGGGGGCTTTACGCCCTATTTTGGGTAATGTGTTAATTCATCGGTGGCATTTCCTTTGAAATGGGTTGCCCGCTTCATCTGGAGACTGATTGCTTCGATAACTGGTGGAGCGCTTTCAATGCCGTCGCATAGGCTTTTGTTGCCACGATTTCCCCGACATGCCCAAATCCGCTCCGCACACCGCTTAGTTTGGGGCCTCGACAAACCTCATCGGGAAGCCTGGTTCGAACGGGTTCTGCATCGGTTACACGGGCGGGGCCATCCTCCCTTAAGTCTGGGAAGCGATGCCGCCGTTAACGGCGGGCACCGAAGGCGTGGCAAAGAGCGCGCCCACTTTGGGTATCAAGCCACGCGCTTAGATTACCCGCACTATCGATCACGGGGTTTTCCCATTGTTTGCGGAATTATCAAAGGTGCGTGCAAGACGGTGCCCAAACAACGCGAGAGTAGGTGCTGAATGCCGTGTAAAGAAGCAGGCTGCCACTTTGCTTGCGCAGTACCGATCGGGGGAGTGTAAGACATTATGAACGTCGAATCCGTTGCCTAATTAGTGGCCCACTCCCGGCGCCGGGCGCATTGCCGCTTGACCACAAACTTGCCCTTCAAATCTTGACTAATTCCTTCTGAACATCCGTACCATTTGTTCCATCACGACCACACGCAAGCCGAAGGCGTGCAGAAAGGTTTCCAGATGCCAAAACCCAAGGCGGGCCAATCGAACCGAGATTCGACACCGACGAAAGAAGCGTGCTGTTGGATAACTAAGTCGAGCCGTGTGGAGAGACCAAGGCAGAGAGGACACAACGCATGTCAGCGCAGGGCCCCGTACATCCTCGGGCATCAGGGCGTGTAAGTCCACCGCTTGCGCAGCCCGTCAATGTTCATTCTGAGCATCTTCGCGGCCTTGCCAAGACTCACAAACTGTTCGCCCATTGATATGTCGCCGGGAAGGATTATATAATATTATCCATACTTACTCATATATTTATTGTAAGCATTTTCAACCACATTTCCCTAATGGGGACTTAATGTGGCAACGCGGGATCGTCGGGTCGAGAGACTAATTGATTTTCATAGTAGGCAAAGTACAACGGTACGGACATAATCCGGGAAGAAATTCCCAATTGTTTCAGCAGACGACTCACGCGATGTCGTGCCCCACTGATAGTCGTTCCTAGTTCTGCAGCAATCTGGCGATTGGTGTACCCGTGTGCAATCCACGCTAGAATACGGCGTTCAGTACGCGACAAACTGGCAATCGCCTCGCTCTTCCCATGGAATCCGGTAGCATCAACATGCTCCCTCATCATCGCACGGACCAAGGCTGTATCGATCATGCCTACGTGATGCACAGCAAATCGCACGAGGCTGACGATAGTATCGGGGCACAACGAGGTGGTCAGCCCCATGACACCCGCCTGCACCAACCGGATCATGTCTTCTTCAGACACCGGTAATACGTCGATCACCCCAACCACGGGTACCCGAGGATTCGAGGCGTTCCCCGCTCGCACTACATCCATCAGGGGTCCGGGGGCCAACATCGCCACCACCACATCGGCGGCGGGCGACAGCATCTCAATTGACCAGGTTCCGCACTTTTCCTGATCTGAGCAACACCGCAAATCGGGCTCACGGCTGACCACCTCACACAACCCCCAATAACCAATTTCGTTGGAACTGACTACACTGACACACCAGACCTGTTCTTCTCGCATAGTTAGGTTCTGATCCACATGACCTCGCTCCTTTCGCCTTCGAAACCCGTTTATCCAACGCCACACACGGTCTCGAAAGATCTTTCAGACCACAGACGATGGCGGTTCAGCTGCCGTCGTTTCTAGTTCACTCCGTGCCAGATCTCCCGTTACTGCATCCTTAAAGCCACGCAAGGCTTTCCCGAAACCCGCCCCCATTTCCGGCAAACGTTTAGGACCAAAAATCAATAATGCCACGATACCCAACACCACTAAATGCATTGGGCTTAATAAATCCTCGAACATCGTTCTGACCCTCCTACTGTCCCCAGACCAGCCAGCAGCCTGGGGACTAGCGTTATTGTCATTTCTTACTGTGCTGACGCTATCGCCTCGGACCACGCGATCCCCCAACGCGCCAGGGTTGGGTAATAGAGGCCACGGGCCACCCCCTCGAGGCGGGTTACAAAAGCTGGAAGCCAGCGCAAGATATGCTCGGTGACGAACCTCTTGCGAAGTGCATTGGTCTCCGCAGTGTGATGCGCACTTAGTTCCGCCAAAAACGCCCATTCGATACCTACGTGATCCGGGGCCACAATGTGTTGGAATCGGCGCCATTCCAGCCCCCCTTGCTCGTACCACTGGCGCACTCGCTGTGTGGACGGGCCCCACAATGTGGCAGGTGCGTCCACGTACATTGAGGCATAAGGCGGCACATAGCGGCCTGGGATCGGGACCTGCAAACACTGACGGAAATCGTCCATCGCTGCTTGTTCACCGCCTTCGTCGATCAGTGCTCCGGCAACTGCATTCCACGACTCCCACACATGGGAGTCCCCGGCAGCAAGGCGATCTCTCCAGGCTGCCTGCACGGCAGGGTCTAGACGAATTGGCCCGTAGAGAAACGCTATGGCCAAAAAATCGCATCCTGCCGCCATCTCCTCCGTTGTCCAATCCGTTGTCTTGGTTATCATCGATTTTCCCCCTACTCCCATTGGTACGCCTTAGACTTTTTGAATTCGTATTGGTGTCTCAAAATAGGCGCATCCGCCTCCAATGGGATCTTCCAGCCCAATGGTCCACCCATCCGAGGCCGCCAGACTGGGGTCGAGCCGCATCACCGCGTTCAGTCGCACCGGAGCGTTGCGGCTCGCATCACCCTGATAACGTTGCCCATCAATCGTCCATTTGCCGGATCCGTAGTACCAATGTCCGTAACTATGAGGAAACGAGACAACCCCAGGCCGAACTCCGGATAACAATCGCAGACGGCCTGTCAATCCTCGGGGATAGGTTCGCGAGGACACCCGCACCACATCCCCGTCCCGGAGATTTAGACGATCAGCGTCCAACGGGTTGATGTCGATGAATGCCTCTGGCAGCATCTCCAAAAGCCACGGATCGGCTATGGTCCATCCTTTGCTATGCACCGTTTCCTTGCGAGTGCTCAGCACAAACGAAAACTCCGCCGTCGGGTCGAGGTCCGAAAGGAGTTGACCCAACATGTTTTGGGGAGGCTGGTAGCTGCCGGTTCCCAAAAAATGCGTACCCGTCAACGCATTGACGGCTAGCGCCTGATCTGGATTATAGATTTGCAGCGCCGCCGCGGTACCCAACACGTGGGTTACCCACGACGGGTTCTTTGACGGAATGCCGCCGTTCCAAATTGGCACCGTGTCCGCATATGTAGCCAAGAGATCATCAGGGCTCACCTGATGCGGAGCCTTGGCCCAACGTTCCACCCCTGTCCGCAACACCTGGTGCCCCATCAACTCCCGCAGTCGGGTGGTGGTTTCCGCGTTGGGCAAATAAGCTACATTGTAATCTTCAAACCGTCCCCCTCGGGCCAAAACGTATGTCACCTTGGCCCAGTCTACGTCGGTCAGCGCATCTTGATAACGAGATCTCAACGATCCGATAGTCGAAATCTCCTTGCCTTCCGCATCCGGAACAGGGCCGAGCGTGACCAACTGATTGTCGGATCGGGCAAGAAAAGACCGATCCCATGCTACATTGGCTACCATTTTTAAGTAGTAATCCTCACGCGTATCGAGCGATCCGCCTTCCAAGAACGCTCTTGCGCCAAATCCCGGCAGGGATAACGCTTTGGCCACATCGATGAAGAACTGCTCCATACTCATCGGCTCACCCGCGGGTGTCTTTTGTGTCAAAGGCTCGATGACAGGATACCGCACACCGGTAGCTTTGGTCGGAATCACCGGGCGGGGACTTGGGAATCCCCATCCTTCCAGGTACGTTGTGTCGGGCACAATATAATCCGCATAGCGTGAGCTCTCCGAAATCTGGGTGTCGATGGCGATGAACAGCGGAACCTTGGCGATATCCTTGATCAACCGTGGCCACGGAAGATCCTCATCGTCGGCTCCCCCGATCCCCGGTGCACTCCACGCCGGATTCGCAATATGCTGGACCAGAATTTCGCAGGGGTAGGGATACCCCTCGTAGATACCGGCAAACATTTCTTCCCATAATCCTCCGCTAAAAGGAAACCACGGACGTTGGGCCGGATAGGGCGACGTGCCTTTTGACAGGTGTTCCTGATAGTAAGATGTGGTTTCATAAGCTGTGCCGTTACGTGAAATCGTCACCCCGGCGGGAACCTGGCTAGTCATCCGCGGCCATTTCTTAAGCTGGTAGGGTTGCCCCGTTTCAGTACCCAAAATATCGGCACCTCCACCACCCACGATATATCCTCCCATCCAGTCCACATTGCCAATAAGCATGTTTAATGTCATCAACGCTCTACCCGCATAAACCCCATTGGTGTGCATCACGGCTCCCCGGAAAAAGTCCACCACCGCTCGCCGCCCATGGCTAGTGACTTCCTGTGCCAGTCGTGCAATTGCCTGTTCGTCGGTGCCCGCCATGACGGCGTACTGTGAAAGGGTATAACGCATCGCCTCCTGGGCAAGGATCTGGAACGAGGTTTGACAGGATACCCCGGCCACCGCCACCGGCGTCACATCCATCGGTTGCGCGGACCAGAGCTTGGCCCGAGAGACTTGAGTAGCGATGGCCGGTTTCCCGTTAGTCGCGTCCCACACCACCGGATTAGACGCACGAGAATCTGACGAGGCGACAAGCCCGGCTTCGGCCGCTGTCAGGAACGCCCGGTTGTTGGGATGGGTGGCATCGCTTACCACCAGCCATGTCGCATTAGTATAGTTCGGTTCTCCCTGGGCCGTGGCCGCTTGGGCATTGGGAATAGTAAGATATGGCTCGTTATATCGTTGATGGTCCAAAATCCACCGAATCATCCCCATAGCCAGTGCACCGTCTCCACCAGGACGCACCCAAGTCTGACTGTCAGCATGAATCAAGGCATTGCCGGCGCGTACATCCACCATATGATATTTGAGACGTCCTGAACTCACCGCTTCAACGACCTTACGGCCTAACGCCTGCATCGGGAAGTTCGCTTCCAGTGCATTAAGTCCGAACCAAATCACGTACTCGGCATTCAGAACGTCGGGACGAAATTCTCCGGCTTGGCCGGATGTGGAGAGGTTGTAAGAAATACCCACATTGTTGTTGCAAATTTGCCCATTGCCTTGAACATTAACGGTCCCGAAGGTATTGGCGAACCGACCAATAAACTGACTTTGCCCGGCTTCGGCCTCCCCTACATAAATTACCAGTCCGTTGGTCTTAGGCCCCATGTCTGGATGGCGAGGGTCAATAGGCAGAGATTGATTCCGGCCCCCGTCATAAAGGTCAGCAAAGCCCTTCACACGTCGGGCATTGTCACCTTTGACCTTGCGAAATAATGTCCCCCCTTCAACAACCTCACGAATGAGTTGGGTCCAAGGAATTACTTCCCACTGCCCTGAGCCTCGTGGCCCAACACGCTTTAACGGCGCGGTTACCCGATAAGGGTCATAGACCGTCTGCCTCCCCGCTTGACCGCGCGGACAGAGCGAATGGGGATTCGGCCAGACCGCAGCGGTGGAAACATCCGTGGCATATAGGGCATGTGGCTCAGTAGAGGCCGGATGATAGGGATTGCCGTCGAGTTTCTGGAGAACACCTCCAAAGACGTGGGCCTCCAGTCCACAATCGCTACCGCACTGCTTACATACGCTATACACCGTTTCGACACCCGGCCAAGTCGGCGGACGGTCAGGATAAACGAACGTGCCGCGCCGGTGAAACACATCGCCGATCCACGGTGACAGACCCCATCCGCTAATCACCGCCCCGCCGCCTAGCAAAGTCGCCCCCTTTAAGAATCCCCTCCGGGTTACGGGAGGGAGTGTCCCCTTTTTTTGATCTTCCTTCATGCGCTTTCGCCTCCTTGTGGGGACAACCCCTGTTGGGTGCGCTCCGGGGATCCATCCTCGGTGAGCGTCTCCCACGGTTTCCACGGAAACAGCCAGGCCAATACCAAAAAGACCACCCAGGCCACACCGAACACACCCATTACCGTCTGCACCGAATCAAATCCGAACCACGGGATGTGCGCTACCAAGATATTTTGCGAGATTTTCGACTGCACTTGCCCGGCAATGACTACGTCCCACCGCATGGCAAACACCCCAATAAGGACGGCCACACTCATCACGGCACCCCCGATCCACGATTGTCGCAATCGCGGGATCACCCAGACCACCAAAGGAACGAAAAGTCCCACCCCAATCTGCAATCCCAGATATACTCCAGCATCAGGCCCATGGAGCAATATGCGCTGGAATCCTTGGGCGGTCGGCCCTTGGGTATAGGCGGGAATGGCGCTCGTCAAGAAATCCACGGCGTCCATGTAAAGATCCAGCAAAACGAAGAGGATTAGGTACCGCAACAAACCATCCGCGATAGGCCGCTCAACAGGCCGGCCATAATAGCGCATGGTGAGCACATAGACCACCCACATCAAGGCAATTCCGGACACCATCGCCGACACGATAAACATGACCGGCATTAGCGGAGTCGCCCACAGAGGTCGCGCCTTCGTCGATCCGAAGATAAATCCGATATAACCGTGGAACAAAAAGGCCATCAGAATGCCGAGACTAGATAAAATCAGAAGGATGCGCTTATCCCGCGCCGCTGCCGCTTCACTGGTATCACGACTCCCTAGCGCCAGGATATGGTGTAAGCGCTGCCGGGGATCGCCTGCGGCAGCCCGTCGCGCATTTTCTGCGCGGAAGGCAAAATAGAGTTCAAATAACATCAGCACGATATACCCCATCCAGATTAAGATGAAAAACGCAATCGGTGAATAGGGCCAATGTCCCCGGCTTAGTAGTTCCCAAAAATTGGTGGGTTGCCGAGCATCGCCCAACACGGTCAGCGGGGCAGCCAACAACAGTGCGAAGCTCACCAGTACCGCCAAGGGCGCCAATTTGTCGAATATCTTTTGATGAAACACATGACTTAACGAGGACACCACAAAAGATCCGGCGACTAATCCGGAAATATACGGATACGTCACAATCATGAGACCCCAATACACGTTTTCCAGGCCGGAATGAATCAGTGAACCCTCCGGCATTACGGTGTCCCCCTTTCCCCACCACTGGGTGTCTCCAGCAGTACTTTACCGGTCAAATCGTCGTATTCCTCGGTATTAGTGCCCACGGCATAGGGATAAATCGTGTTGAACGTGTCGGCCCCATCTTCCGACAGAGCTCCGTCTAGACCGATGTAATAGACTTGCGGTTTGGTGCCCATTGTGCTTTTTAAATGAGCGGTGGGATACTGGGCGATCAACTGAGCCACTGCGCTATGGGGGTCGTTGAGGTCGCCAAAAATACGGGCTCGCCCCACGCATGACGTGACACACGCAGGCAACAAGCCCCGATCCAAACGTTGGACACAAAAAGTGCACTTGTCTGCCGTTTGCTGGATCGGGTTGAAAAATCGAGCATCATACGGACAAGCATTGATGCAATAGCCACAACCGAGACATTTGGGATAGTCGATCAGTACCAGCCCATCCTCTCGCTTAAACGTCGCCTTGACGGGGCAGACTTCTACACACGGTGGACTGTCACAGTGATTACAGAGCCGAGGCAGGCTAAAACGCTTGACGTTCGGCTCGAACCTCCCCTGATCCGTCACCACCGAGCCCGCAGGATCCGGAACCATCGCCCCTGTTTCGACGACCTGAACCCAGGTGCGATAAACGCCCACGGGCACGTTGTTTTCGCTTTTGCATGCCACCACGCAGGCCTGACAGCCGATGCACTTGCGCAAATCAATCACCATAACCCAGTGGTGCGCTAATTTGGTTACGGGTAACAATCGGTTAAAATTGTCATGAATATACGGCAGGCGATGCAAATTCTCAATCGTAGCCATCCAGGCCGTCGGTTCCGACCAGCCGTCTCGCACATTTAATTGGGGTACCATCCAACTAGCCCAGCGTGGTTTGGTCCGATAATAGTCCCGTTGGGCCTTCTCCCCGCTCCATTGGTGTCGCACCGTGGCTGCTACTGCGTAGACGCGCTTACCGCGTGCCGCGAGCAACAACAGGGCCGCTCCCAGACTAATCCCTCCGAGTTTTTGCACCGCAGTGCGGCGACCGAAGACGGGCGAAGTCCCGTTTTGCGTTGCTCCCACTCCATCCCTCTTTTCCCTTCGGCAGGCACACTGTCCCTGCGAATGTATGAAGAGATCGGCGTTTCGCTGAGCACCCATCCGAGTTCCCCTGGACTCGTCGACACGCTAGCCCCAGCGTCACGTCTATCAAACCCACCCTCATGGAGTGGGTTCCCCTTCGCGCCGGGTAGCCCGGTTCTGCCGAATTTAGTAAATAGGAATAACAAACACGCAAAGGATAACGATAAATGTTCACCGATTCTAGGATCCATCGACCCGTCGCCCCTATGACCTATCGGTCCATACTGAAGACCAAACTCCCGGCCTGAAGGGGCCCCGAGGGTCCAAAGTAGGTTCAACTGTGTGGGCCATTCGGCCCCTTGCGAGGGCCGATTGGGACCCCGTATGGGTCAATTCGGGATTTGCTGTTACTTAAAGTATTGGCGAATAGACGACACAGCAGACGATTTTTCCGTCTTTTCTCCGATATCCGAACGCGGACCCTCGCTGTGGTAGTACCATCCGGTGATAATGCAGTTAATTTTCACGACGTGCGACGCTAGCCCAAGAAGTCGGGGGTTAGATTTGGGATTGAAAACCAATGGCTGTCTTTCCGACTGGTTACGACAACCAATTCTAGGCATGCCACTCTCAGGACATTAGCCAGGGAAAGTGATTTAATGAGCAGAATTTCATTGGATTCATTGATGGATGCCAAACGACATGCAAAACCCCATTCAGGAAATTTTCAAACGAATTAAACAAAACCTACTGTTAACGCATCAATTCTGTCTACTCGCATCCCATAACCCCTCGTGTTATGATGAAATGCGTAGAACATGCCCAACACAATCTCGAACCTAAACCGTACGAGGACATGGTGGTCTCAAGGAGAGTGGTGCGCTTGGCCAAACTTCTCATATTGATTGTTTCTGGACCTGACCAACCCGCTAAAGTGAAAGCAGGTTTAGGGTTGTCTATCGTAGCCAAACAAAGTCCGGAATTGGAGGCGGTGAAACTGTGTTTCTTCGCTGACGGGGTCGAGGTGCTTACGGAAACCAATCGGACACGCTTTGCTAAGTTGGTTGATAAGGCGCAGGAACTTGATATTGTCACCATTGCTTGTCAACTTCACGCCGAACAAAAGGGCATTGCCGAAGAGATACGTCGGGTAGATCCACAAATTGACCTTCATTATGTGGGCGAAGACTTGGTCAAAGCCTTGACGGAAGGTTACGAAATGGTTAGCTTTTAAACCATGGCCACGGTACAAACTTTTTGGGTTATGCGGCATGGTCGTCCCGACTTACCCCGTAACCCCCTTTTTATGACTCGCAACGAATTTAACCAATATCTAGCCGCTTATGACGAAGCTGCTCTTAGTGTCCACGAACAAGATCGTTTACAGCGCTTGTATGCGGCTTACCCCAAAGTGGACCTCGTCATTGCCTCAGATTTGCCGCGTGCACTGGAAACTGCCAAACTCTTCGCCCGTCATGACAATATTATTGTCGACTCCTTGTTTCGGGAAATTCCGGTATGGCTACCCAACGATTCTACGCTGTTTCTCAAGCAACGCTGGCCCGGGGAATTTTGGTGGAGTTACTTAAGGTTTCATTGGTTTTGGGATCAAGAGCCTGAAGGCCGTACCCGTTCCACGGAACGTGCTCGGGAAGCTATTTCGCGTCTAGAACAGTACCA
>JAMDDZ010000018.1 GCA_023488565.1 Bacillota bacterium | reverse complement strand
TGGGGGGGGGTAAGTTTTTGATGGCCGCCTTCGCTGTGACCTACTTCCCTCCTGTCCAAGCGAGAGCGCTGACTTGGACTTGACGGTCTCGATTATCTGGGGCTGTATTCGATCCTTCGAAAAACGATGAAAACCGGAGTTTGCTGTTCGTTGACTTTGCATCGTTTTCACGCGGTCCGTGTGATCCCCAATCGCCCGTCATCGCCGCTCAGGCCCCAATGTGGGCCTTGCTTTTTCCCGCACGGGGGTTCCATGTCCGCTAAAAAGGGGCATTATGTTGCCTCCGGGGTGTAACTTGTCCGCCGGTTTCTGCATTATCTTTGTATTTACAAGTACTGGTACACCCGCTTACATAAACTCTACCTTTTGGATAGAAATAAGACTTGAAATATTAGGTGCCGTGCGCGGTAGTCATGTCGTGAGAAGTTGCCATATGCTGCCGCGATAAGTAACTTTAGGACAAGTCGTAACGTTTGATAGAGTAAGAATGTTCGTACCGGAGAGGATTTCCGGTGGGCAATTCTTCACAAATGCTTTAAGTGGAGGTGAGGTTTAAATAGCATGGGCTGTAGATACGGCAAGCTCCCTGGCTAGTATAAATTGGTCAGCGTTCTACGACTGGAAACAGGCATACCCTCAGTGGGCCGGACGTTACTTCGGCGGCGGGTACAACTGGTCTGCCGGGGAATTCACGACGGCGAAAAGTGAGACCGGCGGAAATCTCGTTCGCATTGCTCCGATACAAGCTTCTCAGGCAGGTCGACAAGCAACCCCCGGGAGCACAGGACATGGGTACGGGAGTGACGACGCCAACATCACGTGTGGCAACATTATCAATGCGATCAATGCCAAGCAATTGGTCCTACCACCCACTGCCGATCCAGTGATCATCTATTTGGACGTGGAGGCAGGGACCTCACTGATGCCAGCGTACTGGGCTGGCTGGGCGAATACGGTATTTGACTATGCCTATAACGGCGTATTGCCTTTTCTTCCGGGCATCTACACGCAATTCACACTGTCTGGCGGTCTATACTACCCTCAGACGTCCGTTCAATCTTGCCTAAACACCGTGTGTGAATATTGGCCGAGTGATCAGTACTATTGTTATGGATTGTGGTCGAACGAACCAGAGCCGTGCAGCTATGCGAGTGACCCGACGGCTGTCCCGGATTGGTCGGTTTTCGGAAGTTTCACCCAGATCGGGTGTGGTAACAAGTTCCCTGTTCCCCTATACGCCTATCAGTATATGGAACCAACGGTGGCGCAATCATGCCCTGGATCATCAGGATTTGCCGGCGGCCAAAATCTCGACCTCGATAGCGTTACCCGGTTCGGCGGGACGTCCAGATCTTTCCCCCATCGTGGGTAACCCACAGCGCGTAAGCATGACCTGACTGTTGCACAGCCAGCAGGACACCATCGCGGGGACCAGAAAAGCTCACGCTCACGAAGTTCCAACCGGCTGGCGTTGTCCATGCCTCACGCCATGTGGTACCGGCATCTTGACTGGCCCATAGGCGGTTACCGACGGTGACCCATAAGGATGTTGAGGATGACGCGGTAAAGTCCCATCGAGTTCCGACGGGGGCAGGAATCGCTCCGGCCAACTTCCACTGACTGGTGGAGCTATCGCGTGAGTAGATCGCCAGGTCGCTAATCTTGCCGTACACCGTGACGGGAAGATAGGCGCCGTGGGAGCCCGTAAACACCGGCGGGTAGGTCGTTAACTCGGCACCCGCCCATTTTTGTTGCACGGGCAGTGGAATCGATGACCAATTTCGCGTGTTGGCAGGGGCCTGATACAACCATCCGTACCCGAGTCCCATTGTGAGCCCTGTCAACCACAGGGTGTTCTGAGGGCCGGCTGCAAGACCGGTTTTATCGCCAAAGTAAGGTAGGCCGTGGGGTTGTTCATGATCCGAGCTCGTTTGCATGCGACTCCAAGACGCACCCTTATTTGTACTGTCCCATAGGGTAACCGCTTCATTCCCAGACGCCCCGACACCATACGCGAGAAACCACCACCGGTCGCCCGTGCCGGTGAGCGCACCGGAGGTGACGAGGGTCGCCGGCAGAGATCTCTTCATCCAGATCCCATGATTGAACACCCAGAGATTGGAGCACCCGGTGCCGGTGACTGTAGTATCGGATCCGACGTGACGAAGAAAACCAAAGGCCGCACAGCTTGTCTGATTGGTTGGGGTGATATGCAAGGGAGGTAGCAATGTTGTCACCAGCTTTACCGAGAGGCCATGACCCGTTTGAACAGCGACCCATATCTGTCCCTGTGCTTGTAAGACACTGGTGGCGTGACCTGCGATCGGCAGTGGATCCATGATGCGCGGTAGCATTGCAGATTGGGGTGGCAGTGGTTTAGTCGCTGAACCGCAACCCGAGAGTAAACCCATACCAAGACCGAGCCACATCCAAGTCCGCCCCCGAAAAGGTCGGCACTCTCCAGCCCTCCTTTTAATAGACTCAGGGAGTTGATGATATCCGATGCTGCGTCAGGTAATGTGTTCTCCACGATGTTAATAACGCGCGAATCATTCCACACGTTACCGATATACATTACCAAGCTATGACGGAACTCCACTGAATCCAAGCCTTCGTTATCACCGTGGCCACGGCCACTGCAATCGCCGTTGCAAAGGACGTTCGTGCAACGCCTCACGAATAGCTTGAAGTACGTGCCGATCATGCGCTTCGCCTTGCACCTTCTGAGCTTGGACCGTCTGCACCACCTCTTGAGTCACCTGCGTGATGTGTTCCTGTACCCGGGTTAACTCCTTGTGCAACTGGGCGTGGAGAGATGGGCTTCCATCTGGCCCAGCGCCTGCTGAAAATCTGCGGTGATTCCCTCCCTGATCGCCCTCATCTGCTGTTCGGGGATCTGATGATGGGGTCCCATCTCGGGTGGGAGGACCGTGATCAGGGGCGGCGTCGGGCCCATGACCGCCGCGAGATTCGCGTCTTCGATGACATAGGTCGGTCCCTACCGCGGCCGATCTTCCAGTCGTGCTGGGAGTTTCCCGGATTTCACCATGCGACGAATCGTGAGTTCCGCTTTGCCCCATCGGGCGGCCGCTTCTTTAATAGTCATTCCCATGTGCTCCCTCTCTATTCCCTCCTCCGATTGCCCTTATCATACCGAGCCATGACCATTCTTGTCCAAATCCTGGTAGCCTGCTTGTTTCTCCCTTTTCCCGAGCCCGGCAGGGGAGGGGGGTGTGTCAGTTTTTGGTGGCCGCTTTCGCTGTGACCTACTTATTATCCCTTAGAATAAATGTTTCGCGCAAAGAAAACAAGCTGTCGCGGACGGGGACTCCAGAAGACTTGCGCAAGCGGGGGGTGCTTACCGCTCTCAGTCCGCGCTACCGCTTGGACGTGAGGGAAGATCAACGACGATATGTTGCGCCACCTGATGGACGAAGTCGCTCGGTTGCGGTTGGCCCTGCTCGGCCAAGGAGGTGATGGGGAATGATTGCAAAGGCCCAGACCGGACGCGGGTTTCGAGGAGTCTTGGAATACGACCTGCAAGAAGGCAAGAGCGTCCTCTTGGACACGAATCTTGCCGGCGACACTATCCGGGCTATGGCCCATGAGTTTGGGGAAGTGCGTCAGTTGCGGCCCAATCTGGGGCAAGCCGT
>JAMDDZ010000014.1 GCA_023488565.1 Bacillota bacterium | reverse complement strand
GAGCAGTGCGCGAGGCCCTCACTTTTTATGCGACCGGACCCCGCCCGGACTTAGCTCAGCAGATGGGTTTTATTGGCGGCAAACTGCCATTGCCATTTGGACCAGCATCAGGCGAACAGGGTCCGCAGCAAAATGTGAAACGGTTTCAGACCATGCGACAACGGGTCGGTGATGATTTTTGGCTGATGTACGATTGTTGGATGGCACTGGATGTCCCCTGTGCTATTGAGCTCGCCAATGCGCTGGCTCCCTATCGTCCCAAATGGATTGAGGAATGTTTTCCGCCCGATGATGTGTGGGCTTACCAAGCCTTGCGCCAGGCTGTTGAAGGGCAGATGTTGGTGAGCACCGGGGAACATGAGGCCACTCGTTGGGGATTTCGGTGGCTTTTGGAATCAGGGGCGGCCGACTTTATGCAGCCAGATGTCACCTGGTGTGGCGGCCTGACAGAACTCTTAAAAATCTCTGCGTTGGCGGATGCACATGGCGCTTGGGATATTCCTCACGGTTTCAGTGTGTATAGCTATCATTTTATCATGAGCCGTCCCAACAGTCCTTTTGCCGAGTTTCTCATGATGCATCCCGATGCCTCTCAGGTGGTATCGATGTTTTTTCCGTTACTAGAAGGAGAACCTGTTCCAATCCATGGCACTTTAACCCTCCCGGACCGCCCTGGTTTTGGGGTAGAATTGAATTGCGCGTTGTTACGGCGTGCCAATAGGGATCAGGAGGTTTCCCGTGATGTCTGATGATGAAGGCCGTGAGCAGACTCTGCAACTGTTTGCCACCTGCCTTATTGATTTGTTTCGACCACAAGCCGCCATTGCGGCAGTCGAAGTTATGGAACGACGCGGCGCTACGGTAGAATTTCCCACAGCACAAACCTGTTGCGGCCAGTTTAGCTACAATGCGGGATATCACCGGGAAGCGGCCGATTTGGCACGCCAATGGGTTACGGTGTTTGAAGTGGCATTGAGGCGAGATTCTCAAGCGGGAATCGTCGCATTGTCAGGCTCTTGCGCTGCTATGATCATTAAAGAATATCCTGCGCTCTTGTATCGCGATGCGCTGGATCGCGGCGATTCGGCTGCGGAGGCCGAAAGATGGCAAGAACGCGCCGAACGCGTGGGGAAACGGGTGATTGAATTTACTGAATGGCTGGCAAAAGAGAGCGCAGCAGACTTGCCAACTTCCGGTATTGGGGTTGCTTACCACAATGGGTGCCATATGCGCCGCATGTTGGGGACAACTACCGTGCCGGAAACGGTTTTGCAAAGTCATGGCTTCTCGGTAGTACCGATTGAAGAAGCGGATCAATGCTGTGGATTTGGCGGGACCTATAGTATGACAGAATGGAAAATTTCAACGGCGGTTGCGGATCAAAAATTGCAAGCGCTGGGGAAAGCACGGGGCATGGGAGCTCAATGCTTGACCAGTGCGGATTTTGGCTGTCTGGCCCACCTGGGCGGACGATTATCCCGGCGTCAGGATCCCTTTCCTGTGATTTACATTGCGGAATTGATCGCGTTGGCGGACCGGGGCCAGCTTACGGTGGAAAAACTGCAGCAAATGGCCCAGCAAAAGGGGGAAAGCTAGCGTGGCCGGACAGTTACCGTGTGATGCGCGACCTTGGCCCGTGCGGCGTGATGAGGCGCTTCAAGACAAGACCATGCAACAGACGATTCAGTTTGTCACTCGGCGTGTGGCCACCGCCAAAGTGGCGGCTTACGCCGCCTATCCCGAGGGAGAGCGCTTGCGCCAACGTGCTGTTGGCGTCAAACGGCGAAGTATTCAAAATATGGAGGAACACCTGGCCGTATTTGCGCAGCAGGTTGAGGCCCATGGTGGGCAAATCCACCGTGCAAAAACGGCGGCTGATGCCATCCGCACCGTATTAGAGGTGGCCAGAAACCATGGTGTGCAACGTGTGATTAAAACGAAATCTATGGTGACCGAGGAACTGGAATTAAATCGGGCCTTGGAAAGTGCTGGGATCTCGGTGCGTGAAACAGATCTCGGGGAATATATCATACAATTGGCGCACGAAAAGCCCTCGCATATTCTGGCACCGGCAGCTCATAAAAACCGTGCCCAGATAGAAGCATTGTTTGATCAGGATGCGGATGCGTATCACACCGAGCCGCCAGAGTCCGATGACATTTTGGCGCTAACCCAGTATGCAAGGCGTCGACTGCGTGAGGAGTTTCTTTCCGCTGATATGGGGGTTACGGGAGGAAACTTTCTGGTGGCCGAAACCGGTACTCTGGTGTTGATTACCAATGAAGGTAATGCCGACATGGTCACCACGCTACCTCGCATATTGGTGTCGGTGGTAGGGGTGGAAAAAATTGTAGCAGATTGGTCGGGCTTGACCGAGGTGATTCAACAACCTGCTTTAAGTGGGGTCGGCCAACGGCTTTCTTCGTATACCACTATGGTGTCGGGGACTCGGGGAACCGACCAGTGGGAAGGGCCCGATGAATGGCATGTTGTGTTGTTAGATAACGGACGTACACTGTTAAAAGACACGCCATTTGAAGACGTTTTATCCTGCATTCGCTGTGGTGCCTGTCTCAATGTTTGTCCTGTGTTTCGTCAGGTCGGGGGCCATGCTTACGGCTCTGTATATCCTGGCCCGATTGGGATCGTGGAAACTCCTCTGCTCACCAACTTTGAGATTTTGCCGGAATTGCCCTCGGTCCTATGCACTTTGTGCCAGGCATGTGGCGAGGCGTGTCCGATGGAGATTGACTTACCGGGTCACATTGTACAACTGCGAAAAATCAAGCGAGATCGGCACATGAATCCAGCTGGTGTAACTCGAAGCTATCGCTGGTGGGCACGATTTTGGGCTACCCCTGACGGTTACCGACGATCTATTCGCTGGGCACGCTGGGGACAGCGATGGTTTGTGCGTCACGGCCGGATTCAATCGGCGCCGGGACTGGCAAGCGGATGGTTTAAGACCCGGGATATGCCTCCGGTAGCATCTCCGACGTTTCATGAATGGTGGGAACGCACACGGGGAAAGGGGCACAGATCATGATCGAAATGGAAGCGCTTCGCAACCAATTTCAACGTCATTTCGAGGCGCTAGGCGGACACTGGTTTTACGCTTCAAATTCAGAGCGGCTACCCGTGGTGCTAGCTTCAGCATACCAAGCGATGGCAGATCGGTATCTCCCAGATGGACCTTTGCAGGTGGTTTATTGGCTGAACTCGGACATATCGGGATTGGATCTAGAGGGAATTTTAGGACCGATTCGAGGGACCCAATGCATTTCCTGGCCACAAGGCGGCAGACAACAGGCGGTGCAAGGACGGTGGCAGGATCTTTTAGCAGAGAGTCAGGTGGGCATTACGGGGGCAGCTTGGGCTGCGGCCGATACGGGCACTGTGGCACTTTATGCATCGCCATCTACGGGGCTTTTGCCTAGCCTGCTGATGCCTATCCACATAATTCTGCTAAACCAAAATCGAATCCAGCCGTCTGTCAGCGATGGATTGAAAAGGTTGTATCAAGAAAACCAGGCAGAGGGACGCATGCCTCCGTTGGTGAAGCTGATAACCGGTCCCAGCATGACTGCCGATATCGAGGGCCAGCTGGTAATCGGGGTGCATGGCCCCTCTGCGATCGGGGTGGTGGTGTATGAATAAGGATTGGAGAGAAGGGGGCTGGCCCGGCGACGTCGCACCGTTTGGAAGGCATTGTACTCCGCGAGGGAAATG
>JAMDDZ010000087.1:18236-18538 GCA_023488565.1 Bacillota bacterium | reverse complement strand
CGGTCGTGAGCGTGACGGAAAAAGGCGGAGCATGACTCCGTCAGGTGAGTGCTGCGGGAGCTGAACGTAAGTGAACCCCTGAAGACGTGTCGAAACGGAAAAGACGTCATCAGAACCGGGGGAACGGCTTGGACCCCGGGATAAGTGGAGCGGAGACCTGCACGGTGTCCGTGGCTGCAGTTTGGGACCCACTATTCTCGGCTTCAACACGGTGAAATCCGCATAGGACGGCGCTTTGGGGCGATGATCGCCGCCCCGTTATCATCATCGTTTGTGCGAAAAATGGCTGTCAGTTGTATAAT
>JAMDDZ010000087.1:0-18191 GCA_023488565.1 Bacillota bacterium | reverse complement strand
ACTCGGAAACTCCTGCTTGGGGATTATTTCGGGATATCTTGGCAAAAGTCTTTACGATCAGAAAATACATGTTAAAGTTTCAACAGAATGAAGATAACATTAGAGCGTATGGGTGGGGCTGACCAGTCGCGACTCGAAACAAGTCGCGCCTGCGGAGCTGTTGGCGGCCGCCCGGCATCATTGGACCATTGAGAATCAGGTTCATTGGGCACGGGATGTGACAGGGAAAGAAGAGGTCTCCCATGTTCAGACGGGGGCAGCACGACTAGGGAAGTAGAGTATTTTTGTGACTATAGGTCTCCCATGTTCAGACGGGGGCAGCCCCCCGGGTACTCGCGAGTTTTCGCAATGCGGAGGTGGTTGGACCTGAAGAAGAAAAAAGGAATCACCTCCCAACTCCGCGCTTTGGGATTTGCCGTCGTGACTGAAGCCGTCTAGTCTGCTTTGCGGAACTCGACTTCCTCGGAGTACTCGGTCGCTAGCGGCCGGGGGGTTCATTATGCCCACATGCCGGAGATATTAACGCTCGGTACGATCAACCATTTCTTGTTGGCCGTGTACCGTGTTCATCACGATAGTGTCATAATTGACGAAATCTAACTTTGCCGAAGACCTGGTAAAAAGCCTACCGAAACTTCGCCATCAACCAAGTTTTTGATATAATATTTTCCCTTCACCAATGACTGGAGTTCTATCATCAATGGGGCTGTGGTGCGATTTCGTCACGGCTAAGACTATTGTCAAGAAGAGGTGTGCGGATAAGTGGAGAAAGCGTCCAACCGACCTGCCATAGAAAATGACATATTTGACGCATGGAAAAACTGGGCTGAGCGGGAATTACCACTGCGGAGACAGCGCGCAGACAAGGCGTATCAACGTGCGCATCAAATAAATGACGAGGTCGCCTGGCAACACGCGGAAATTGTAGAAGCTGGTTATGGGCAGCTTAGTGATATGGTGTTGGCGCAGGACCCTTATTTTTCACGCATTACCGCACAAATGCAGGACATGGATGGGGAGACCTTCGAGGTGGATTTGCGAGTGCATCGTTATCACCGCTCCGAGGTGTTTCCATTGGACGACGGCAAGGAAATGTTGGACATTAGCCATTTAGCGCCTCTAGCAGATCTGGTCCGCAATCCCGCGCAGCAGGAGTTGACCCTGACCCTGCGCGATCGTGAATTTTACCAATGGCGGCAAGCCGGGAATGCACCCCATATTCGTGTGGTGCATTGCAATGTGGAGGATATTGAAATTGAAAATGGATCCGTGGTACGCGTTGCACCAAGGTACGGTGCTATTTTTGAGGACCGAGTGCGTCGACGGCTTGAGCGCTCAGCGGAGCCGGCACTTGACGTATTGGCTGATGTATTGGATAGAGAACAAAATGCCGTTATCAACGATCGGAATCCGCAACTGCGGTTGTTGATTCTCGATGGTCCCGCGGGTACCGGGAAAACTGTGGTTGCTGCGCATCGGATCGCTGTAGCGGCTGGTGCGCAGAGCACTGGCATTTACTTGACACCGACAAATACATTGCGCGATTATATTGACCCGGTGTTACCGCGGCTGGGACTTGAACGACAGCGGGCTCGTGCTTGGAGCATAGCCGAGTGGGCTCGAGCAGTATGGCCAGAATTTCCCTGGTACGAAGACTTAAGCGGGATGGTGCCGGACTGTCCTTGGGATCAAAAGGCATGGGCCGACGCCTTAGACTCAGTGCGGAGGGATCATCCGAAAGCCAGTTGGCTGGAGATTTATCGCGAAGCAGGGCAGCGGTTGGGTCAGCGTTCGCGTCGGAAGTTCGGGGTTGAAGATGTCGCGGCACTGTTGTGGATGGGCTCTTGGGCTCACCGCATGTTGCCAGGGTTCGAGCCGCAATGGATCATCATTGATGAAGCGCAGGCCATTCCCCTGTTGGTATACCACGCGCTTTGGCGGTGGTTCGGGGCTAAAGTATCTTACATTGTTGCTGGAGATCTCATGCAGCAAGGAAGCCAGCACGAGTTCGACGGATGGGCCCATATCCAAGAGGCGCTTCGGGTAAGTCCTTCTCAAATGTCTCATTTGTGGCTTCGATACAGTTATCGCGTGCCCCCGGTTATTCATGCTGCGTCCGAAAAATTGCGGAGTGCTATTGACCCAGGGGCGAAGACGAGTGAAAGTGTGCCTTGGCACCCACATCCGGGAAAGATTACCTACACAAGTGCTCAGTCCGTATCTCAAATGCAAGAGGATGTAAGACAAGTGATCACCCGGTGGAGGGACCAGGGCATTAGCGCTATCGCGATACTAGCTCCTAGTGCCGACTTTCTCAATCGTTGGGCACAGCGTTTAGGACAAACGGGGTTCGAACTGCAAATGTTGCAAGGACAAGAGAGCTATGGCGGGGGGTTGGTGCTAACTACCTTGGATGTCGTGCGGGGTCTTGAGTTTGATGGGGTGGTGCTTCTCGATGCGAACGAGACGGCGTACCCTGGTACACCATCAGGAGCACGTGCATTGTACACGGCATTGACCCGGTCTAAAAAGTATGTACACCTAATTGTGCTGTTGGATGAGGCGGATCAATCCCCGTCGCCGTGGCTAAAGCAAATCATCTCGAAGTGACGTTAAGTGGCGTCGGGGTCATTGCTGAAGGGTCATGGACTCTTCCGTTACTGGCCCCGAGGAAATACGTCTGAGCCTTGTGGGTTATCGGCCTGTATGCTATAATTCGCAAGGATTTAAACCACGCACGCAGTCTGAGTCCTGGTGCCGAGAGGTGCATAGCAGGCTGTGGAGGGAAAACCAGGAGGTGTTGTATGTCTGTCATTTCCATGAAACAATTGCTTGAAGCTGGTGTCCACTTTGGTCACCAGACCCGCCGTTGGAATCCCAAGATGAAGCCATATATCTTTACCGAACGCAATGGGATTTACATTATTGACCTGCAAAAGACCGTGCGCAAGGTGGATGAGGCATATAATTTTGTCCGGCAAGTCGGCGCCGACGGAGGTCGGATGTTGTTTATAGGCACAAAAAAGCAGGCCCAGGAAGCTGTGGCCGATGAAGCACGCCGATCTGGGGATTATTTTGTGAATCAGCGATGGCTGGGCGGGATGTTGACCAACTTTGATACCATAAAGAAACGCGTCAAACGTCTAGCAGAATTAAAAGAACAAGAAGCCAGCGGCAATTGGGACCGCCTTCCTAAAAAAGAAGTCAGTTCGTTAACCCGAGAAAAAGAAAAATTGGAGAAGTACTTAGGCGGTATTGAAGGTATGCGGGAGTTGCCAGCGGCTGTTTTTGTGGTTGATCCCCGCAAAGAACACATTGCGGTAACTGAAGCTCGTAAATTGGGCATCCCGATTGTGGGCATCGTCGATACCAACTGTGATCCCGACGAAATTGATTACATCATTCCAGGCAACGACGATGCCATTCGTGCGGTACGTCTTTTGACCGCCAAGGTGGCCGATGCATTAATTGAGGGACGGCAAGGCGAAGTGTTGGTGCCTGAGGTTGCGGAGGCCCAATAACGATGTTGCGATATCCGAGAAGGCGACCGTGAGGTCGCTTTCCTTGCGAGGAGGATCAGGTGTGATTTCAGCCAATGATGTTAAAAAACTGCGTGAACGCACGGGTGCTGGCATGATGGAATGCAAGCGGGCATTGGAGCAAGCCGATGGAAACATGGATCGTGCCGTGGATATATTGCGGGAACGGGGTCTAGCAGCGGCTGCCAAAAAAGCGGGAAGAACCGCAACCGAAGGATTGATTGAAAGTTACATTCACCTTCAGGGAAGAATTGGTGTATTGCTGGAAATCAATTGCGAGACTGACTTTGTGGCCAACACATCAGATTTCCGGGCATTAGCACATGATGTGGCGATGCATATCGCGGCAGCAAGGCCACGCTATGTACGGCCCGAAGAAGTGCCAGCGGCAGAATTGGAGCATGAGCGCCAAGTGTTAACGGCTCAGGCAAATAATGAGGGCAAACCGGCAGCGATTGTTGATAAAATGGTTGAAGGGCGATTGAAGAAATTCTATCAAGAAGTGTGCTTGTTGCAACAACCGTTTGTGAAAAACCCGGATATCACCATTGATCAATTGCTGAAAGAACATATTGCACGGCTTGGAGAGCAGATTACGGTGCGGCGTTTTGCCCGATTTGAACGGGGAGAAGAGTTGCCGTCAGATATCGAGGCTCCGGTTTTGCAGTAGGGAAGGGGCACCTAGGGGTGCCCCTTCGGTATAATTGGAATACGGCAATTTCACCAAAAAAGGGGGCTCCTATGGACGAACAACCAAAATATAAGCGCATTATATTAAAGCTTTCAGGGGAAGCCATGGCAGGCAGTGAAGGCTATGGTATTGACCCAATTGTGGTAGACAATCTAGCCCGACAAATTCAAGATGTGCTGTTGTTGGGAGTAGAAGTCGGGGTCGTGGTAGGTGGCGGAAACATTTGGCGTGGACTTTCCGGAGCATCCAAAGGCATGGACCGTGCCACAGCCGACTATATGGGGATGCTGGCCACCGTGATTAATGCGTTGGCATTAATGGATGCTTTAGAAAAACACGGCGTGGAAGTCCGGGTACAGACCGCGATTGAAATGAAGGAGGTGGCCGAGCCTTATATCCGCCGCCGAGCCATTACTCATCTTGAAAAAGGCCGGGTAGTGATTTTTGCTGCGGGCACTGGCAATCCCTACTTTTCGACAGACACCACTGCGGCATTGCGGGCGGCGGAAATTGAAGCCGACGTGATGTTGAAGGCAACAAAAGAGTCTGGGGTGTATGACGCGGATCCTCGGACCCATCCTGATGCGCGCAAGTTGGATCAGATAGGCTACCTTGATGTGCTGAAGGAAAATCTTAAGGTGATGGATGCCACAGCGACATCATTGTGCATGGACAATGATATTCCTATTGTGGTATTCAATATGAATGTTTATGGTAATATTCGTAAGGTAGTGATGGGTGAACCCATCGGCACCTTTGTGAGGAGCGAGCACCATGCTTAAAGAGATTGTGTCGGATGCTGAGCACAAAATGAAGCGCACCGTAGAGGTGTTTGAACGCGATTTGACGGGGATGCGAGCTGGCCGAGCTCACCCCGCCCTACTGGAAAAAGTTCCTGTGGAATATTATGGCAGTATTACACCACTTCAACACTTGGCTACCATTTCCGCGCCGGAGCCTCGGGTGTTGGTGGTACAACCGTTCGACAAAACCGCAGCTAACGCGATTGAAAAGGGAATTCAAAAGGCCGATTTGGGCGTTTCGGTGCGCGTGGACGGTCAAATTTTGCGCGTGAACGTTCCCCCTTTGACTGAAGAGCGCCGTCGCGATTTGGTGAAGCAATTGAAGAGGCAGCTTGAAGAACAGCGAGTGGCCATTCGCAACATTCGTCGCGAAGCTGTTGAACAACTCCGTGCCCACCAAAAAGATCATCAGATTTCAGAAGACGAGGAACGGCGCGGACAAACCGACGTGCAAAAACTGACTGATAAGTATATTAAAGCCCTGGATGAAGTTGCCGAAGCGCGAGAGCACGATATTATGATGCCTTGAGGCGCGGGAGGTTGGATGGAAGATAACTTGATTCCCAGAGCAGCGGATCACGAGATGATGGAAGATCGCCCGTTGCCACGTCATATTGCGATTATTATGGACGGCAACGGACGATGGGCCATTCGCCATGGATTGCCTAGGGTACTGGGTCACCGTGAAGGTGTGAAAGCACTGAAACCCATTGTTAAAGAGTGCTCCCGACTTGGTATTGAAGTGCTGACGGTGTACGCGTTTTCGACGGAAAATTGGACCCGACCTGCGGGCGAAGTCAATACCCTAATGGCTTTGTTAGAGGAATTTCTGGACTCGGAAACGCCTGAACTCAAGGCCCAAGGGGTATCAATCCGGACCATTGGAGATATTGGTCATCTACCTGGCGGTGCTCAGGCAGCTTTGGCGCGGTCTCGGCGGGACACTGCGGAGCAAAGCAAGATGGTGTTGAATTTAGCCCTAAATTACGGGGGACGCGACGAATTGGTCCGTGCGGTTAATCGGTGGCTGGCTTCTCAACCTATGGGGGGAACGTTACCGGAGTTGGATGCCGGCACCTTGGAGCAACATTTGGATACGGCGGGACTTCCGGATCCTGATTTATTGATTCGCTCCAGCGGAGAAGTGCGCCTATCAAATTTTTTACTATGGCAACTGGCTTACGCAGAGATTTATATTACTGAGGTGTTATGGCCGGATTTTACCCCCGAAGAGCTGCAAAAGGCGATTGCGGTGTTCCGTATGCGCGAGCGCCGTTTTGGCGGCCACAGTTAGGACGGCGGCCACGGTGTTGAAAATGCGGGTACTAACGGCGGCCATTGGTATCCCAATCATGCTGCTTTTGTTGTATTTTGGCGGCATGGTACTGGTGATTGGTATTGGGGTGTTGTCCGGATTGGGAATTTGGGAACTGCACCGCATGCTGCGTCTGCACAAGGTGGAATTCTTTCCCTTTGCGGCGTTAGGGTGGGTCTGGGCTTTCATTTGGGCCAGCACCCATCCATCCTGGACATTGCCGGTGTTGACTTTAGGCTCGGTGGGAATTGCGCTGGTGGCGTTACTTAACCGCAAGCCGGAGTCATTTGAAGGCACCATGACGACGTCCTGGGGGGCGCTCTACATGGGTCTCTTCTTTTCTTTTGTCATTCGCCTTAGAGAATTATCTAGCGGGATGACTATTGCTTTTAGCTTTTTTTTGATTATATGGGCCACGGATACGTTGGCTTTCTTTATCGGTCGCCAATGGGGAAGACATCGACTCCTGCCTAAGATTAGTCCGGGGAAAACTTGGGAAGGCACGGCAGCAGGTACCGCTGCTGGCATCTTAATGGGTATGGGCACGGCTTACTGGAGCGGCCTCACCCTAATCGATGGCATATTATTCGGGCTCTTGGTCTCAATTTCCGGACAAATGGGGGACTTGCTGGAGTCTTCCATCAAGCGCTATTCGGGTGTCAAGGACTCTGGCGTACTCTTGCCAGGGCACGGAGGAATTTTGGATCGATTTGACTCCGTGTTGTTCGCATTGCCAATTGCTTATTATTTATTGAGAGGCTTGGGCATAAGCTAGCATATCCTCAAAACGGGGAGCGTGCCGCAATGTCCCGCTACTGGAGCAATATGGTATGGTCAATCCTGTTTCTTGCCGGGGCCTATTGTTTCTGGCGCTGGTGCATCGGATACATTCTTCCTTTTTTATTGGGGGCGTTGATGGCGTTCTTCTTGCGCCCGATATCTGAGCGCTTAGAGAATTGGGGACTGTCCCGGGCGACCGCCGCATTAGGGAGTTTGGTGTTGGCCGGAGGGTTGGTAATTTTAACTATGAGTGCAGTTATCGCCTTGCTGGTCTCGGAAATCGTCCAGTTGTCGCAACGCCTGCCAAAATATGTTAAGGAGTGGCGAGTGCTGCTCGATCATCATCGGGGTATGGGGGAAGCGGCGATTTCCCAATTGCATTTGAATCCTACGGTTCTGAACAGCTCGTTAGGGGGAATGGTTCGAGTTGCCGAAGGGATGCTGAGGCAACTTTTGCTGTTTTTGCTACACGTGCCGGATGTCGCGCTCGTGCTGATTCTATCCACCTTAACCGCATTTTTTCTCCTTCGGGATCACCGATGGGCCAGTCATATGGCATTGCGAACGCTGCCTCCGGGGATGCGGACACGATATCGGGAGATGAAGTATGGTATTGTAAATGGAACGCTAGCGTTTATCAAGGCGGAACTGTTTCTGGTGAGCGTTACGGCAGCGGTCACTACGGCAGGATTGCTAGTGGCAGGGTTTCGTTATGCCGTATTAGCTGGAGTCTTGGCAGGGTTGCTGGATTTGCTGCCGTATCTTGGACCCACGGTAATTTTAGGACCATGGGCAGCGATATTGCTAATGTCTGGTCACTATCTGGCCGCCGCCAAGCTCGGCATGGTTTTGGCCACCGTAGCGATTGCACGCCAAGTGTTGGAACCGCGATTGGTGGGGACTAGTATGGGGCTGCATCCGTTGGTGGCACTGGGAGCGTTGTATATAGGGATACGGACATTTGGCGCGTCTGGCGTCATCGTGGGACCTTTGACGGCATTAGGATTGCGAGTGATGTACCAGAGCCGTCACGGGGCGATCAAAGCCTCTTAAAACGAGCGAAGAGGGATAGCATATGATGCATGTCATTGTTCTAGGAGCCACCGGTTCGGTGGGCGAAACCACGGCGCAAGTATTGCGCCAACATCGTGACCGGTATCAAGTCGAAGGATTGGTGGCGCGGCAAAACGGTCGACGGCTGTTGGAATTGGCCGCCGAATTTAATCCAGCCTGGATTGGACTGACCACTGAAGAAGCAGGAGCCCAGTTGCTTCCCCACCAATCGCACTCCGACTTCAAAGTTTTGGTGGGCATGCCGGCGATATTGTCGGCAATTAGCGATGCGCCCCCATCTCGAGTAATAGGGGCGATGAGTGGATTTGCGGGATTGCTGCCAACGCTGACCGCCATTGACCAAGGATTTGACATTTTATTGGCCAACAAGGAAACCATGGTGGCTGCCGGGGATTTAGTCCGTGAACGGGCCAAGCGGAGTGGGAGCCGATTGATTCCAGTGGACAGCGAACACTCGGCGATTTTTCAGTGTTTAGCCTTGGATCAGCCTTTTTCCCGCATTGTCCTGACGTGTTCTGGCGGTCCGTTTCGAGGCAAAACGCGGGCAGATTTGGAACAGGTGACTGTTGAAGCGGCACTGAAACACCCCAATTGGTCGATGGGACCGAAGATTACCGTGGATTCGGCGACATTAATGAATAAGGGATTAGAACTTATCGAAGCGCATCAACTGTTTGCTGCCGACTATGACCAATTGGATGTGGTCATCCATCCCCAGAGCATCATTCATTCTATGGTGGAATTTGTTGATGGAGCAACCATGGCGCAATTAGGCTGGCCCGACATGCGAGTGCCGGTACAAGTGGCGTTAAGTTGGCCAGAAAGATGGCCGCTTTCGGTCGCACCGATGGATTGGAGCGGACGCCAATTGACTTTTGAATCACCGGACGAGGAAACTTTCCCTGCACTTTCTCTGGCAAGAGCGGTGGGGAAAGCTGGAGGACTGCTGCCAGCCGTATTTAATGCGGCCAATGAAGTAGCGGTAGCGGGTTTCTTAGACAGCAGAATTAGGTTTTTGGGCATCATGGAAGTGGTAGAGGCCGTGGTGCAACGATTTCGCGACAATGGCCGAGTACGGGATTTGGAGCAAATATTGGAGGCTGATCGATGGGCTCGAAAAGCCGCAGACGGGCTGGTGAACCAGAGCTAACAAGAGGCCTTTCTGGGGAGGTGAAAGGGTCATGACGACAGTTATCGCCTTGGTGGCGGTTTTTGGCATTTTAGTGTCAGTGCATGAATTGGGCCACTACCTGGTGGCGAAATTAATGGGGATGCGGGTTAATGAGTTTTCTCTGGGATTTGGGCCGGCTCTATTCTCGCCCCAATGGGGCGAGACAAAGTATTCGCTGAGGATTATCCCTTTAGGTGGCTATGTTCGCATAGCGGGCATGGAAATGGATAAAACCAACGATCCTGACGCTTTTCCCAATCGCCCCTTGTGGCAGCGATTTTCGGTGATTCTTGCCGGGCCGGTGATGAATTTGGCGCTGGCGGCGATCTTGTACATCTTGGCTTTTGGTCCCATTGGTACTCCGACGATCACTACTACAGTAGCTAGCACAGTCCCTCATTATCCCGCGTATACGGCGGGAATCCGTGCTGGAGACAAGATTGTCGCAGTGGACCGTCGGGCCATTGGCAATTGGACGGAATTGCAAAAAGCCATTGTCTCGCATGCTCATCAGCCTCTGGCCATCACCATTGAACGCCATGGGTTGAAGAAAACTGTCACCGTGCACACTCGATACGACAAACAACTTAAAGAGTATATCGTGGGTATCGAACCGCAAGTTGCGATGATCCATCTCGGTTTCTTCGCCTCGATCCGTTCGGGGGTGGACTATACGGTCCGTCTTACCGGAAGATGGTTTGTCGCGATGTATCATTTAGTGATTGGGAAAAGTCGTTTTGATTTAACCGGTCCTGTCGGCATCGCGGTGTATGTGAGTCAGGCAGCGCAGGACGGATTGCCCTATCTGGTGCTGCTGGCTGCAGCTTTGTCGGCCAACTTAGGGCTCTTTAACGTATTGCCAATTCCGGTATTGGACGGAAGCCGCCTGTTTCTTCTGGGACTGGAAGGAGTGCGTCGCAAAGCCATGGATCCGGATCGGGAAAACATGATTCATATGGTAGGGTTTGTGGTGCTGATGTTATTTGTTTTGCTGGTGACCTACCACGATATCGTGCACTTCTTTCATGTTGGGGCACCGTTCTAATGGTAAGATAAGACCAGGGCAAGTACCTCAAATGGAAAAGACCCTCAGGAGGGATTTCTGATGACAAAAGCGGTCAAAGTGCGTGATCTTACCATTGGCGGCGGAGCCCCCGTGGTGGTGCAGGGGATGACCAAGACCGATACCCGCGATGTTGAAGCGACCCTTGATGAGATTCGGCGCTACGTTGCTGTGGGCTGCGAGTTGGTGCGGGTTGCTGTGCCGGACCAAGAAGCCGCTCAAGCGGTAGCAACCATTGTAAAACACTCCCCGATTCCAGTGGTGGCGGATATTCATTTTGATTACCGCTTAGCTCTAACTGTAATTCGCGGAGGCGTGGATAAGTTGCGACTGAACCCCGGCAACATTGGAGATCGGGATCGGGTGGAACAAGTGGTGAAGGCGGCTAAGGAACGGCAAATTCCGATTCGTATCGGTGTCAACTCGGGTTCTATTGAAAAAGGCCTGCTGCATGACTTGGGACGTACGGCAGAGACCATGGTGGAATCGGCCGCCCGCCACATTCGGATCCTCAATGACCTGGACTATGACAACATTGTGGTTTCGTTAAAAGCCTCGGATGTGCCTACCATGGTGGCAGCCTATCGTTTAATGGCCAAATCGTATGATTACCCCTTGCATTTGGGGGTTACCGAGGCCGGCACCTTATTGCAAGGCACCATTAAATCTGCCGTGGGACTGGGAACGCTTTTGGCAGAAGGTATTGGCGACACCATTCGGGTTTCACTGACCGCACCGGGAGAAGAAGAACTGCGAGTGGCCTGGGAAATCCTCAAAAGCTTGAAACTTCGAGAGCGGGGTGCCAATTTGGTAGCCTGTCCCACCTGTGGCCGGCTGCAATTTGATATGTGGCCGGTAACCAACGAACTGGAACGTCGGTTGGCAACGATAGCGGAGCCGATTACGGTGGCGGTCATGGGATGCGCGGTGAACGGCCCTGGCGAGGCGCGCGAAGCCGATGTCGGGTTGGCCGGTGGCAAGAACATGGGCTTGATTTTCCGTCATGGTGAAATTGTGCGGCGAGTTGAGCAACAGGATATGGTGGAAGAATTATGGAAAGAAATTCAGGATGCTGCCGAGGAGGTTCGTTTGGGTGGAAAAGCTTCTCAAAGAAATCACCCCTAAATCGCAAGATTACTCGCAATGGTACACCGATGTGATCAAAAAGGCGGATATGGTGGATTACGCACCAATCAAGGGATTTATGGTGATGAAACCATACAGCTATCGAATATGGGAATTTATTCAAGCCGAATTGGATCAGAAATTTCGGGAAACGGGGCACCAAAATGCCTACTTCCCCCTGTTAATTCCGGAACACCTGCTGATAAAAGAAGCTGAACATGTGGAGGGCTTTTCCGCTGAAGTAGCTTGGGTGACGATGGGTGGCAACGAAGTGTTGGCGGAACGGCTCGCAGTGCGTCCAACGTCGGAAACCGTCGTGGGGGCCATGTATTCACAATGGATTCAATCGTATCGCGACTTGCCGGTTTTGATTAACCAATGGGCCAATGTACTGCGCTGGGAAAAGTCTACCAGGCCCTTTCTTCGTACCACAGAATTTTTGTGGCAAGAAGGACATACGGTGCATCGCACAGCAGAGGAAGCAGAAGCTGAAACACGCCAGCAACTGGGGATTTATCATGAAATGATGGAAAATTTGTTGGCGATACCGGTGGTGGCGGGCGCTAAAAGTGCCGGTGAACGTTTTGCTGGAGCCATTGAAACATATACGTTGGAAGCCTTGATGGGGGATGGCAAGGCGTTGCAATCCACAACCTCCCACTTTTTAGGTCAAAATTTTGCCAAAGCCTTTGATATTCAATATTTGGATGAAGACGGCACGTTGAAATTTGGCTGGACGACGTCATGGGGTGCTTCGACGCGGTTGATAGGGGCATTGATTATGGTTCATGGGGATGACAAAGGATTGCGAATTCCTCCCCGTGTGGCCCCGATTCAAATCGTAATTGTCCCGATTGGACGGGGGAATGATCGGGAGCAAGTCACGCGGTATGCCAAAACCTTGGCCAAAACCTTGAGTGCCTCGTTTCGCGTGAAGCTGGATGATCGTGATGAATTCACTCCTGGCTATAAATTTAATGACTGGGAAATGCGGGGGGTGCCGGTCCGCATTGAAATCGGACCGCGCGACTTGGCGCAGCAGCAAGTGATAGTAGCGCGCCGCGATACTGGGGAAAAAATAGCGGTTAGCGAGGCGACGCTTCAAGAAGCGTTGACACAATTGATGGTCCAGGTACAAGACACTCTATTGCAACAAGCTCGGCAGTATCAACATGAAAATACGTTTGCCGTTGAGAATTTCCAGGAAATGGCACATCATAACTTTAGGGGATTCTTCATGGGAGATTGGTGCGGTCAAGAAACATGTGCCGATCAGTTGAAGCAGGAAACGTCAGTGACCATTCGCTGCCTGCCATTTGATACCGAACTGGCAGGTACAGGTTGTATTGTTTGCGGTCGGCCGGGACAGCATCGCGCCTTATTCGCTCGTGCCTATTGAGAGGTTAACCCTATCGAAACAAATGACTTCGGGAAAATGAAGGTGTGTGCGGGTGAAAGAACGAGTCGCGGCGATAATTCCGGCGTTTAACGAAGAACAAAACATTGCATCGGTGTTGCGCGTGTTAATGGCAGTGCCGGAAATTGATGATATTATCGTGGTCAATGATGGATCCACCGACGACACTAGTCGGGTTGCCCGTGAAATTGGGGTACGAGTCTTGGATTTGGCGGAGAATTCTGGAAAGGGGAGCGCGCTGAAAGCGGGAGCGGAACAAGTTACCGCCGATATCTTGTTGTTTTTGGACGCCGACTTGCTAGGATTAACAATAACGCATGTACAAGAACTTTTACGTCCCGTAATGAATGGGGATCATGAGGCCACCGTGGGCATTTTCGAGGGCGGCCGCACTTCTACGGATTGGGCTCAAGCACTGACCCCGTTTTTATCTGGTCAACGGGCCATGCGTAAGCAACTGCTCATCGGGGCCGACTATCTTGATAGTGCGGGCTATGGAGTGGAGCTGCAAATGCATCGTCAACTCAAACGGATGGGCAAAGAACCTTACGCAGTAATCCTACATGACGTGACCCAGGTGATGAAAGAAGAAAAAATGGGTTTGGTTAAAGGACTGGCCGCACGCATGAAGATGTATTGGGAGATTATTAAAGAAATCCCCCGTGTGTAAGTGAATGATTGTAGGAGGGCATTGGTGTCAATGGAATCTCGAGTGAGCGAATGGTTGTCAATGCATGGCTACCCCAACCAACCTCCGCCATTTGTGGCGCTGCAGTGGAACCCACCGAACACGGTAACGGTACAGGTGGCCTATATGCGCTCGGAAGATGTTCGTTGGCAGGCTGCATTGGCTGAGGAATTGGGACGAGCCTGGGGCGTAGCAGTGGAATTTCAGGCGTATCAATGGCCGGAGTCTGCCATAGACCGGATCCGCCGCATTTGGGAAATGAGCCATGCCCGGTTTTTGACCTTGGTACCGGCTCATTGTCTTACCATTGGCGATGCAGCGGGGATCGACTGCGTTTTTCCCAATCGGGTGGCTGCGGACTTGTTTGAGAAATGGGGCGGGGAGGCGCGGTTGCGTCAATTTTGGCCCGATATGCCCGCCTGGTCTCACAAGATTAGCACACCGTCCCCCGCATGGCGGGATCCCGTGGTACCGGTAGCTGCGCCAGCGACTTCCGGGCGGGAACCGTCGCCACGAATTGGACGCGGGGTTCCCCGGACAACACCCGTTTCTTTGCGCAATCTGAGTGACTCCGGTGAGGTGACGGTATTAGGCAAGGTGTTCGGGGTCGACAATCGGGTAGCGCGAGACGGAGCGGTTCACTGGACTTGGTCTATCACCGACAATGAAGGGGCCATCCGGGTAAAGTTTTCGGAACGGCGGGGAACCCAACAGTCTTTGGAACCTTTCGGCGAAAGCTCCTGGATCAAGGTGCGGGGTGTGCTGGAGGTAGACAAGTTTAGTGAGGAGCGTGTGATTCGCATCAAAGATGCTGGGGTTGTTCCCGCTCCGCTAGCGGTGCATAGCGATACCAGTCGCATAGAGTTGCATGCGCATTCGAAAATGAGCACAATGGACGGTTTGATGACACCAGGGGACTTGTTTCGCTTGGCCAAGGAAGTCGGCCATACTGCGGTAGCTATTGTCGATCACGGGGTAGTGCAAACCTTCCCGGAACTTGAACAATTGTCCAAAAGCACCGGGGTTCAGGCTATCTATGGCATTGAGGTCAATATGGTGGATGATGCTGTGGCTTCGCTTACCGGCCCGCAGTTGGTAACTCCTTGGCCTGATACCCCAATTGTCGTGGTGGATGTAGAAACCACGGGTTTGTCCCCCAGGATTCACGACATTATCGAAATTGGCGCAGTGAAAATTGTTGGTCGGCGCATCACCGATCACTTTCACCGCATGGTGCGCCCTGAACGTGCCATTTCGCAAACCACCATGGAAATTACGGGAATTAAGGAGATTGATGTAGCCAATGCCCCGTCGGCTGCCGAAGTCATGGGGGAGTTTTTGGAGTTTGCCCAGGGATGCATTTTGGCTGCGCATAATGCACGATTTGATTATGGCTTTATCACCTCGGCTGTTCGCCGCCACTTGGGCCACGAGATTGATTTCCCGCTGCTGGATTCCTTAAACTTGGCACGCACTAGCGTCCCAGGATTGAAATCCTATGGATTAAACGGATTGACTCAGCATTTCAAAGTACCCTTGACCCAACATCACCGAGCTTTGGATGACGCTGAGGCTACGGCGGAAGTATTGATTAAACTTTTGACCGATTCCGAGGGAAATTGGATGGAGGAAGCCGAACTGCGCTCTCTGAAGTCCCTGGTTTTTAATATTGGGCGTCCGCAACCGGTGGTGGTGTTGGTAAAATCCCAGGAAGGAATTGAACCGCTGTATCGGTTAGTGTCGGAATCGCATTTGGAAACCTTTTACCGCGTGCCTCGGGTTCGCAGGTCTGCTTTGGAAAAAGGACGGGATTACTGGTACTTGGGTTCCCCGATTCATGGCGGGGAGATCTCTGAGGCACTTTTACGGGGTGACGGACAATCCCATATGGAACAACTAATCAGGTTCTACGACTACTGGGAGGTGACTCCTCCCGATGGATTAGGGAGATTGTGCCAAGACGAATTTTTAGCATCACCGGAAGCGGTCCAAGTATTTCTTCAAGAATTGATTATGATGGGGCGCGCAGGGAACAAGCCGGTGCCAGCGGTCTCGGATGCCCACTACTTACGTCCTGAAGATAAGGTGTTCCGGGATATTTTGGCGGCAACCGCCAAAGGCGAGTTGCATGATGCCTCTGACGCACTGCACTTAAGAACAGGAGACGAAATGCGGGAGGCATTTCAGTGGCTCTCGTCCGACGACCGGGATTATGTCGTGGATTCCTCGCCCAACTGGCTGCTCCAAGGGATCGAGGTTGTCAAACCGGTGCCGGACGGTCTATTTGCCCCGACTTTAGATGAAGCTCTAACTGTAATTCAGACTGTCCCGCGGCAACAGGCCGAAGCAATGTATGGCACACCGCTGCCGGCAATCGTGGCGGAACGCCTGGAGAAAGAAATTCGGTCGATAACCGATAACGGTTTTTCCAGTATTTACTACATTGCCCACAGACTGGTTAAGAAGTCATTGGACGACGGATACTTAGTAGGCTCGCGGGGATCGGTGGGTTCCTCTCTGGTAGCCACCTTGCTGCAGATTACCGAGGTTAACCCGCTGCCACCGCATTACCGGTGCCCGAAGTGTCAGTACTCAGAATTTGTGGATGAAGGCGCATATCATTCAGGATTCGATTTGCCGTCTAAAACTTGCCCCCGCTGTGGACAAGCGCTACTGGGTGATGGGCAAGACATTCCGTTTGAAACCTTTCTCGGGTTTGAAGGCGACAAGGTGCCAGACATTGATCTCAATTTTTCCGGGGAATACCAGTCGATCATTCATCGCTATACCGAAGAACTATTTGGCCAAGGGCATGTATTTCGGGCTGGGACCATCACCACCGTGGCGCAAAAGACGGCGTATGGGCTGGTGCGGGCCTGGGCCCGTGATGCCGGTAGGGAACTGTCGATGGCCGAAATTGATTGGTTGGCCAGTGGCATTACCGGTGTTAAGCGCACCACAGGGCAACACCCTGGGGGGTTGATGGTGGTGCCCCGCGATGAATCTATTTACCGATTTTGTCCGGTTCAGCATCCCGCTGACGACCACGCATCAGACGTGGTCACCACACATTTTGATTACCATGCCATTGAAGGCCGTTTACTAAAATTGGACCTTTTAGGTCACGATGATCCGACAGCGATTCGAATGTTGGAAGAACTAACCGGGGTTTCTGCGCGCGATATTCCCTTTCAAGATGCCGAAACCATGGCCCTGTTTCGTGATACGTCTTCCATCGAAGTCTCGCCGGATGCCATCAATTCTCCGGTAGGCAGCTTGGGGATTCCCGAATTTGGTACGCAATTTGTGCGACGGATGTTGATTGAAACGCGACCCGCTACTTTTGCCGAATTGATTCGGATTTCAGGACTGTCACATGGCACCGAGGTCTGGACTAATAACGCTCAAGAGCTTATACGGCAAAAATTGGCCACGCTTTCTGATGTGATAGCGACTCGCGATGATATTATGATTTACTTGCTGAGCCGAGGTTTGGCTCCCAAAGTGGCGTTCGGGATTTCGGAGTCGGTGCGCAAGGGCAAAGGGCTCAAACCGGAACAGGAACAGGCCATGCGTCAAAATCAAGTTCCTGACTGGTATATTGCATCATGCCGTAAAATCTCTTATTTGTTTCCTAAGGCGCATGCAGCCGCCTATGTCATGATGGGGTGGCGCATCGCGTGGTTTAAGGTTCATCATCCATTGGCGTTTTACGCAACATACTTTTCTCGGCATATGGATGATTTTGATCCGCAAGTAGCTGTGCTCGGCGTTAAAAAGGTCAATCAAACGATTTCGGATATCGAGGCTAAAGGTAATGACGCGACAGCCAAGGAGCGAGGACAAATTTCCGTATTGGAACTGGTGCGGGAGATGCTGGCTAGGGGCTATCGCTTTTATCCGGTAGATTTAATGGAGTCTCCAGCGGATAGGTTTGCGGTGCGCGACGACGGGTTGCTGATTCCGTTTGCGGCTTTGCCGGGTTTGGGCATGTCAGCGGCGGAAAATATTACTCAGGCACGACGCGAAGGCCCATTTCTTTCGATAGATGACTTGCGGCGGCGGGCGCATTTGACCAAAAGTGTGATTGATCTGCTGCGAAGCCAGGGTGCGTTGGACGGATTGGGGGAAACTAGTCAACTAGCCTTTTTTTAATGGGACTTTGTTGGCAACCTACGCTCATTGCAAAATTGCTATAATAAGCGGTGATGGCTTAGATTGGGGTTGCTATTATCAATTCGGTTGCGAATCACCATCAGGGTTCGGGTTGGCCTCGGACACTTTGGATTTTGTGTGCCGCTATCTTTATCATTCAGACCGGATATGGACTGATCCTTCCCTTGTTGCCGTTATATGCTGAGCATCGTGGGTTTAGTTTGCCTTGGATTGGGGCCATGGCAGCGCTTTATGCGGCCTCGTCATTTGTGTCCCAATGGGTATTCGGACGTTTGTCCGATGTTTTAGGTCGGCGAGCCTTGCTATTGTTCGGCTCATTGTCCACTGCTACCGTGGCCAAAAAAGCCAA
>JAMDDZ010000063.1:912-3782 GCA_023488565.1 Bacillota bacterium | reverse complement strand
CGAAGTTTCTCTTATGAACATACTCACACCCACTAGCCGTGTGGTGGGCGCTGCCCCCCTGTTTCGTCACTTGGCCGATGACATCGGCCTCGTGGACCTGATCAATCGCATGGTCTCATGGGATCGCGATCAATGTCGGATCTCGCCCGGAGAGCGCCTTTTGGCACTCGTCCTCGATGTGCTCTTGGGCAAATCCCCCCTGTATCGTTTCACCGAGCGATGGGCCACGACGGATGTGGCGATCCTCATCGGCGCTGGCCGGGAGGCCACGGATTTTACCGATGATAGCTTGGGACGGGCATTGGATAAACTTGCCCGGGCCCATCCGGCCCGGGTATTTAGTGCCATTGCGGCCCAGGCGTATCTCCGGGAGGAGATTACGTTAGATAGTGGCCACTGGGATAGTACCTCGCGCTCCGTGACCGGAGAGTATGCGGGGAGTGACACCGCCCCCGTGCATCCCGCCTATGGACATTCGAAAGACCATCGCTCCGATCTCAAACAAATTCTGCTGACCCTGTTTGTGAATCGGGAGGGGGTGCCCCGTTTTGGCACCGTCGAATCGGGGCAGCGTTCCGATAAAACGCTCAATGCCGAAATGCTGGAGCAGTGGATCACCGCCCTGGAACCCGAACAATTGGCGAAACTGCTCTATATTGCGGACTCCGCCCTCGTGACGGGTCCCAACCTGAAGCGTCTCGACAGGCAACAGGTCCGCTTTGTCTCCCGGTGCCCGGAGTCATTTGGCATCGTCGCCACGGTCAAACAAATCGCGTGGGCAGCGAATCGATGGCAGGCCCTGGGGACCATAGGACAGCGCCGCGATGCGGCGCATTATTGGGCTTCGGAGCAAACCGGGGAGATTGAAGGGCTTCGTTATCGCTTGGTCGTCTATCGATCATCGACCCTTGATCGTCGACGCACGCATACCTTGGATCGAGAAATTAGCCGATCCCGCAGCGCCATGGAACGCGCCGCCCAGGATCTGCAGCAGCAGCGATTTGCCTGTGTCGCCGATGCTGAGGCCGCCGTGCAGCGATGGCAAGACGAGTGGCGGTCGGGCTGGTGTGCGGCAGACACGACGATTTCTGAGGAAACCGTGCACCGTCGACCCGGATGCCCCCGTAAAGACCCCAGACCCGAGGATAGCTGCCAGGAATGGCGGGTGGCCGTGACGATCGGCGCGGTCGACGCCACGCGTCGCCAACGGGAACTCGAACGGCGCGGCACCTTCGTGCTGATTACCACGGTGCCGGATCACGACGTCTCCACCGTGGAGTTACTCCGGGAATACAAGGGACAAATCAGCGTGGAACGTCATTTTCACTTTGTCAAAGACCCCCTGTTTGTCGACGCGTTATTCCTCAAAAAAGCGGAACGGATCGAAGCCTTGGGCTATGTGCTCCTCGTGGCCTGCCTCCTCTATAGTTTACTGGAACGGCGCCTCCGCCGGACGGGGGTATCCATTCCCTCGCCGTCCCGTCGCTGGCTGACGCATCCGACCGGCCACGAAGTGGTCCGGTTGTTGGAATCCTTGCAGGTCGCTATCGATCCCCAGGGTCAGCGCCACATTGCCCTCGATCCCTTGTTTCATCCCACCTTGGAAGCCATCTTAACGGCAGTCGGTATACCGGACAGCACCTTTACGATACCGCCAATGCGCACCATGACCGTGGTTCCCGAGCCATTTGAGGAAATGAAGTAAATGCCAATTTTTGGGTGCGGAATGTAAGATGCAATTGCACTTTCCGACAATATTTGTGCAGTAAAGTGGATGAATATTGTCGGCCCGCCGGCTATGATTAGCATGGCACATGTGATGGGCATCACCAGTCCTCTGGCCGACAACTTGACTACGGCTCTTGGTTCTTCTTCGGTAACCACTTATGAAATGGCGCGTGGGGTATCCACCATTGCCAATGGTGGATACCGGGTGCATCCCCTTTGTGTGTTAAAGGTGGTTAACGCCCAGGGCCAAACCGTATTTTCTCAAAGCGCCCACCTAACCCGGGTCATTACACCCCAGGTAGCCTACGTGGTGGGGAATTTGTTTCATGCACCACTTTTAAACTCCCGTGGAACCGCTCATGACCTTCATGCAATATTTTCACGGCCAGCCGCCGCGAAAACCGGGACATCGTCACAACAAAGAGACGCTTGGCTGGTGGGGTTCACTCCCCAATTAGCTGCTGCAGTCTGGGTTGGCAATGACAATTATTCGCCACTCGGTTTGACCGGGGATTTGGGGGCTGGACCGATCTGGGCTCATTTCATGAAATGGGCGCTAGTCAATCAACCTGTAGAAACTTTTACAAAACCTCCCGGCATCGTTTCCCGCACAGTGTGCACGAAAACCGGGCTCTTAAGCAATGGCTGCTGCAACACGTATACAGAAGTTTACATTCGGGGCCACGAACCCACCAAGTTTAGCCCCGGGTGCGGTTATCTCGGCAAAAAGGGCAACGCCAATCCCGCTGCCCAGAGCCCTGGCAAAAATTTGTTGCAACAAATATTAAAATCATTAACCCCGTAGGCTTGGGATGCTAGTATTTCTGAGTGATATTTTCAGGACTACCTTGGAGTTAAGACGCAATCCCCGTATGTCTCGCAAGGTCGCCATTTCACGGCTGCCCGTTCGTCCGATGATATCGTTAGTATTTACCCGTAACCATCGGTGAACCATCAGCGCGCCTGCGAATGTCCCAAGCATTTCTGTTGCTCGACAATAAGACCGTATTGGTTCTCAATTTTCTATTGGAAGAACGCATCACTCATCCGTTAATTCACACCATGCGTCAGGCCAAAAGCCGTCCCCAAGCCCTTTGGGTAGCGTTACCCTTGGCAACGTGACCAAGGCCCTTTAGATTGAG
>JAMDDZ010000063.1:0-902 GCA_023488565.1 Bacillota bacterium | reverse complement strand
TTGGATTGAGCTTCGGGACTTCCCTACACTGTCAGAAATCTCGGCCGCGCGCCGTGGACAATAGGGCGGAAAAAATCTATAGAATGGGGCACCATGGCATAAAGTCCGCCAGCTATTACTTGGCGCAGCTTGATCAGGAATCCGTTTGGAGACTCCGGAATTTGGTAATGTCGTCTTCCGGTTTCAACCACCCTCTCATCAACTCCTAGCATATTGGAACGGAACCTTGACCCGGTGTCACGGTATCACTGAAGCTTTCCTGCGTTTCACGTCGGTCCCTTAGAATCCGATAGCGTGTCCGCACTACTGCTAAACCAAGGCTACACCATATCCGAACCCCCAAACTTTCGATTAAGAACCTGCAGCCAAAGAGTCCAAGACAGGCGCCGACGCCATTTGGCATGAGGTTCAGGAGTTGAGTCTGCCCCATTCCACCACCCTTCGAATTGTAGCCCAAGTGGCCGGCACCGTGGTAGCGTCTGCGGCCCACAACATGCACGGCGCGTTCTGGGGGGCCAAATGCATCCCTCATGGCACCGACAAGGAATTATCGAGATATGGTTACTACCGTGATCTGGTTACCCGCAATTGAGGCCTGCCGTGGGTTTATGTCGAGGCAAAAGAGAATCTACCTCGTACCGTTCTGATTGACTGATCCAATTTTGATCATACGTGACCCAAACTGGTGCCACCTTCCTGCTTCCTCATGCCTCCGCTTCGTAGGGCCATGGGCCGGTCGTCCACAGGCGCGCACTCTACGGGCAAGGTCGGATCAGATTGCCACACGGCATATTGCTCTGTTGCCACTGATCCAATGCCCAGTTGTACGCAAAGCGCACCGTCCCAAATACGTCTCCTGCGCATTGTTGGGATCGAGGGCAATTTTTTGGGCTAAAATCATG
>JAMDDZ010000082.1 GCA_023488565.1 Bacillota bacterium | reverse complement strand
GGGGGTTTATCTGGGACCCATCGGGCTAACGGCCAAAAAAATTCCACGATTTTCCGTTCCCTGACTCGCGGAACCTGGGTTATTAAGGTGAACTGATGCTGCAAATTAGGGATCAGGCGTTGGTATTCTTCGATAAGAAAACAGACCAAGTCTGATACATAATCGTTGGCGGAGGTTGCTGCGGTGCGCAGTTCCAGAAGACGGGAAACCTCGTCAGCTTGTTCGTAAATCATGGCTCGGTTGAGATCTTGGTGCGTTTTGGTTTGCGCTGCGCGCAGAATGGCTTTGAATTTCGAGGCTACGGTTTTCAATCATTGGGTCCATTGCAGTACTCGCTGTCCGACGTTTAATTGGTGACCGTGTTGTTGTGCCATGGTTGTGGGAATAATGGTTTTTAGCATTTCAGGTCCGATATCGACGCCATCGGCATCTAAGGATAATAATTTGGCAATGTCGCCTGTGGTGAAGGCACCACCGGAGGCGAGTAGATTAATGCCGAATAGTCCATGTAATGACAACCAGTCTCGTGCTCTCTTTACTGCAACTGCAGTCGAAATGCCAAAAGTGGCTGGGAACACGGATGGGGGTATGGACTCTCCTCCACTTAAGGTAACGAAGTCAATAGGGCAGGAAGCTACTTCCGTGAGTTCCTCCTCCAGATAGTGGCTGGCAAGAATTTTGACCCCTAAAGGCGCGTTGGGATTCCAATGACAACAATATCTGATGAATTGCGGTAAGGATTTTCGTAGTGCAGAGGATTTCCTCACGACTCCTTGCTGGGAAGCCAACCGAAAGTGCTACCCTCCGAGGTAATGGACCTCGATTGCCCTTCAGCGAGGCAGCGTCGATCCGATGACTGAAGTCAATTTCCACCATATCCGCTAGTTGAATGATTTCGCGCTGTAGGTCCCGAAATTGATCGAGTCGAAACCTCAAGATCCATCGCTGCGCATAAGCCCTTTGTTCGGGGAGATACGGACCATTGGCGGAGCGTATCGGAATCAAGGATCGGACCATATTCAGGAGAAGAAATGATGGTGGGCAGATCGGGGATGACCGAGTGTTCGATATAGGGGCCAATAGTCGTTGTCAACGAAAGGTGTCGGGGATGATTGGGAAATGGGATGCAGGGATTGAACGCAACGTGTTGCAGGAGTCCAGTGGTGTGGCATGGAGAGCTTTCCGTCGCATTTTGCCGTGGAAATGTCCCTTGCGTTGGCAGACATCGCATTGGGGGTGCGAAGAATGGGGGAAAACACTAACAGAACCAGTACCACGGCAATCATGATACATATTGCTAATCTCTTAAGTATTTGATCATTGCTTCCTTCGCGCCAACCACCCGTAGAATCCCCATCTAGTCTTGACAAATCGGATCCAGTACTGGTCATGGGTGCCAGGCACGGAACAAGAGGTTCCGCGAAAATAACATCTCGATAGAAGCGGTTATCGATGTCATTGGTATGGGGCAACAGGTTCTTGCGAGATTGCCAATAGAGAATTAGGCCACGGAGGCATTTTCAATTCAAACCGGAATAAAAGGGTTATCAGGCTTTGGCTTAGTCTTGCAGATAGTTGGTTAGACGAAAGCTGCCAGCAAAGGTGTGGGGTGATGTCTGGTTGCCATAATTATATGTTTCAGTGGGCTGAAGAACCGGGTGCTGTCGAGCAGTCAACAGGAATCCTCCCGATTTTTTTCGCTATTCTGACCTCACCACATCTCTAGGGGATGGGGAATTGGAGACAGGAGGAGATTACGTGAGACTATGGCTGGCACTCTGGGGAGGGCGACTCGCCGCGTTATTGAAACAGAAAGAGGGCAACGTCTTTATCGAAAATGGGATTTGGATAATAATCGTGGTTCTGGCGATGATACTGCCCATCGAGGCCTTGCGCAACGCGTTGGTCAATGCGTTTGGTCAAATCACCAGCAATTTGAACGCTATTCCATAAAGGGCAACGCGTTTTTGGAAATCGTCCTGGTTCTTCCTCTGTTTTGGCTTCTGGTTTCGGGGTTAGTAGGTACATTCCAATATATAGCGGAGAGTTATGCTGTGGGACAGGCGGCAGAGGCGGGAGTTGTCGCACTAGCTGGTGGCGCATCGGTAGCGTTAGTCCAGCAGGACGTCGTGCAGGTGCTTAATCAAGAGCATTACAATACGGGCGGACTAGTCATGAGGGCGGTGGTGGGAAGTCCCGTGGATTCCGTGACCGTGGCATTGCCATTTCATGTCACGGGAGTATCCTTGCCGTTATCAGTAGGGGCAATTCGGACGAGTCCCGCCATTGTTACAGGTGGTGGGAGCAATCCTGGATCGTGGTGGTAGTGTATTAATTTGGGCCATGGCGTTCATCATGTTGTTAAGTGTGCTGGTGCCGATGGCGCTAGACGCGGGCATTATGATAAACGCCCAAGGGTCGCTGAGTGATGCGATGAACAACGCTGCTTTAGCCGCGGAGGGCGATCATTTGGATAATCCCGTGACTTACACCAGTATGGTCGACGCGTCATTGAAAGAACCCGTCTTTACCTTGCTGAGGTTCCAAGTGCACGACAACAAGATTGTGGCCTCCGGGGAGATGATGGTGTCACTACCCTGGGTGGGTAAGGTACCCGTGAGAGTAACGATAGGATGAGGGGCTTTGGCCCCTCATCTCATGGTGCGCCTGAATTAATCCCTCGGGCTTCGCTTACTGCACCGGGAGACGCATGCACCCACGTAACGTCGAGGGATTACGCCAGAGCGCCATCCAGCGCCACCAAACCGCGCTTCAGCGCACCCACGAGGCGATTTCGGACGTTGATGAAAGAAGGCCGCGCGATTACCTTTCAAGGCGTCCATGAGATAGCCGGGGTCTCAACGGCCTGGCTGTATCCAACCGGACGTGCGGCGACGCATTATGGAACTCCGGGATCAACGTTCGGGACCGCACCAAGCCCCATATACCTCAGCATCGGATTCCTCGAAGACGGCAATCCTGGACACTCTCAAACAACGAGTGCAGCGATTAGAGCAAGAAAACCGCGCGTTACGGCACCAAATTGAGGTGCTGTACGGGCAACTGTCACAACGGGGGACGCACGAAGACCGACGCAATTCGGAACGCTAGCTAATCAACTTTTGTATCCATCACGCCCACAAGACTCGCCTATTTTGGTACCAGAATCTTCGTCATAGAAACGTCTACGAGGAACGAGGCAGCTTGTAGCAACAATTTTCAGTCTCCGGCCTAAGATAACGATAGGGCGGGGAGGTTCAATAGTGCGACTACTGGGTTGTTATGCACTGCTCTTCATTTTGTTCAAATGTAGCTTTGTCGTCATTCCACTAGGCCATCGGGGCTTTTCAAAGCAAGAGCAGATCGTCACCCGCGTACGCCGAGGTCTCCCACACCACGGCTATCGGGTGACGGTGGTGTGTTCTAACCGCAAGACACGGTGACACCGATGCCGTCTAAACCGGGGCGTAGAGCGCAGCCCCGCATACGTGCCGGGGAATCGGGGCTGGAGTGGTTGCGGCGCTTTCGTGGAGCGATTAGTCCGTCACAGCTCCTTTGGATGCAGACGACACCAACCTTGCATATTTATATAATATTCCCTTGCTATAACGAAGAGGTGGTTCTTTCCATTCTTTTAATCGGTTGGATAATTCTTCATCAGATACGGCTACTGAAAGTTCCTGAGTTTCGCTATCAATCGTGATCAGATCTCCGTCCTTAAGAAGTGCCATGGGCCCTCCTACTTGTGCTTCCGGCGAAATGTGACCCACTACTAAACCATAGGTACCACCGGAA
>JAMDDZ010000095.1 GCA_023488565.1 Bacillota bacterium | reverse complement strand
TCGCGTTCCAACTTTCATGGATTTATGGGCAATATCATGAGATTCCCGGAAACTGGCGGGCCATGGCTGAATTCTGCAATTACGGTCGGTGTCACAAAGGCCTTGATGAGATGAGGACTATTGATGGGGGGATTCACATGACTCACATTAGGGGTGGAACAATTTCGAGATACTCACCGGAACAGTGGAAAAGAGCGGGCTGGTCCAGGTGGCGGAACCGGTTAACGGGTCTCCTCCTGCATAGCCGGTGTCTGTGAGTTGATAGACCGCGAGCGTTTCAGCGTCCGGATCGACAATCCAATATTCTGTGATGCCAAATTGGGCATACAGATGGGTTTTGGCGGTTAAGTCCCGGTCGCGGGTCGCAGGGGATAAGACCTCGACAACCAGATCGGGAGCGCCTTGCACATTATTTTCGGTGACAATCGATAAACGATCCGTACGAATAAACAGGACGTCAGGCTGGACGACATTATGCGTACCTAAAATGACATCAAACGGTGCGACATAAGCTTCGCCATAACGAGCGGCTTTCACTTGAGTAAAAAAGATGACCAAGTTCCAGACAACCCACTGATGTTTACGATTGGGTGACGGACTCACGGTAAGGACTCCTTCCAGCAATTCGTAGCGTTTGCCGTCGTCCGGCATGTGAGCCAAGTCCGCATAGGTCATGGCGGGACGAATAATGGGCATGCAGCACACCTCCTGGAAGGAGTATACCAAAAAATCGTCAGGAATATGAGAACAGCAAACAGGCCTTCGGATTTTAGCCTTAGGGATTCAAAGGGAGCGATAGAAATGATGCAGGCGGGATGGTTCAGGCGGCAGGAATCAAAAGTTTCGCTAACAAGCCTAAAGCCATGACGAGAATCAGACCTAATGACCACATCCATTGACGATTCATGCTGTCCAGACGACGATCGATCGAATTGAATCGATCATCTATCGAATGGAAACGATCATCGGTGCTCTTCTTAAATTGAGCCAAATCTTGTTTAACTTCATTGATCTGGCTTTTTAAATCGTCTAGCCGCTGCAAAATCAGCCAGCTGACGCTGACCTTTTCTTCCGGACCCGCAGGCCCTTCGGGGGTGTTGTGCTGATCGGCCATCACCCAGACACACCTGCCTTTCTAGGATCAGTATATCATAAGCCATCATGGTGTTCGCCAGGGTCACAAGAGGGGATAACGCGTTGTGCGTCGGGTGATCCTCTTTCATAGAAGGATAATGAAAATCGGAAATGCGAAGATCAGGAGAAAGCCGTCAGCAAGTTTCGGCTGCACGGGCTGGTGCAAACCGTGCGGGCTCCGCCTGAAAACTGACAAAGCTTTCCTCATCGCCCACAATGATGTGATCGAGCAACGCGATGTCGAGCAGTTGGCCAGTAGCTTGGATACGTTGGGTCAATTCCGCGTCCGGTCGGCTGGGTGTCGGATCTCCGCTGGGATGGTTGTGCCCGGCAATGATGGTACGGATGGAAAGTTAACGTGCGGGTTTATAATGATAAGAAAAGACGAGGAGATGGTCGTTGTGATTACCCCATATCGCGTCGCATGGAGTGTTGTGGGAGCTCTCGGATTAATTTTAACCATAGGTGAAATAGTGAGTGCTAAATTTCCGCGATCTCCGGAATTGATTTACATTGTAGGTCCTGGCCTACTTATGAGTGCGTTATATTGTTTAACAAGACAACATCGTAGTTCTTCGTCCCATGATTGAAGCGAAGGCTTTCACAACACAGCAATAGAGATGCGTGGCTATCTAGGGACTTTCGTGCATTTTTACACTCCATAGCTAATTGGTAAATAGCGTAGTCATTGGTAATGTTTTGTGCTCAACACGGCACGGATCAGAATAGGTGCTGTACGTCTTGTTTTGAGGGAAGGATCTTATGGGCCATAATCTTACTGGAAACACTGACTAAAGAACAACAGGAACCCCGCAAGACGAAGTCTCCCGACGGATGAGGACGGGTCAAGAGGGTTCGCCGAAGACAACAACAGGCTGCCAACCGACGTTATCGCAATAATGGGCTTGCCCATCCAACACCACGACATCACCCACACTTAAGGAATGCCCGTGAAACGCGGAAGGGCGCTGAAGGTTGAACTGCGCGAACAAATTTTCCAAGATTGTAATGGGCTGATCACCGGAGATGGTGCCCGAGTACACCTTGTGATAAAGCCCGAGATCGACCATATCAGTAGACAACAACCGGCACCGATCCGCCCACGTGAGAAAGCCCTGCTCTCGTGGATGGCGCGGCTGCCAAATGGCGTATGTATGCAGTGTAGCCATGTGATGATCCCCTTTCGAATGACGATAAGATAGGATACGAGAGCGGCTGGCAAGCCGCGCCATGAGGAAAAACGTTGCAAAGGCACTCTGCCCAATCACTATGATGGGACTAGCTTTTAACAAGGAGGCTTACTGTGTTTATGTTCATGCAGTTTTGCTGAACTTTGGTATAACTAGGAATTTTTGTCGAATGTTTATGCATTGATTTAGCAGGATAATTTCTCCTTTTCTGGAATGTATAGTACATAGAAACTAGTAAGGAGGCATTGTGTGAAAATGAAATTAAAGTTTGTTCCTGTCATATCACCATTCATGGCCGTTATTATGGCTTTGGGACTGAGCGCTCCCGTATCAGCTGCGTCATCTCCTGCGAACTACAAGGTTTTCTATAGTGTGCAGGTCCCTCAATACGATACGCCGACTAGTTGTGCGGTCAATTATATTATCCCTCTCAGATTCGGAAATAACAGCTGGGGACTAACGCATATAGTCAATAATCATGCGCAACTGTGGACTAACAACTTCCTTATTGGAAAAACGGGTGCCGAGTACGAAATTGGTTCGGTGGTAAGCGACATTCTTCAATATGGGAAATTGCAGTTTAGCGGGTACGTGGGTGGTACCAGCCGTAACAACTGGGAGAACCAGTATGTCGGCTGGTTCACTTCTGGTATTGCGCCGGGGTCTGAATGGTGCAAAGTAGAAGTTATCGTTAACATGCAGTCTGGGAACAAAGGTGTGATCACCACTTATCCTATTGAGGGGGGTGTTTGGCAAAATAATCACAGTCAATTCCCCAATTGGCTCGGTTTGTTTGGTACCTACTCTCACGCATAGTCAAATCGGTAAACGGTAACGAGGCCGGTCTGTCGTAACAGAGACGCTTTATTCAGAAAACCCGCCGGTTCGGCAGACAGTTTTGACATAGGTGGACACCTCTCTGGCTCAAAGGCTACAGAGGTGTCCAAGTTTTCCTATGTAATTACAGCTTGCCGTCCAGCAATAATCATTCCTATTACCGGCACGGGTGGCGGGGGTTCGTCAACTTCGAGGAAATATTTAGCCTCCATGGCTGCCGATAATAGGTCAGAAACCGTTTCCGGGCTTCGTTGATAATCATCTTGGTAGAGAGCTAATCCCTGGCTTAGCCAGCGATTAGCATCGGTGCCCACAACAACCAACTCGCCTGTCAAGGCACACGTTGGTGGATAGAACGGAGCGGCGGGTTTCCAGGACCGATATCGAGACAAGTCAATATTTGTTGGATATTGCAGGATGAGATCGTTTTCATCTACCCAGGAGTAAGCGCGCAAATGATTATTCCAGTAGGGCGCATGTTGAGCCAATTCGCGTATTCCTTCGATTAAAGTCCGATAAAAAGCCACATGAAGGACCGGGGCATTCTGACCCCGGATAACCAATGCATGAGGATCTGTTCCTGGTTGGATGCGCATTCCCCATGATTCTGCTGTATCCCAAGGCCCCTCAAGAGGTATCGCACGCAAGTCTTGTTCCGTGAGAATTGGATCTCCGGCCACGTTTGGGAACGCTTGAGCTATGGCTCTTAAATAAAAATCCTCAGGCATTGTCTTCCTCCCATTTTCTTATTCGTAATAAGAGTATAGACATCATATTTCTCAACAGTAAAGGGTTTCAAGTTGCTCAACAAGATCGCGGCCCGACGTGGGATGTGCCCGTGATAATATGAGACGTCAACCCCAACAAATTCCGTAATTGCACGAGGCAGCCCTTGTCCCGGTGTCGTATGAACGCTAAAGATCATTGACCGGCAACCGTCCGGCGCTCCAGACCTGTTCGCGCCAGTGTTGCCAACCGGCCCAGGAGAAACGCGACGTTGACGTTGCCCATACCTCCCTCGCGGTTAAAAACAATAGACAAAACTCGTAAAGCCTGGGTACGCAAGACACCAGTCTATGGAAAGAAATTAAGCAGAATTATCGGAATTGCGTGGGCAGAATCCGTTCCAGGTGATCCTCGAGTTCCTTCAGCGTGATGTGCCCTTGCGCATAGCCTTCCTGTACCTGGGCGACGGGATCTTCTGTTCGGAAGGATTGCAGGGTATCTAGATCCAATGCCCGGGCAATTGTTTGACGCAAGCTCCGGCGCGAAGGCGCAGATTGCACTCTCTGCCGGCGAGACCAAAGATAAGGAACCAACACAAACAAGACCTCACAGCCCACAACATAAAATCCAATGAAAAAAAGCACAGCAAAGATCCTAGAAAAACTCGTCATCGCGCCCTCCTTGTCATGGATGTAGCGACATTGATCCCCGCCGGCAGCGGAGATCAGAAACGCGGTCGGTTTTATCGAAATAACGCGGCAACAGCCAGCGGATGATCGGGAAACAGCGGACTCGTGATCGTCTCGTGGCGGGTATACGGTCCCCAGGGGTGATAGCCGTCCGCGGTCCAACGGTACACCATGAGAGTCTGATTGTCCGGATCCACAATCCAGTATTCCCGGACGCCAAAACGGGCATACAAGTGAACCTTCACGCCTAGGTCTCGATCCCGGGTGCTGGGCGATAAGACTTCCACCACCACATCGGGAGATCCTTGGATATTCGCGTCGGTGACGATATCCAGATGGTCCTGGCAAACAAAGAGAACGTCCGGTTCTACGACGTTATGATGGTCAAAGACAACGTCGAGAGGAGCCGTGAAAACCTGACCCAATCCTTGAAGTTCCAGCGTTTGAAAAAAGTTTGCGCAGTGAAGAACAATACGCTGATGTTGGGGTTTTGGCGACGGACTCACGGCGAGATCTCCTTCCAGCACTTCATAGCGTTTGCCGTCATCGGGCATTTGCGCGAGATCTTCGGCGGAAAAAATGGGACGAATAATATCCACCCGGGGCCACCTCCTTTTGTCTCGAGTATAGCCGAAAACGCCGGAGAAATCACCTGGGGCTTACCATCTGCTGAGCTCCCGCGTGTGGGCCGACCCGTCTCTCCCCTGATTGTGGATGAGATCTGCTCCGTTATCCAAAGACCGAATGATCGTGTGCATATCCGCCCTATCAACCGGCGTTATCCAACCTAAAAACTGGTCGCTGACCGCATTGTACACCGCAAAACGGTGGAAATCGTGATCAAACGGCACCTCACAGATGATGGTCGTAGTGGTGCGCCACTGGCGCATTCGTGACACCTTCTTTCAGAGGTTGGGATGGTTTACAACATGGCGATGGGCCGGGGCGCACCGTGGTCAAACAACACCATCTGAGAAAGCAGTGCGTGCAACGGCTGATCGGCCAAGACCCGCTGAACGAAAAAATCTAATCCCTGCAGAGCCGTCGGCCAGTGCGTAAAACCGGTGAGTACGGCGGCAGCTTCTTTGGCCGGCACGGCGCACAAGGCCGTAGCTTCCGTCACCGCTTGCCGCCAGGCGCAAATGGCGGCAAAATCTCCGGTATAGAGGGCGAGCGTCGCCCCGTCCGCCAACGGGAGCCGTTGGGGCAACACAGGCGGCGGGGCCATATTCTGTTCCGCGATGTCCCACAGAGCTGTCTCTGATTGGTGCCAAGCCGCGGCATCAGACACCTGGACATAGCGCACGTGCTGGTCAAAGTCCAAGACCAGGGCTTCCACCAGGGAGGACAGAACGGGCCGTTGGATCAGGGTCGGCTCAGAAAGCGGCATCGTTAAGGTGATTTTGAGCCGATCGCGCAACGTCGGGAAATCCGTCGCCTGGACTCGGCGCTGTTCGTCAAAGATGCCGACAATCATGGCGGCAATCTGCTTAACCGATTCTCCGCGTTGATACTGACGATAGGCTGTCGCCCCGGAAATGACCCAAGACGCCCCGGATTCAGCATCCTGACCCGGCCACGTCTCGTGCACCTGCAAGGTTTGCCCGTCGGGTCCCAGACGCCACATACTATCGGACATTTGAGTGAGCGTTTGGCGCAAGGATTCGCAAAACGTCGTGTAATCGGTCATCAGCGATCACCACACCTTTCATAGCATAATCAAGAAAACCGCAGAACCCCGGCAGAGACACCAGGAGCATCTGAGACGTTCCGAGATGCTCCCCGTCACAACCCCATTTACGCACCTTTGGTGATTACGGGCAAATAATCCATAAAAAAATCTGCCGGATACGGCTGCCAGGGGTTCGGTGCAATCCGGGCAAACCAGCGGTCCACCCACCCGGCGGACGCGGTCCAGGTCACGCGCCAGAGAAACCGACCCGTCACGGCCCCTTGGCGGCGCTCCCACAGCGCGATCAAGGCTTGATGCACCCATTCGTCGGGTTGGGTGCGTTCGATTTCTCCCACATGGCCGGGATCTCCGGGTAATGAGTAACTCCAGCCGGTGGCCGGTTGGTCGGGATCGGATAAGCCTAGCGGACTATGCACGGCGTGAGCGGTAAACCACCGCAACTCGTCGAGATAGTGAGAATAGGCGTCGGTCAACGTGATCGGAGCGGCGGGATGTCCTGAAGTCAGCATGGATAACAACCTCCTTTATGACTGATGGCGGCGAGAGGAACACAATACCCTCTCCCCTTCCGCGCCGGACGGCGCGGGAAGAGAATCACCGGCCAGGAGGCGGATAGCGGGACGGATCAGGTGTCAGGGTGGTGAGACGATTAGCCGGACGAATTGGATAGGGCGTCCCAAGCTCCTTGGCGGATGACGTCATAAAGGCGGGCCGTGACCGGGGCGGCGGGTTGCAGGATGTCGTGCCAAAATGCCAGCAACGTCCGGGCCTGGGTGGTCGCCGGAACCCGGGGATCGGTCAGGGCTGATGGCGGGGTGCAATGCCAGGCGGCGGCCAAGACTTGCAAATCAGCCACCGGACATGGCCACAGTGCCGCGGGCGGCAGAGAGGGCTTCAGGCGTCCCATCTCATATCCGCAGAGCAAGGCGGGAGCCCCGGGAACCAGGTGCCGCTGCACGAGACGCGTCAGCGCAGCCCACGCGTGCGAGGCGGGAACCGGATCGGCCTCGGAGAACGCGACAAGCGGATCGACCCAATGGTCCTCGCGGAACAACACGGAAGGATAGGCTAAAAGCGCGGAAACCGTGGGGCCATCCAGCGCGTGAACGACGGGAGAACGCCCGGCGTGTTGGATGGCCAAAGCCCACTGGGGATGGCCTGGGCGCATTGTCCACCCCAAGGCAAACACGGTAAAATGCGGATCGGTTAACGGGGTAAACAAAGACGTCATCCCTATCATCCTTTCTGGGGCAACAGAGTCTGCGGTGCGGCTTTCCTTGACAAAAATCCAGCAATCTGCACAATCAAGAAGAAAACGGGAGCGGACGCACGTGTGGGTAGGACACCGGATCAATCCGAATCGGCACATGCAACGGTGGTATCAAATTTGGGTGCAGCCGGATCTCTGGGATCAGTGGGCGGTGTGGGTAGCCTGGGGCCGAATGGGACAGCGGGCGGGGCAACCGCGTATTCACTCTGTGGCGGAGAACGCAGAGGAGGCCCGCCGGCACGCCCGCCGCTGGCGCCAGCGCAAACAAGCTAAAGGGTACATCACAGTGTGGGAGACGGAGTCTTTTTGAATCCCGGACCCGGTTTTAGGACCAACGAATCTGCTCGTCCTTTAAAGATTTGTTGGCGGTCTGCGCACTTTTGACCGCGTCGTGGGTCATCGGCATCATCCACCGGACGTGCTGATCGACGAGCTCTTCGATGGTCACCAGACGAATCCGGGGCTCGGGTTGCCGGCTGGGAAACAACGGATGGATGTAACTGCCAGCCGCGGCCGCTTCTTGGATCATGGGTTTGGTCGGTTTCTGCAGCGTCAGCAAGATGCCTAATTCGGCTTGTTCTCGCGCCATATCGCCGCGCAAGGTGGCCACTGTCGCCCGATTGACGTGCCCCGATTTGACTTGAAACAAGGCTTTCGCACTGTGACTTGGCCCGGTCAAAAAGGCCGCCACACCGTCAATCCCCCCGTCAGCTCCTTTTTTGTGCTGAATGCGGGCCCGGTTGTTGGTATACGTGAGAATGGCCCACTTCTCAAATTCCTTGCGGGTTTTATCCCGCGGATCATGGGCTAAGGCCTGAGCAGATGCAAGATCATGGGGAACGCCATGCATAATAAGGTGATCGTGTAAGGCGGCCCGTTGGTTGGCCGGGGTGCTGTCGTCCAAGCGCTTCAGAATGAGACTAATGGCTTGATACGTGATGTCGATGCCAATCCACCGCCGGCCCAAACGTTGTGCCACGGCCACGGTGGTGCCACAGCCACAGTAGGCATCCAGTACGGTATCGCCAGGATTGCTGCTGGCTTGAATGATGCGTTCAAGCAAGGCTTCCGGTTTTTGCGTGGGATAGCCGAGACGTTCAGCAGCCATGGCATTAAGTGCTTGAATATCAAATACATCGTCCGGGAATTTTGTCAGAGTAGTGGCCCGCGTGGCACCGGGAGTGCCGCTTTGAATACGACGCAAGACTTCGTCGGTTCGCGGGATCTTTATGCGATCGGGGTAGAATTGATACGTGTCGGATTTCGTATACCAGAAAATAATATCGTGCTTACGACCGAACCATTTCTTACTGACACCACCGGTCTGATAATGCCAAATAATCTCGTTCTGAAAGTCACCACCTTGACTGCAGAACACAGCGTCCAAAATCAGCTTGAGATAATGACTAGCTGTGGGATCACAATGGAGGTAGAAACTGCCCGTGGGTTTCAACACCCGGTGGATTTCGGTGATACGCAACGTCATATGCACCAAATAGGCCATCAGACCGCCCGCGCCCAAAACATCCCGAAGCCCCTGGATGAGTGCGACGGTTTGAGGAGGAAAACGGCCCTGGGCATTGTCGAGAATTTCCTGCACACCCTGGTCCGCTTCCGGACCCCAGACCCACGTATCAATAAAGGCTTGCGCCTGAGCGACATCATCGAAGCCAATCCGGTTATAAATCTGAAAATAAGTGCGTTTGGAGTTAAACGGCGGGTCGATATAGCACAGATCGACGCTGTCATCGGGAATCCGTTGGCGGAGAATCTCCAGGTTATCGCCATAAAACAGATAATTGTTGGCATCAGCTAAAGGCATCAGCATACCATCACAATCCTTTCCTACTACGGGGAAGCCGACGGACACACAAAAAAACGCCCCGGATATCCGGGGCGGAGCCGCGAAATCTTGAAAATACGCTCAGAACATTTAAGCCGTTTGGCGTAAGACAATCGCTTCCGGCTTAACCACACGCAGAGTCTGACGACCACGATCGGCGTAGTAGCAAGCCAGGGAGTCGTAACCCTGGTGTTGAATCGCTTGGAGCACGGCGTGTTTCCGATCCCAATCTTCCCGGGACACGGCAGCCGGAATTAGGTGGGTACCGTTCGGACGCACAAACCAATAAAAATCTTCCGGATGCGTGGACAGCCAGAACAGGTCATGAAAGTAAAAATCCCCGCCATAGTGACGAATGGTTCGCTCGGTAATCCGGGCCATCCGTTGCACTAAGGGATTATCGGCAAATTGCGCTCGCAGTCGGGGCATTTGGTCAACGGCAAAGCGAAAATCGTCCACACTGATCCCGTGGTTTAGCGCAATGTTTTCGCGATAAGTCGTCAAGGTGTGGGTATAGAGCGTGCCAAAGGGGCGAATGATGGGCATGGCTTCCACTCCTTTCTCGAGAGAATGCCACAAGAGGGTGGCATGCGGGTGTCAAAAGGAATTACTCGAAACGAGAAACAGACGGAGCGGGTATCTCCTGCAAGAGAGTCGAATCACCGGCAATCCACGCCTGGTGAACCGTCATCAGCCAGTTTTCGATGGCGGACGTATCGGGCACCGGGGGTAACACCGAGCGGATCCGCAAGATTTGGCAGTCAGCATCAAGTGCTTCCGCCATATCCTGGATGGTCGCGGCCGAATAGTGTCCCTGCCGAATGCTCAGCAAAAACTCACGGTCAGATCGATACACGTCAATCCGCCCGTCTTGGAGGGCGGTCTTGGCCATCAGCAGCAGGCGAATGAGGTGCATGGCATTTTTGGTATCGTAGCCATAGCGGGCAATGAGATCCGCATGACTGCCCTGCGGAGTGTTATGATTGCGCATCCGGCGCAACTGATCCCGGGCATACCCGGAATAGGCAGCATAAACCCGTTGCGATAAAAACCAGTCCCGATGCTGACGCAATATCTGTCCGGTGATAGTCTGATAAACCACATCTTGATCACGGCAGAACAAGCTATCCAGCAGTGTCGGATTGGCTTGCAGGGCCAGACGACAAAATTTAGTCAGCGTGTGAACCGTGCGATCATCCGGATAATGGGACACCACCGTATGGGCATGATCGGCAGGCGGAAAGCCAATAAGCCAGGAGACTGGAGATAAGGCAGTACCCTGATAATCTTCGTCACTGTCCGGTCCGGCCAATCCGTAAGCGTGCGAACCGGTGCGCGTGATGAGGACAACGAAATCTGTGTGCCAGGATAAAGGAATCACCCCTTTTGTAAATAAGACGGCGAAAAACTAGCGTGGTGTAGCAGAGCATGAGGAACAATCGACGACCCAGTCGGCAAACACGCCGAAGACAGGCAGATTAGACAGAGTCCAATCGTTCAGAATAAAATATCGCCGAGCGTAGCGAGACAGGGTAAACACGCCGCCATAAGGGCTGTTACCGTCGTCAATGCGGCGTAAAGGCGGGACGGTGAGGCCGTAGACAGTTTGGGCCGCTTGGTGCACGGCGTCGGACAGCGTGTCGGCGTCAAGGGGAAAATAATCGTCAGGCTCAAAGTTCTCAAACATGTCGTCTCCGGTGTAATGAGTAAATTGGGTGGCGTACCAACGCATCGAGGTCACTCCCTTTAAAGAAATTTTATGCGGTAAAGAAAAAAAACCGCCGGCAGGCGCCGGCGGGAAACACGAACAGCGAACTAATGACCGATCGCCGGGTCATCCTCTATACCCATCGTCGGAGACATTGGGGCGGGCAGTTACTCCAAAGAGGTGTCGTAGACGGTGAGGGCACAGTCCTTATCGGAGGTTCGTCCGATGAGGGTGAGAGTCGGCAGCCAAGATTTCCCGGGCGTCGGATAAAAGAGCGTGAGAGAGTCTTCGGGTGTCAACGCCGTTTCCAAAAACTCGGCGATCACCCCCGGAACGGCTTCCGGCACTCCATTGACAAAGAGATGATAAGCACGGGGAGACTGAAACTCATAATCTTCCAAAATCATGCGGAAGCCTTTGGCAGCTTGTTCGGTGGCGTCTTGAGGATTGGTGGGATACCCGGGGATCAAGGGTAATTCCCAGTGATGGGGATGGAGTGTGTCGGGGGGAAGCTGATCGAACGTCCCGTCGGAAACCGGAGCCATAGCGAAAGCGACCAGAGAGTGAGAGGTTAACATGGAAAGTCACTCCTTTCAGAAATTACTCGGGCGATGGATTCACGCGATGAGGGTACTTTTCTTGCGCCAGACGATCCGGGTCCAGGTGATCCTCGACATGAAATGCGACGAGATATTTTCGTATCATCCAAGGTCATCCTTTCTCATCTAAAATCAAAAAAATTATTCCCAGGGCGGCATCGGAGCCTCGGGAGCCATGCCGGCGCAGCGACGGCAAACGGGATTGCCGGAGGCATCCGAGACAAATTGGGGAGCCCGGGCGTCGCGCAAATCGTACCGGTCATCATGGCGGGTAATGGCCCGCTCACAGACGGCACAGCATTCCGATGCCCAATACCCGTATCCCTCAGCGGTTTCCTCACACGATTCCGAGCAATATCCTACGGTATCCGGAACGGGCGCATACGCATTCGGATAGACCGTCACCCAACGAGCGGTGGGTCCTAAGAGGGTGTCACAGGCGGCACAAGTGTTCATAAGTTTACCTCCTTGTTTAACCACGGAGGACAAAATCATTCCGGGCCGGGCGGCCCGGAAAGGGGCGAATCAGGAAGCGAAGAGAGCTAAAAGGCTAAGCCATGGGAAAAGGGAGAAGTCAGGTGTCAGCGGAATTGGAAGCGTGCAGCGCGTCTTCGGCAATTTTAACGGCTTGAGTGGGCCGTTCCAGCCGATAGTCGAGCGCGGACCAGGCTTCACCGGTCTCTTCTGCCCGTCGCCCATGATAGCCCTTTTCGTATGTTGTGACGCGGGCATTAAAGGCGACGACATCGCCGGGACGCAAGTGCAAGCGGTCAAAAGTTTTCCCGCAGGTAAACCACAGATGATCGGTGACAATGCCGTCGGGCGCGTTTTCTCGGCGAACATCTTTCAGAAGAATGGTACGATCTTCATGTCCGTGCCAGCCACGTTTGGTGCCAAATCGTTCGAACACACCGATGAAGCGCAACCGTTGGCCGTTAAGGGTTTTCAGTTGTTTGCGCATACGGATTCACCTTCTTGATAGAATGGGAATCAGTCGAGTTGTCGAAGTCTATTAGAAAATTAGCAATATTTCCAGGCGTAAGCGGCGACAATATCGTTTAACGTGCGCGCTTGATGCACTATGATAGCATTGCGCATCTCTCCCCAAGCCAGATGGTGATAGCGATGGCAATTATGGCAATACAGCCGGGCGCGTGCCCGTTTCGCAGGTTTGGGTGTTGTAGCCAAAGACGGCGCAAAACGCAACAGGGTAAACACCGGAGATCGAAATGTCAGATTGTAGGGCTCAAACAATGGATCATAATCCAAATCCATGACACAATTCCCTCCTGGGTTCGTGCGAACAAGGTGTCGTAGAATGATTGGGTATTCCTTTTTCGCAACCCTGATAACGCCTATTCGCAGTCGTCGTCGGCGTCCGTCAAATCGAACGCTTTAGCCTTATTTATCGGGTTGACCGAATATGTACAGTGGACACAGCAATGCCCGCCGCGATTAGCTTACTCCGTCCAGAGACCGATAACCAAGGAAGCCCTGAACGCCTCTTCGGTGAGTGCGGGCCACCCGTCAGCATCAATCAAACCCGCCCTTAATGCCTCGGTATAGGCTTCGGTCCGCAAAGCATCATCCGATAGAGCCGCATGCTCAGACCCTGTTAATAAAGTTTCCGATCCGTCCCGCAAGAGGTACGCCGCACGAAAAGATGCCATCGCTCTCGCTCCTTTCTAAAGGAAATGGCCTCCGAAGAAGCCTGGTTTTATAATGTTGAGAGATTCTGATCTAATATCCCGCAAACCGTTTGGTCTGAACCACTTGCCCTTCTTTGAGTAATCGGTATTCCACAAAATCGTCCCCGGGATCGGTCAACGATGACCCCCACATTTCCAGGGTATCGGCTTGGACCGCGATTTCGGCGGAGAAACCCGGGCCAAAAGGCGGGGCCGCTGTCGCGGCCGGAAGGAATTCATCACCCGTCGTAATATCCACGCGATACATCACACCATCACTCCTTTTCCAGAGAACAGATTGCCATCACCAGATAAATCGAGTGTAACACGACCAGTCAGCAACAATAGATAGCCTGCGATATCTGTCTGAATGATTAAGACGAAGCCCAGCCAAAGAAGAGCCAGGTAGTCGCATCCAGCCGCACGGCCGCGGCGGGACTCCATTTATCCGCAATCCATGCCCAAGCGGGATCGGGATCTTCCGTAAGTAATAAATGCGTCGCCCATTGCCGTAGGGCCTGGGCATCGGACAGCGAAGATGGCGGAAAGACTGGCCGCACCGCATCTTTTTCCGCCAGGGTGCCGGTATACCCGCCCTGACCGTACTCAGCGCGGGCTTCCGCGACAGCCTGATGAAAGGCCTCCGAGAGAGTGGATCCGGTGGCCGTGACCAGAAACGTTTCAGCGCCCATTGTGACATGATCTCCTTTGCTTCACACGGGTTGTCCGTCATCCGGGGTAGCCTGCATCACGGCGTACAGCCGATCGATTTGCGCGTCATTCCAATAGGTAAACAGAACGGCGGGACAATCGGTGCAGATCCAAATCTCGTCATGGTCTTCGTTGACGCGTTTTTGCAAAGTCTTAACGCCGCCGCAAACCGGGCACGATAAATCGGTAGGGCTATCTTGAGGCAACAATCCCGAGACCACCAAACCGAGAGACGCATCGGAGCTCGCGCCCGGAATGGACGAGACGTGCCATTCCAAGAGACTATGGCTCTGTTGGGCATGCTGGATCAGCCGCGTGCCCAGATCAATCAAGTCGCGGCCCAACTGTTCGGCATCCCGCGTTAATGAGACGTGATAGTGCATCGTCGAGGGATTCTCGCGACTAACAGTAACAAAAATCATGAACAGATCACCTCCAGAATGCCAGGAAATGAGTCCCGCGGCGGGCGCCGCGGGAAAGCCGCATACCCCCGTATCAGTCCAAAGCATCGGCCAATTCCATCAGCACGCCGCCATCACAGGCTTGAGGCTTACACCAACAGCCCAAGGGTTTTGCCCTGACGTAGCGGCAATGGGGCTAACAGGTGCGGTTAAATCAGAATCCATTCACGGAATGCGGCCAGCATTTCAGGGTGTGGGTTATTGACCAGTCCTCGTTTTCTTATCGGGGTGTCCTGATATCCGATGGGTATCGGACACAAAAAGGGCATGGAGGGAACAGCGTCACGACAAAGCGGGCATACCGCGCCAGAGCGTATCTCAGGATTTTGAATCGGCATGGACCCAGGCGGGCACGGACACGCCAGCGGCGTGTGCCAAAGCGCGAGCACGAACTGCAAAAGAGGGGTGCGACCGGAAGAATCCCGGCTGATACGTGTTGCGGCGCAAGAACCAATCATCTAATTGAGCCGAGACGTCGCCATATCGGGCAATATCGCGATCAGTACGCAATTCCAGACATTGGCTAAAACGGAATAAGAAAATGCCGGCGATAGCTATTCCGAAACCATCTCCTATGAGTAATGGCAGTACGCGGTGTTGAAAAAACCCATAGCTAAGGACGAGACCAATGATGGCGGACCCCCCTGCTACAAAAAGACTTTTGAGCACATCATGCTGTTCGCGCAAATGGCCGCATTCGTGAATAACCAGATTATGGGTATCGATAGCCGTCGTGGTGATGGAAAGCACGGCGGGACACCAAATGGTACGAGGCCATATCGATACGGCTCTTTGTTTCGCCACGTTCGGGTGATCCGAGAACCGCAGAGTAAGGCGATTGGCCGGAATGGGCAGCGGATCCGTGTGTGCCGCTTGGGTAAAAGCTGTGAATGCCGGAGGGTCTAATGTCTCCAAAGAAGCAAATGTTCCGCGAGAACCCATAATAAACACGACAAGCGAGCCCGCACCGATTAAGACAACCCAACTAAAAGTCATGAGCCAGACCATAATGCGTCACCTCCTAAGAATAAGGATTGAGAGGGTAAGAATTACGCCTGGTCATCGCCGACAATGAGCAAGACGGATTGTTGAGGGGTAGTCGGCCGTGGTCGATAGTGCCAGACTTTTTGACGATAGGATGTCCCGTCCAATGCATCCCGGAAGGTTTCGAGCACTTCCGTCATGACCGTAACCCGTGCGGTGGCATCGAGGATGACCTCATTCAACAAATCAAGACCACCGGGATGCGCGACCACCGGCATGTCTTCCGGCAGATCTTGAAGCATAGCGCGCAAAGTGCCGACCGTCATGTATCATCGCCGTCCTTTCTGGAGAATCTGGAGAGGATTCGGGAGGATCTGGCTCCCCTTAATCGGCCCAATCATGGCGATAACGGGGCAGAGGCTCCCCGTGCGTCAAGGCCCGACGCACCTGCTGGCGAAAGCGGCGTTCTTCCCGGCGTCGATCATCTTTGTGTTTCTTGCCCAACAAATGAGACGGCGCATGGGTATCCACCTGTTTCGGTTGGAGATCCATCCAAGACCAGATGGAGCGCAGACGACGCAGGCGGCGCCGTTGCCAGTGCCGGTGGGTTATCCGGTGATGCTGACGGGAATGACGCGTCATCAAGCATTCCTCCTCACAGAAGTAATCACCAACCCGCACTCCCCCACCCCGCCGGGCGGGGCGGGGCCGCCAACCCAAGAATTAAATAACAGGTTCGTCGTACCGATTGGGAGACACGCCGGGCAGCAAATCGAACACCAGCAACACAATGCTGCCCACAATGGGCACCAGCACAATCAAAATCCACCAACCGGACCGGTTGATATCGTGTAGCCGCCGCACCTGGATTGCAATGTTCGGAATGATTAATACAAAAAGCCACAAATAGGCCACAACGACAAAACCGTGGCCCAATCCCATCAAAATCCAGCCGAAAGCGCTATTAACCAGGGTGAACAACCAGTACTGGGCCCGGTTGGCCCGCGTGGTAAAATCGGCAAAGTGTTGCCAGCCGGATAAATACAGAGCCATCATGGCGTATCATCCTTTCAGGAAATCAAAAGTCGTCGACAGCGGCGGTTAATCGGGATGCGACTCGGTATCCTGGTTCACGATGACCCAGGTTCCGGAATCCGTGAGACGAAGCCAGGCTCCGCAATCCAAGCAGGCATGCTGCGTATCCGTGTGAATCAGCTGGCGATAATGTGGACAGTGATCGCGATCGGCTAATGTATGAGCCGTTTGGGGCGACGGGGATCGGCGGGAAGAAGACAACAGCTTTCACCTCCCAGACACAAGAACAGGATGACAAACGCGGGATCTATTGAGAAGAGCATTGTGGGGCTGACAGAAGGACTCGAACCTTCATCGACGGTTTACGAAACCGTTGCTCTGCCGTTTGAGCTATATCAGCGTATGGAGCCCACCAGAGGATTCGAACCGCTAACCGATTGTTTACAAAACAATTGCTCTACCGTTGAGCTAGGCGGGCAGGAGGGATTCTCGGAGAAACGATGAACGAATCGGGCAGGATGGGAATCGGCAAAAGCGGAAACCTGGCGGAGTGCGTAAGGTCGCGCAACCCGCCAAACCCTGCCACCGATCTAATGATGGCGCATCGTCCGCAAGGCATCCACCGGATTATCCCAGACTCCGAGTCGTCCACAGGATGCGCAGGTCACAGTCCAAGGCGGCGGGGTTTGGGTGCCGTCATTCGCCTCCACCGGGGCCGACACGGTGGCGCGGACCGAATGTCCCGATTGGTCGCTGGCGGTAATGGCCACCGCGCCGCCCCGTGTCATGATTTTTGTGACGGTTCCGATGGTTAATGCTGTGAAGTCGTGTAAAGGAAACGTAAGACGACCGATTTTGACGGATCCTATCATGGCGATACTCCTTTTCGGTGTGCACAATGGGTGAACAGCGCAGTGACTCTCAATGCGATGGATCCGCGGACTTCCTGTTTTTTTTGAGAACAGGGCCAAAAAAGAACAAAAAACGGATGAGATAGGCCCTCACCCATAGCTTTCATCGTGCTATTCCGGTCTCAGTGCGCGAAACCGTGTGGCAAATCCTTCTTCAGCTTCGGGCAAAGTCGCATAATAATCTCCGGAAAAATAGCCGTGCATTGTGGCGTTGTAGGTCCAGACCACGTACGGATGGAATGTGGCTCCGGAGAGTTCAGCCAAAACCAAAAACAAATGGTGATCGCCGGGACGCGGGAACTGGCGCTCCCGATGAATGCAACGAATGGTTGGATTCTCGTTATCTGTCATCCGATCGTAATTCCTTTCGTGTGATCAAATCACGCAAAAGATGTGGTTATCCTTTCACGCATAAGACTTGTTTCAGTTTCACCACCGGATCAATCAAATCCGCTTGCGCGGCCATCACCGCGTCAATATCTTTGTACGCACCCGGAATTTCATCGATTACGGCGGCGTCTTTACGGCTTTCGACGCCACGCGTTTGAGTCACCAAGTCATCCACGGTAAACTGCCGTTTCGCCGCTCCGCGACTCATGCGGCGTCCCGCGCCGTGAGAACACGAATAATAAGAGTCGGGATGGCCTTTGCCGCGGACAATGTAACTGGCCGTGCCCATACTGCCGGGAATAATGCCGAGTTCTCCATTCCGGGCGGAGACGGCGCCTTTGCGCGTCACATAAACGCCGTGGGGAAACCGCTCCACATAATTGTGATGACAATTGACGCTTTGCGTGATGACGGTCTGCGGCGGGAGAAACGGCCTGAGCGCCTGCCACAGGAGTGCGAGCATCATCTCACGATTGACCCGGGCATAATCCTGCGCCCACCATAAGGCCTGAACATAATTTGTGAAGGACTCCGATCCTTCAGTGAGCCAGGCTAAATCTTTGTCGGGTAAGACATCGCCGCGGGCCTCGGCTTCTGTGCGCGCTTCACTTATGGCTACATCCGCCAAGGTTTTCCCGACATGGCGCGATCCCGAATGCAGCATAAGCCACACCCGGCCGTCATCACCGGTTTGCACTTCCACAAAATGGTTGCCGCCGCCCAGCGTCCCGATTTGCTTCCACACAACGGCCTCGGTTTTATGCCGAGTCTGGGGCGGAACGGGGAGAGCTAAAGCCTGGAACCGTTCCCGGAGTTGTCGTAACACCGGCTCAAACGGCGCATGCGTGCCTAAGCGGAAGACTTTATCCAAAGCCCGTTCGTTATCATGCGCCATAAACCCTACGGGGATGGCCGCTTCAATGGCGGCCCGCCAGTCTGACAGCGTATCGGGCAAGTCATTCACGGACAGCGACGTTTGGAGAGCCGCCATGCCACAACCCAAATCCACGCCCACTGCGGCGGGAATAATCGCGCCCCGGGTGGGA
>JAMDDZ010000036.1 GCA_023488565.1 Bacillota bacterium | reverse complement strand
TTAATCGGACCATTGATAGCTGGTGCGGTGCTGACTGGGACCGGTTATCGGAGCGGATTTCTCTTTTGTGCCGGCGCTTATGGGGTTGCCTTGTTGGCGGCATCACAACTAACTCCACAATCGGGAACTCGCAATCGGGTACAGTACGAGCGCATCGACTGGCGCCCGGATGGAGCTGCGTTAGCCATGTTGGGCTTGAGTTTTCTCACTTGGCAGGCCAACACGCTAGCCATGGCGTATACCTTTCATGTGTTACACCGCGGTACTTTTGGCTATGGTTTGACCTTATCGATGTGGGGTGGATCAGGGCTTTTCGCCAGTTTTATGCTCTCTCGCATTCGTACGCGGCCGATGCGGTGGATTCCGCTCATGTTTCTGGCTATGAGCATCGTGTGGTTGATCTTGTCGCGCGGCGTGACGTTTCCCGTTTTTGTAATTCTGGCTGGGATCGAAGGGTGTGCCGGGTGGATGGTGCAAGATTTGGCCACCGCATTTATTCTATCCGAAGCGCTGCCGGGTCGCGCAGGCCAGGCTCGAGCACGCTTAGGGGCATTTGACGAAGCGGGATCGATTCTAGGCACTGTGGCGATTTTAGTTGTTCCGGCCACCTGGTTGGTACTCCCCTTGTATGCCGCTTTGGGAGTTGCCGGAATCATGGTTGCGGGCGTCTGGGTCCTGCTTGATCGCCACAAGCAGATGCCTTGCCGTGGACCAAGAGAGGATGTCGGCGTTTAGGCGAATCCTCAGAGGGAAACTATGCCGCTTAGGAAATAGGACGAGGGATCAACGTGCCGACATTCTGTCGATGGATCAACCACGCAGTGAGTTATTCAGGATAACGGCTGAGCAAAACGTTTCGCGCCCACAATGGCGCGCAACTCTTGGCGAAATTGGGCGCCTTCGCGACCGTCCGCCGTCCAATAGGCACGGTTTTGGTAGGTCACGCCTTGACATCCCGTTGCATCATAACCCGCGCGCAGGAGAACGTGACGCCCTTCATAAAAGACCATGGTGTAATTGATCCCCAAGTCGGCAGGGCAACTGATGGCTCCACTGGGAAAGGGGGTGAGTTGCAGTATGTCATGATACAGCGCAGTGACCTCTCGAGAATTGGCGACAACTAGGGTAAAGTCCAAATTACGGTGTGACTTGTAGGAAGGGCCCATGCCGGAACGGGTAATGATTACCCTAGTAGGGCGGCTTGTTTGCAGCGGGTATAACGTCCCCAAAATGACGTTTCGCGTACTAGGCAAAACGGTTGTCAATGTGGCTGCCAATGCACGCCAATCATGGTACCGAGTAAGGCTCTTGGCAATGCCATAAAGGGTACCTCCAGTCAGTAGATCTATCCACACGTATCAGACAATATGTTACAGGTCCTATCTCTCAGAAGGGCCACGAAAGGCCTGGGATTGTCGGGCAACATCGTCGTCTCGTTTCTATATTAACGCCTCTAAAGGCAAACTGGTGACGGGCCGCATTAATCTCTGTGTCTTGCGATTGTGGCGGACGCCAAAGTTCCCCAAAAGAACAACTGCGTCACGCGATAGGGGATCATTCCCTCAATCTTGCACGGATAACCATTCAGGGACTAAGAAACGCTGTTGAAAACGGCTGGCATTGTTGAAGATCCTCACTATTAGGGCGTATTGGAGCGCCCTAATAGTGAGATATCTTGCAAACAGGGATGATTTTTACTCATCCCGCATCTTTTGACGAATCGGATGATGATTGATGTTGGCGATAATATTCCGCCCAAATTATCCGATGAACTCCTAAAAACCGTGGCAATCGGTTAATTCCTGGAATCCAGGGAGCCACCATTAAAATAATGAAAAGCAGCATGCCAGATCCCAGTGCCAAGGCATCTGCAGCACTGGCATGGGCAATAAAGGGAATTTGGTAAATAGCCGTAACAATGGTCATCCACCAAGGGCCAGGATAGGGAGCATCTTCTTCATGAATGATTCCCCATTGATCGCCTTTAAGTTCCAATTTGGCTGCGGCATCGTGGAGCGGTTTTCCTTGTAAAAACAACAAGGCATTCTGGTTGTCAAATTGATAATCGGCCGGGTTACGTTCCAGTGCTCCAGTCATCAGCCCGCTTTGCCCCAATTTCAACAGGCCTTGAAGCAGTGGAGCAACCGGACCATAGGCGCCTGACGGCAGCAATACTCGTCCTGATACGACGCGAGCTTTGGATAAAGCCAGACCCATGGCGGATTCCCACTGGGCTTGTTGGGTGGCAGAGGCACTGTCGAACAGTGTGAGCGGGCCATTCAGAGCAGGGTCCAGATGGGACGCTTCGTGTAGCGGGGTTAAAATAAAGTCTTGCTTGGGAAACACTGGGTGGATGACCCCGACCCATCGCTGCACGAAGTCCTGGACGAAGCCCGTGCCATTGTTGTAGGGCGGGCCATAATTGGCAATTTTTCCGGTTCCATCTAGATCACCGAGTGCCACGGTCATAAATGCGCGGGGATGAGCGGTGGCATACGCGTCAATCTTTAGTGCGGGTCGGACCGGTTCACGAAATACCGCTGACAATACCATAGTCAATATGGCGATGATGGCGGTAGTGGTGAGCAAGTGCTTAACGAAATCGGTTGGTACGTAGCGATAGCGGTGGGTCACATCAGTCCGTGGATGATACATGAGACACCTCCTCAGAGGCACGTTCATCGGGGGCCGGGTATGGCGGCACTACACCCTTAATGCGTACCCAAGCGAGATGAACCGCAATGATGCTTGCTAAAATTACCGGAAACACCACCACATGCAAACCGTACATTTGACCGGCGTTGAGTGTGTTAAACCATGCTAAGCCGAGCGCATTCAGTCCATCTTTTGCTTGGACGGCATTCCATTGGGAATAGAAGTCGCCGCGCATTAAATATCCGGTGAAGGCGGTAGGAACGGCTACCAATAGGGCAAGGGTGCCTAATAGCCACGTTCTCTCCCGTCCTCCGCGCCACGCGCCGGAGAAAAACACCCTTAGCAGGTGTAACACCATAAAAAAGAAAAAGGATTGTACTGCCCAAAAATGAATGCCGCGCAGATAAAATCCAATGGGGGATATGGTCCACCATTGTGGACCGTTAGCAGCCATGAGTATCCCGGAAATAACCAGCACTACAAAACTGGACGCAGTAAGCGAGCCTAATGTATACATTATTCCCGTCGCATATTCCGGTAATTCAGTAGGCAACCAGGTATCCAACGAGAAAAGCACTGCAGATTTTTGGCGGACATACAGTGTCCAGTTCATACAAAATCCCCCCTACGTCAGAATTCAATGTCGTAGGGTTAGTTTACCGCAGTACCAAGTTCTGGAGCAATGTTTACCAATTCATTGGTACTCTTAGCGTAGCTGCTGCAAATTAATGGTGGTGAGGATGTGCTTGAAGGACAAGAGCTCCAACAAATGTCAATCCTAAAGCCATAATCGCGACCACGTTACCACCGTTAACCATCCACCAACTCATGGTGCCCACCTCCCTTGCTTTCTTGTTTTAACCTTACATCGCAGGCCCATCGGCCCCAATGGGCAAAAGATCCCTATGACTGGGGCCGATTGGCGCAAAAACGATAGTTACAAGAGAGGATATTGGTCAGTGGGCGCGCGGCGGGGACTCCATGTTTCGCGAAAAAAACTCTGGGGGGCTGCGATATGACCGGGCTACGCACCGTTGGCGTACAGAGCTGGTCTTCCTGCAGAGAGACCTTCCTCGCGTGCCTCCGAGGAATATTCCACGGCCCATCGCATTTTACATAATTTTCACACCAATACTTTGACGTTATCTTGCCAGCGAGGGCACCCGAAAGTGGCCCGTTGGTCGGGGGTCAGATCCTGAATCCAGTCGCCGATGGCCA
>JAMDDZ010000114.1 GCA_023488565.1 Bacillota bacterium | reverse complement strand
CCGGGCGGCGGGTTTTATAGCCGTTCACCTTTCGCCCGTCGGTTCCACTCGGCGCAAGACCGTTCCGCAAACTCTGTTCGAAGTGCCACAGCGCAAAAAGCTCGAAAGCTCGATAGGTGTTCCGTGTAAAACGGTACATATGGTACACTAAATTGTTCGAGGGAGCTCATAGGTAACGGATGGATTGAGTCTCTTAGACATCATGCTTTTCGATTAATTGTACCGATCGTAGATGTGGGGTCATCCGGATCCGGCGGATGACTTAGAATGTGCTGGATCCCAAGATGCCACGAGCATTTAGGAGGAATGAATGTACATGTCCAATGTGATGATTGATGTGCACAATGTCTCTAAACGCTATGGATCGGTTACGGCGGTAAGTCATATTACCTTTGCTGTGAATCGTGGCGAAATCTGCGGCTTTCTTGGACCCAACGGCGCTGGAAAAACCACCACTTTACGAATGCTTTTAGGATTGGTTCGGCCTACCTCAGGTTACATCGTCATTCAAGGGGTTGACGTTGCGTCCAATGCCCCCAAAGCTTTGAATTCGGTGGGGGCGATCATTGAGGAATCGCGTTTTTATCCTTATCTCACGGGAGAACAAAATCTGCGCCAAGTCTTGCGATTAAGGGGACTCGCGGTCAGCTCAGAAGCACTTGCATCGAGGCTTTCCGAAGTGGGTTTGGGAAAAGCTGGCCCGAGGAAAGTGAAAGGATATTCACTCGGAATGCGCCAACGCCTGGCATTGGCGTTAGCGATGTTGCAGGATCCAGAAATTCTCGTTCTTGATGAACCCATGAATGGGCTAGATCCGGCGGCGATGCGGGACTTTCGCCTGCATCTCTTGAAACTCGCAGAATCCGGGGTGACCATTTTGTTGTCCAGCCACATCTTGTCCGAGGTGGAGCAGTTGGCTACCCGATTAGTGTTTATCAACCAAGGCCAGGTGGTGGGAGTTGAGGACCGCCAGCAAGGCACCGGGGCAAAAACCTATGTCAAGGTCCTCGAATCCGAACAAATAGAGGCATGGTTCGAATCACGAGGGGCTGTTGCGGAGCGATTGGCTGACGGCACATTTGTGGTGTCGTTAACGGCACTGCTAGCAGTGTCCGAATTAGTAAGGGACATGGTAGCTGCAGGATTTAATGTGATCGAGATTAGACCGTACCAGGAAAACCTTGAGCTCCAATATCTGGAACGCATGGCCCATCCGCAGGAGGTGTTCGATCATGCCCAAGCCTAATCCTCATATTTTCTTGATTCTTTACCGCAATGAGTTGGAAAAACTATGGGCGTGGCGAATGCGGGCACTCATCATCGCGTTAGTAGTCATTGTGGTAGGCGGAACATTTATTGCATACCAAAACTATCATGCGTCACAAGCACAAGCGGAGACCAACATTGCCCAGCTCAAAAGCCAGATAGCTCAGGAACGCAGCCAACTCGCTCATATGCACAGCGGAAAATCCACGCAGATTTTGGAGCAGCAACTCCAGGGCACCCAATCGGCTCTGCGGCAAATGGAACAAAATCCTCCGAATACGGGCATCGAGAATGTCCGGCAACAGTTGGCGACGCTCAAATCATCGTTAAAGAATACCCCGAGTTCGCAGCAGGGCAATACGCTGCAACAAATTGCCATCGCTCGCTATCAGTTGGCCCACGGTATCACCACGTTTCACCCCAACGATCATGGAGGATACCGCATCGTCGGCCAGATATTCGGGGGAACAACCATGCTGCTGTTTGGCTTAGTGGCGCTTGGACTCACTGGAGATCGGGTGTCCTCGGAAATTGAAAGCGGAACGTTGGGGAGCTTGTTATTGCATGCGCCCTGGCGACGCTCCATTTATTTGGCCAAGCTTGGCACCGCATTGACCGTGACCTGGGCATTCATGGCGGCTTCGGCCGTGGGATTTTTTCTTATGGCCAGTGCCTTGATGGGCACCGGCCATCCCATGAACCCTCACGCGGTTGGGGTGCATCTTAAAATGGTGGATGGCGAAATATCCGTTCCCGTGCAAACCTTTCATCTGCTTCCCCAGTGGTCTTATGACCTCACGGCGTTTGGATTAGCTTTGCTGGCAATAGGTGCGTTTGTGGCCATATTTCTAGCGTTGTCAATGGTGACCCGCTCGACGGTGTTGTCTCTGATTGTTGGGGCAGTTTTGATTATCAGCAATATTTTAGGGCATACCTTGGGGCCGCTGGCCGTAGCTAATCCCGCAATGTTTCTGCCGTTAATGCAGGTGTGGACGGGACAGGAAGCATTCGATTACCAAATGCTTGTCTCTTTGGGCACGGCCTTTATGGTCCTTTTGGCTTGGACGGCAGCGGCCTTGCTAGTTGGTCTCTGGTCGGCGCGACGCCTTGATGTATAACCTGATCTGCACTGTTCCTATGAATTGCGGGATATGTAGCATTCTATCATTATAAGGGAATATTCAGCCTCCTCTCACGAAAGATGTCTCAGGTCCCATAGTGCTCTGTGGGACCTTTGTTGCTTTCACTAGACCCGTCAGCAGTTTCCTTAAAATGTGGGAAAAGATGCCTATAGCCCCTTAGTGGAGCCTTATCTCCCGAGTGCAGAGGAGTGTGGACGCATCTGCGTGTGGTTCTAACAAGCATACCTTCTGGTCAGCCCTCACAGGCGCTCTCGTTATGGTACTGTCGTCATCGTCCCTGTAGCCAAAAGCCCTTTAATCCACAGATGCTCTCAAGCAACACTGCCCCTTAAAGCGTCCTCAGATGTTCATTTCCTATCAGGACTTGCAACACTACGCGATTCTGTGAAACCACGGCTGAAGAGCTCGGTGCGGGAAATCCGCACGCTGGGTTCCGTGGGGGTTGGGCTACTCAAGGTGAGTAGCCCTTCTACGCGGCGACGGCCCCGGAAGGGGCCTCCTACTCTACGACGCTTCGCGATGCGGTCCGAGCCATAGCCAAACTCGGCGGATTTCTTGGGCGTAAAAGCGACGGGGAGCCCGGTGTGAAAACCTTGTGGCGCGGATATCGCCGAAAAGAAGCGGTATACCACATCGCTCTACCCCACACGCTTCCCGGGTCCATGGGGTGGATTAGACGGTCCTAATTTCTTGTGATATGCCCAGAGGGTTTGTAATGGCGCGATACCTAAGAGTCCGAATACCGCCAAGACGGCGAGAGGTCGCGACCATGTGCTGGAAGACAGGGTACCCGTAAACGCCGCCACAATGATCACCAGTCCCGGCACAGCCAAACTTAGTTCCATCGGTCCCAGGGCGATTAGGCCCTGATAGCGTTTCCGACGACGCACCGCCTTTAAGGAAATCACCGGGGTTCCAGCGCTTGCAGGCCCGAACCGCTGTCTGTGTTTTGGGATTTTCTTCGTCATAGTCATAGTGGACAAGCCTCCTTGGTTCCGAGACCAATAGGGACCTGGGTGGGCCTTTAAACCATCACCCCGCCCTCCACCTCGGTACCAAACCCCAAACCATACTCTTTACAAAAACGCACGTAGTCGGTCCTCGTTGGGTTAAACGGGCGACACCCTGATCGCATCCAGCAGCCGTCCAGTTTCGCAGCATCTACCCCGAACCATCGAATAACCTATTGACGTCGAGCGTGTTTTCCCCAGTGGTCGGCAGCCATCTGCACCGCGTCCCACGGACTACCAAACGGGGGGGTGTAGCTCAAGTCGGCCTGTAGCAAGTCGGAAACTGCCATCGCTTGATATAACGCCATGGCAAAAATATCCACCCGTTTGGCGATCGCGCCCTCCCAGTGCCCCAGCAATTGGGCACCCAGCAATTGGCCGGTGTTTTTGTCACCGGTGATGCGCAAGGTGATTTCATGTGCGCCGGGGTAATACGCCTTATGATCCCAGGTGGTGCACTCCACGGTGACCG
>JAMDDZ010000049.1 GCA_023488565.1 Bacillota bacterium | reverse complement strand
CGTCGTCTGCGGCAAACTATGCTGTAACTGTAATCATGGGACGTGGGTGATCGGTTATTCATCGAGACTGGCCCAAAGCCATTCAAAAAATTGGGAGACATCTACAGTGGTAGCGATTTTTACCGGGGCACGCTTTGACTCGTATGGCGCGACCACGACTGTCCCTCTTAGGGGACCTTCCCGTACCACGGTCAGTGGCATCTCTTCCCATTGAAACATCTCTGGAGCGTCGGTAGCAGCGACCACCATGGCATCATCCAACGGCATGGCGGAAGGATCTCCTCCTTCACCACGCGCATGTTCGGCGTAGAAACCTAACAAATCGAAAAGCATATGGCCGACCCGCCCATATTTTTTGAAACGTTCAAGCTCTGATAGCGGAAGCAACGCACTGTGTGCGGCGTTGATGCCGATAAGGTGGACATCGTGCCCATAGCGGAACACCACATCCGCGGCGTGTGGATCGACATACACGTTAAACTCAAAGGTTTTATCCATTTTGGTTCCTGGCAGGGCGCCAGCCATGCAGGAGATAGATGTCAGTTGACTTTGCACTTCTGGATGTGACCACAGAAGCATGGCAATATTGGTTAAAGGGCCCGTCGCAATCAGATGGCAGGGGTGGGACAAAGCGGTCAACCGCCGAGCCATCCAGTTCCAAGCCAACTCATCGCCAGGACTAACATCTGGAGCTTTCCAGTTATAGGCTCCCATGCCCGAAAATCCATGAATATCCTCGGCGGTCAACAAAGGATAAAACAAAGGGCGATCGGCGCCAGAAACCACTGGAACCGTGGAGTGCCTGGTAAATTGCAGGATCCTATGGGCATTTTGAAATGTTTGCTCTTGGGTGGCATTGCCGGCTACAGTGGATACACCAAGCACGTTGAGTCGATTTAGCGCGGCGACCAATGCCAACGCATCATCAATACCGGGATCCATGTCCAAAATGACTTGCTTTTTATTCATGCATCGGCACCTTTCTTAGGGACTTCACCATGGGTCATACGTCTTCGCTAGTATGGACAACTTAACCAGCAGATATTCAAAAAACCGAACGCTAACCAATGGAGACAAGGGATACTTAGCATCATTTGAATTGCGTCGACCCGAAGTGGTTAAAGAGCAAGATGAAAAGGGGGACGCCTGTGACATGTTATTTGCTATTGACAGTCACATTCATCGTAAGGTACCATGCTAAGCATGATAGAGGAAAAACACGATGGTCTCTGGCTTGGCCAACTGCGGCGCGGGGTCGCTGATCGCTGTGTACTGGCGCTCTTAGCCCATCGAGAGTGGTATGGATATGATTTGGCCAAAGCTCTCGCTCAAGCGCGCCTCATTGCGGGCGAGGGCACTATTTACCCGCTATTAGCCCGCCTACGACGGGAAAAATTGGTCACCACAGTGTGGCGAGAGTCCGGTGAAGGGCCTCCTAGACGCTATTATGCGCTGACACCCGAAGGCAGAGCGGAACTCGCACAGTTTCGCCTACAATGGCGCCAGTTCACCAGCTCTGTTGAGTCGTTACTTTATGAGGAGGGGAGTGAACCTGATGCCAGATTCCACTGAACATCTCATCAATCGTTATTTAAAGCACTTAGACGACGCACTCAGGGACTTGCCAACGGCACGCCGAAAACAAATTCTCAGAGACATTGCCGAACATATTCAAACTGCGCGACACAATCTGCCAGAAGAGAATGAGGCACAAATCCGACAAATATTAGAAGAAGTGGGAGACGTCGAGATCATTAGACAGGAAGCCGGACTCCCGCCAGAAAAAGGTGCCTACTGGGGCGATCGATGGGCACCATGGCTTTTATTGTTGGGCGGGTTTTTCTTCTTAATCGGGTGGATTTTTGGTCTCATTCTGTTATGGCAGTCACGCGTCTGGAGGCTGGGCGATAAGATATTGGCTACATTTGTGTGGCCGGGGGGATTGGCGACAGTCGTGGTGTTTGGAGGGATGCCTGTGGCAACAAGTTCTACAGTGTCAAGTGTGTGCACTTCTAATGTGAATGGCTCTGTCCACTGTCTCAGTCCGGCTGGTGTTTCTCCTCATCCGTCTCCGGTTCTTCTTGTAATTCTTGCTGTTATCGCTGTGTCTGCACCCCTGTTCGTGACATGGCGCCTGTTTCACGTGGCATCGCGGAGTTAAACAGTGAAGATCCCAGCGCGCCCGTATCCGGAGGCCGTAAGATGATTTTGAGAACCCGTTTTCCTAACTAGCCGCCACTGAGTTAACAATGGTGACTGCTACGACGGAATTGGGGCCACCCATGCGGACTAGTGCCGCAAGAACCAAACCCGCTGGCTCGAAAGAGAATGTGTATTTGCCCGCCGTCAATGCCGGGCAAGTTCAAAAGGCGTTTGATGAGCTGATGGCGAACGGCGTCATTGCGCACGCGAGCTGTGACCGACTTGTCTTACACCAACCAATGTTTCAAGCTATCTCGCCGAACAAGAACAGTCCTACGGCCCGGCTGTTCTCGCGGGCGTCTTTTTGTGGGGGGCCCTTATATCTACGTCAACTGAAATAAATGGGCGGTATGTCTCATGATCAAGTCTCCACCCATCATCAAGCGGGGGGCAATACGTTGTCATGTAATTGCTCAGAAGGAATTGGTTCCACTTCTTAAAGGACGCGGCATGACTGTGGTAGCCCCGCCTGAACCCCAACCAGGAGTTTTAAAATAAGTATTCGGAGAAAACGTAAGTAGCCGCCAATGCTGGCGGCCACTTCATTTCCGTGTAAAGACATCTCCATTTACTGTACAGAGCTATATGGCTCATATGCAGCCGAATCGAACGCCACATTGAGCCCTTGGTTCTCCTCTTCTTCTGGAACCCGAAGCCCGATGGTGCTGCGGACCAATATTCCGATGAGGTAAGTCATGGCGATGGTAAATGCAACCACCGCTGCGACGGCGATGACCTCGTCACCGAAAAATCCCGCCTGCCCAAATACTAGGCCGTTAAGGGCGGTCCCGGTTTTCCCGGTGAGGCCGCTAGGGTTAATGGCATAGTGGGCGAAGACTCCCAGAAGCAACATGCCCAAGGTGCCTCCTACCCCATGGCAGGCAATCACGCCGAAGGCGTCGTCAAGTTTCTTTATCCGTAAAACGGCTCTGGTAGCCAGATAACAGACAAGTCCAGCTACTGCCCCGATATATAGGGCGGGCATTGGTCCTACGAATCCAGAGCCTGGGGTGATTGTCGCGAGTCCGGCGATGGCACCTGTCGCCGCACCTACCACAGTGATTTTCCCTGTATAGGCTCGTTCCATGATCACCCACACAATTGTGCCAGCTGCGGCGGCAATCTGGGTGGCGGTAAAGGCACTGGCCGCTAATTGCCCAGATCCTAGTGCCGAGCCCGCATTAAACCCAAACCAACCAAACCATAAGATGCCTGCGCCTAACAACACCAGAGGGACAGAGTGAGGTTCATAGGAGGCCGTAGCCTTTTTAGAGCGAGACCCAATGAGAAGCGCCATCACCAACGCAGCGGATCCGGCACTAGCATGCACTACTGCGCCGCCGGCAAAGTCGCGGGCACCCAGCTGGTAAAGCCAGCCTGAAGGATCAAACAACCAGTGGGCAATGACAGGGTAGACCAAGAGGCTCCATGCGACACAAAATGCGATCCAAGCTTCAAATTTTAGGCGGCCGGCGACGGCGCCAGTAATCAGTGCAGGAGTAATAATCGCAAACATCAATTGAAACACCATGAAAGTTAATTTGGGAATATGAGTCCCGGGCCAGACCCCACCCATGTTGTGAAGCGCCGCGTAGTGCAAATTTCCGATAAGGCCGGCCCCTGCGTCCGGGCCAAATGCCAGCGTAAAGCCAATAAGTACCCATACCACGGTCACAATAGCTATGGTGAAAAAATTCATTATCAACATATTAAGCACGTTGCGTTGCGGT
>JAMDDZ010000135.1 GCA_023488565.1 Bacillota bacterium | reverse complement strand
AAATTGCTGGCGGGATAAGCGGTGGCGAGTCAGGAGAGTCACTCCCAGGGTCTCACGACCCGCGACGCAGCCACGGTGGTTCCCCCAGAATCTCCGCCCTTTAGGGCGGGGAGGTTCAATGATGCCAAGTGAATTAGCACATGCGCCGTGGGATTCGGGGTATGCTCTCGGACGTGCGCCAGCCGGACTTGTCGTGGCGGGTTGAAAGGGAACTGAAAACAGACCGGTGAATCTCGGCCCGCCTTTCTCTGGACCTGTATCGACCATTGCCACTGCGACCGCTCTCATGTTCTTTAGAATGTCGTCCGGGATCGTCGCCAGTACGCCACTGGATCACATGGCGGGAAGCAACAAGGACATTTTAACCGCCCATGAAGTCAGTATGCGTCGTGAACCGATAGAGTTTGCCTGAGGTGGTGCCAAACCCGCCGATTGTGGAGGATCCGGCCGCATTGCCGGATATGCGTGTAAGACGATATGCCTGCAAAACAAAAGTCATTTTATTATACGGCGACGGAAGCCAAACCAGAACTCGTCGGGGAGGGTTTCGCTTCACGTGTCCTACGTTAGATAGGGAGGGCTATCACCAACGGTACGAGCAGCGGCCGATTCCGGCAGTGGTTTCAGTTCTCCTCTATCCTTTAGGCAGTATTTGTTTGGCAATATTGGGTGAGGTCAGCAGACGCGAGAGAGTCATCACTCCATGCCCAATGAATGTAGTATTATGTTATGAAATAGGTCAATGCAAGAAGGGGAACAACTATGGTCTCGTTTACTAAAATGCACGGACTGGGCAATGACTATCTGTTTATTGACGTTCGCGCAAAAGACCAAAAATCCGACCTCTATTGGCGCGACTTGGCGATTGCGATGAGTGAGCGCCATTTTGGGGTGGGAGCCGATGGCATCATTTTGATTGATACTGCCCAGGTGAGTGGTGCGCTCGCCAAAATGCGGATTTTCAATGCGGATGGATCCGAATCGGAAATGTGTGGAAATGGATTGCGAGCAATGGTGAAGTGGCTCTATGACCGGGGTCAGTGGCAGGAGAACGCGGGTATTGAAACCGGGGCCGGCATTCTTTACCCCGAAATATTGTCCGTAGAAGGACATCGAGCCCGACGGATTCGCGTCAATATGGGTAGACCTCGATGGACTCGTGGTGCGTTGGGCATGACGGGAGACAGTCAAGCATCAGCTTTGAAAACTCAACTCGAGGTGGATCACGTGATGTGGCCAGTGGCTTGTGTGTCCATGGGCAATCCCCACGTTATGCTGTTTGGACCCTTGTGGGATGTAGAAACCATGGCTCGGCGCGGGTCTCAAATTGAGAATCATCCTGCCTTTCGTCATCGCACTAATGTGCATTCAGTGGAAGTGGTGGCTGCTAACCATTTGCGGATGCGGCATTGGGAACGGGGAGCGGGGTTGACACTCGCGTGCGGGACAGGTGTGAGTGCAGCGCTGGTAGCTGCAGTGGTTAATGAAGGTGCGGCGCGTATAGCTCGAGTCGAGGTTCCCGGCGGAGAATTGGTTGCGGAATGGGAAGAATCGAGTGGCAACGTATACTTAACCGGAACCGCCCAAGAAGTCTGCGAAGGGGAGTTTGAACTGCGTTGAGCTATTTGCCGCCGGCATATCGTTTTTGCTTACGTCGGCGGTCCCAAATCCACCAGACTACGATAAGCGCACCGATAACGATAACGGCGGGAATTTCATAGTGATGGATAGCTTCGAGACCGGTTTTGACGTGGGGACCTAAAATAACACCGGCGGTTACCGCAATAAGCGGCCATAAAATCGAACCGATGACGGTGTAAGTAAAGAATCGCCAAAATGGCATTTCGAATATTCCGGCTGGATATGAAATCACCATTCTGACTCCGGAAATGATGCGCCCAATCAATATAACCCGGTCGCCTTGACGGCGAAAATAATTTTCCCAATACTCCAGACGCGACTCGCTTTTAAAAATAAAGGAAAAACGTTTGAGAATGAGGGGACGCCCACCCAGACGGGCAATCCAATAAGCCAGAGTGGCACCCGAAATACTGCCGGCAGCTCCAATTACCACGACCATCGGGTAGCTGAAAGTGCCTTTATATACTAAATACCCGGAAAACAACAAAATGATTTCCGAAGGGCTCGGAATGCCAACACTTTCAATAAACAACACTGCAAAAACGGCCGCATACCCAATACGTCCAATCCACATTGCTACAAAGGCTATTGTTGCCGCCAAACCCTCAACCCTCCCAAGTGGCATCAGTATAACACGACTGTCCCGTTGAACGTGGCAAGTGGGGTACACTATTTGGCAGAACTTCAGTGTGGAGGAGAAACATGAAGTCTTCCATTAAACAAATGACTGCGGTTGGGGTAGCGATCGGGTTCATGGTGACGGTGTTTGCACCAAGGATTTTGGCTACGCCGAACTTGCCTTTGGTTTCGGCTAAACGTCTTTTAGGTCGGGCCCAGCAAGTGTTCATTGGTGGGCATTTCGTGGTTACATGGAGATTGAGAACCGCTAGCGTCTCACTAAATACGTTGGGGTGGAGCGATTTGCCGTTGACGCCGGAAACGTGGACGTTTTCCTCTTCAGGCGACAATTGGAATTTCTATGACGCCAACCAATATCAATGGCGATTTGAGAATGAATCGAATACCGGAACTATCCAACGGGTAGTAGCCCGTCTGGGAAATCAATTGACCATTGGGCAGGGACACCAGTTGGTACACCAGCGGTTAGGACAGAGTTCTTGGATATTGCCCTGGGCTATTCACACGAAATGGCTTGCCAATTCCTTTTGGATCCAGGTGGCTAAAGAGCCTCGGAAAGCGGTGCCAGTGTATAAAATTACCCTGATTCCTCGAACCAACCCTCTGCATTATACATACACTTACTGGATTCAGGCCGAATATGCGGTACCCCTCGGGTTTCGGGTTAAGCAGAGAAATCACACCATCTTTTTTCTGGCCTATCGGGCCTTTTCCGAAGGTGCCCCGGGGCCATCTGCGGCTCCGCCGGGTAGCCCGGAGAACAACTAGTCGATGGTTTTTAAAATTAGTGTCGCCATAGGAAGAAAAAGACCCCCGTTAAGGGGCAGTGAAACGTGAGGAAAAGTGGTTTGCCACTGTGGTTGTCGGTGCATTACTTGTCGTGCTATGATGGCCATACTTTGCAGCGTTGTCGAAGGAGTGGGTTTGCCGATGATTCATCCCCAGACAGATCCGGAATTGGCGGCCTTACTGGTGCAAGTGCCCCTTGAGCCTATTGATTGGGATAATTTGCCCAGGCAGCGGCAGATCAGTCAAACGCGGGTCGTGGAACGGTTGCAACGGGCAGCGGCACCCGATGGTGTGACCATAGACAATCGGCAAGTCCAGGCAACAAACAGCACGCCTCCGATACCGCTTAGGATTTACCGCCCTGCGTTAGGATCTGACGATCTGCCCGGGGTGTATGTGATTCATGGCGGCGGATTAGTTCTCGGAAACCTTGATTCCTTGGAACTGAATTGGGTGCGCCTTAATATCGTGAGGCACAAAATGCCAGTTATGTTAGATCATGGGATGTGCCAAGAGCGCGACGCTATTGATGCACTCTCGCGAGGTCCGCAAGACTCTCATTCTCCTGAGAAATTGAACAGTGGGAAGCGATGGCAAAGGATTTTGAGGATGCGATGACGAAATAACTCCTCATCACTGAAGGTCTAGAGACCAATGAGGAGGAGTTATCACTATGATAGTCGCGGATGCTCGCAAAAACAAGGGGGATCGTACGCTGGAACAGTGGGGACAGGAAGAGAGTGCCATGGTCGCGCAAGCGATTTTGCATCGCCTGCCGTACGGCAGGCCATGACGACGCTAGAGGCCATCGAAACGGGGGCCCAAGCGCTGATGCAGAGCATTGGACGGCATATCACTGAAGCGCTCATGGCATCCCCCG